>NZ_JAMYQC010000023.1:0-105818 GCF_040320645.1 Mesorhizobium sp. M0633
CCGTCCGTCACCCCTGATCGATTAAAGCCTCACCGACGCTGCCAACAAAGCTCACGCCTCAAACCCCGCGCCCCTCCCGCGAGCGGGTTCGTTCATTGGCGCATTGTTGCCATCTCCGTCACAGCGGCAGTCTTCGAAACGGCACAACGGCGTCGTGGTCAAGGTGCGAGGCAAACAGCGCTTACGATGCGCGTCGAGGAAGACGAACAGGTTTGCGGTGCCGTTGCGTTTGTACTCGCAGTCGTAGCGCTCCAGCCTTCCCGGCGCGGCCGGGATTGGCTGACGCACCTCGCCGATGAGTTGGGTCGGGCTTTCGTCGAAGCACACCACCGGCCGCTTCGGGTCCGGTGCCTCGGCATAGAGGTCGAGCACATCCTCCATGCGCGCGACATACTCCGCGTCAACCTTTGGAATGCACCACATGTCCTTGCGCCACGGCTTGAGATCGTTCTCGGCCAGGCGCCGGCGCACCGTCTCGCGCGACAGCTGTTCGTGCTCGGTCAGGTTGACGAACGCATCGGCCAGCAGATCCAGTGTCCAACGGGCCCGACCCGGCGGCGGACTGGAGCAGGCGGTGCCACCAGCAGGGCTTCTTCCTTGCCCGTCAGCTTGCGTTGCGCGCCTGCGCGTGGCTCTTCGCTGAGCGCCGCCTCCAGGCCCATCTCCACGAAGCGGCGCTTGGTGCGGTAGACAGTGGAGCCGCCGACCGCCACCGTTGTGGCAATGGTCTCGTCACTGCGGCCGGCATCGGCAGCAAGCAGGATCTGCGCCCGCTTGAGCTTGCGCGCCGGATGCTTGCCGCCTGCCAGCATGGCTGTGAGTTCGTCGCGTTCGGGTTGGTCGAGATCGACGCGATAGCGTACATTCATCCGGAAGGCCTCCTTCGGTTGCGGAGGTTCCGGAAGAGTCAGAAAATGAATCAATTAGTTGACGGACGGCCGCCAGACCGACCCTGCTTCAGCTAAAAGCAGGGCCAGTACCTCGCCTTCATCCGGATCTACGGCCTGCTAAACGGTCGCGCGCCGGCCGAACGCGACATGCAGCGCTTCTTCGGCGTCACCGCACCTTCCGTCCATCAGATGGTGCTCGCCCTTGAGCGCGCTGGATTGATCCGCAGGCAACCAGCCTCGCGCGCTGCATTGAATTGCTTGTCGAACCCGATAGGCTTCCCCGGCTACAACCCATCGAACCAATTGAATCCTCTGTGCAGAGGTACCAGACGGAATGCTGTGATATCAGGACCACCCACTGCCAATGACCGAACAGGAAATGATTATCAACGCGTTGGGTGTCGCTCCCAGTGTTGACGTCGCGCTGGAGGCACGCCGGCGTATCGAATTTCTCGGCACGTATCTGCGTGCATCGGGGCTCAGCACCTATGTGCTGGGGATCAGCGGCGGGGTGGATTCACTTGCCGCGGCCCTTCTGGCTCAACGGGCCGTTGAGGAACTGCGAACGGCTGGATACGACGCCAAATTCCTGGCCGTTCGGCTCCCGTATGGCAACCAGGCCGACGAGAGCGACGCCCAGCGGGCTTTGGACACCATAGGGGCGGACGAAGTGCATCGGGTCGACATCAAGCCGGCTGCCGACGCAATGCTAGATTCGATCAAGCGGGCTGGTGTCGAGTTCGGCGACGCAGGCCGCGAGGATTTCTTGCTTGGCAACATCAAGGCGCGTCAGCGCATGATTGCCCAGTTCGCGCTCGCCGGCGCCAGCCGAGGACTGGTCATCGGCACCGACCATGCGGCCGAGGCACTGATGGGCTTCTTCACCAAGTTCGGCGACGGCGCCGCCGATATCCTTCCTCTTTCGGGGCTAAACAAACGCAGGGTGCGAGCCTTGGCCGCGCATCTGGGCGCTCCGCCCGAACTCGTCGACAAGATCCCGACCGCCGACCTGGAGAACCTTGTCCCGCTTCGTCCTGACGAAGATGCCCATGGCGTCACGTATGAACAGATCGACGATTTCCTCGAAGGCAAGGAAATCGACGAGGCCGCGCGGACGCGGATTCTTCATGTGCATTCCAGCACGGCACATAAGCGCGCGCTTCTGGTGACAGCGATTGCGCTAACACTCTCGCCATGACGGCATTGGCAATAGTTCCATGATACCGTTTCGTGGTCAGCACCTCGTGGAGATTGCTTCCGCCATGTTGGCAACCGCATCGACGAGCACTTTGACGGCATGAACAGCCGGACCCTCGATAACATTCCGCACTCGGGTTTGCTACCTTCGAGCGCCTGAGCAGGTTGGCCGATCCGACGTAGGCGGCGACGCCATCTGCAAGCACGATCCTCACGTGAAAGGGTTCTTGCGTGAGGTCGCCGCTGCCATAGTCGATGATGCGCGTCGTCGCCTTTTCCAGGCGAAGTCTAGCCTCGGCGCACCCCGAGAGTTGGGAGGCATCCCTTATGACGAGGACGCGCTCGATCGCTTCCGTCGTCTCGAATAGTTCTGCGGCCAACGCGACATGCAGGGGTACTAGACGATGTTAGCCTTTCCGGCTGCGCTCGACGAACTTGTTGAAGCGGCTAGTCTTTCCGCCGCTGGTCTCATCCTGGTAGAGGAACGCCAGTTCGTTCTCATCGAAGATCCTGAAGAACTCGTCCCATTCGACGGGCTCGAACGTCTCTTCAGGCTCGCCGAAGTCGATGCGCAGTATGCCGCCCTCGCCCTTGGTGCGCACCACCGCCGGCCGCCCGTCGCGATCCTCGGCCCAACGGCGGATTTCGTCGTGATCGGTGGTCGTCTTCGATTCAGACATCGCAATCTCCCTTCGATTCCACCGCAGACCGCGAGACCCCCGCGTTGCCGGTCTGCCTCCACACAACCAGCAGATGCATCGCTGCCCGGCATGTGCGCGGTTGGTCGAACATGGCTCCTAACACCAAGCAGCCTTCGATGTTCCCACGCCTGGTTGAACCTACCCCGGCGAGCCTCCTGAACTTTGTTGAAGCAAGGGAACAAACCTTTCGCCCGGAAGTTTGGGGCGGCAAAGCCATTCGTATGAGGAGTTGTCGTGAAACGTATACTGGTCACGGGAGGCTGCGGTTTTATCGGCCGCCACGTCGCCCAGGAACTCGTTGAACATGGCTATGGGGTTTCAATTCTCGATGCGCTGCTGGACCAGGTGCATGGCGGCGAGGCAATCAGCCTGCCGCCAGGCGCCAAGCTGATCAAAGGCGACGTTCGTGATCGCGACGCCATCGCAGAGGCGGTCGACGATGTCGACGCGATCATTCACCTGGCGGCTGAAGTGGGCGTCGGCCAGTCCATGTACGAGATCGCCCGCTATGTCGGCGCCAACGACCTCGGCACCGCCACGTTGCTGGAAGTGCTGATCAAACGCCCGATCGAACGTATCGTCGTTGCTTCGTCGATGAGCGTCTATGGCGAGGGTCTCTATGCCACGCCGGACGGCCAGCGCATCGACAATGCAAGACGGCAGCCGGACGACATCCGCAGCGGCCAATGGAATCCCCTGTCGCCGGAAGGAGAAGTCCTGTTGCCGCTGCCGACCGACGAGCAGAAACCGGTCGACCTCGCCTCGATCTACGCATTGACAAAATACGCCCAGGAACGCGCCGTACTGATCTTCGGCGAAGCCTATGGCGTCGATGCGGTGGCGCTGCGCCTGTTCAATGTCTTCGGCGCCGGACAGGCACTCTCCAACCCGTATACCGGCGTGTTGGCGAACTTCGCCTCGCGCATCGCCAATGGCCAGCGGCCGCTGATTTTCGAAGACGGCGAACAGCAGCGCGACTTCGTTCATGTACGCGATGTCGCCCTCGCCTTCCGGCTGGCGCTGGAACAGCCTCAGGCGCGCGGCCACGTCATCAACATCGGCAGCGGGCGGGCCTACCCGGTCAGCGAGGTCGCCCGGCTGCTCGCCGAAGCGATGGGCGTGCCTGGGCGCCAGCCGGAAATCCTCGGCAAGGCACGCTCCGGCGATATCCGCAACTGCTTTGCCGACATCTCCAAGGCGCGCGAACTGCTCGGCTTCCAGCCGCAGCACCGGCTGGAGCATTCGCTCGGCGATTTCGTCGCCTGGGTGCGTAACACGGTCGCCATCGATCGCAGCGCCGAGATGAAGCGGGAACTCGAAGCGCGAGGGCTGGTATCATGAGACCGGATTCACGCAATTTTCGCGAAGCGCCCGTCGCCATTATCGGCGGCAGCGGCTTCATCGGCTCGAACCTCGCCGACAGCCTGTTGTCGGACGGCGAGCCGGTGCTGGTCATCGACAATCTGAGCCGTCCCGGCATCGAACAGAACCTGGAATGGCTGACGCAAAAGCACGGCAACCGCCTCGCTGTCGAAATCGCCGATGTCCGTGACGCCGAGGCGCTCACGCCGTTGGTGGCAGGCTCGAGGGCGGTTTTCCACTTTGCCGCGCAGACCGCCGTCACCACGAGCCTGGTTCGGCCGGACGAGGATTTCGACATCAACCTGCGCGGGACGTTCAACGTCCTGGAAGCCGCTCGCCGCAGCGGCAAGCGCATCCCCGTCGTTTTCGCCAGCACCAACAAGGTCTATGGCCGCCTCGCCGACCTTGCTATGCGCGAAGAAGACGGCAGATACGCGCCTCGCGACGCGGGCGTCCGAGCGCACGGCGTCGACGAGACGCGCGGCCTCGATTTCTGCACGCCCTATGGCTGCTCCAAGGGCGCGGCGGACCAGTATGTCCTCGACTACGCCAAGTCATACGACCTGCCGACGGCGGTGCTGCGCATGAGCTGCATCTATGGACCGCGCCAGTTCGGGACGGAGGATCAGGGTTGGGTCGCCCATTTCCTGCTTAACGCGTTCTCCGACCGGCCGATCACCATCTACGGTGATGGCAAGCAGGTGCGCGACATCCTCCATGTTGCCGACGCGGTCGCGGCTTATCGCGCCGTGCTCGACCGCATCGAGGCGATCAAGGGCCAAGCATTCAATCTCGGCGGCGGACCGGAAAACGCCGTCAGCCTGCGCATGCTGCTGAAGGAGATTCGCGACATAACGAAACGGGACGTTCCGATTCGTTACGACCGCGAACGCACCGGCGACCAACCGTTCTTCGTCGCCGACACGCGCGCGATCGAGGCGGCGCTGGGGTGGAAAGCGCACGTCCCGTGGCAAAACGGCATCCGCGACCTCGCCGACTGGCTGCAGCGTCATCGCCTCGACCCGCATCCCGAACCGGCGAGGTACGTGGCATGAGGGTCGCTCTGGTCAATCCGTCCTGGACGTACCAGGACAGCATCTATTTCGGCTGCCGCCAGCCGCATCTGCCGCTCGAACTCGGCTATTCGAAAGCGCTGCTCGAAGCAGCCCGCCACGAGGTGCTGATGCTGGACGGGCAGATCCAGAAGCTCGACAACGCCGCGCTCGCCGATCGCGTCGCCGCATTCGAGCCTGACATGACCATCGTCAGCACCGCGCCGACCTACCTGTTCTGGCGCTGCGCACCGCCCGAGTTGCGCGTGCCGGCCGATTTCCTCAACCATCTTGCCGGGCGCGGCGGTCGCACCGTCGCCGTCGGGCCGCATGGCTCGGCGACGCCGACGCCGACTTTGCGCAAGCTTGGCGTCGACATCGTCGTGCGCGGCGAATGCGAGGAAGTGGTCGCGGAACTTGCCCGCCGCGACGACTGGAGTGCGGTGCCGTCCACCGCCCACTTCGAGGATGGAGAACTGGTCTCGAACGGCGGCGTGCATGCGAGCTCGTTCATCGATCACCCAGCGCTCGAATGGCCATCAGACTGGATTGCCGCCCATTCGCACCATCATCACCGCTTCGACGACGACCAGGTCGGCTTTGGAGCGGAGGTCGAGGCGTCGCGCGGCTGCCCGTATAATTGCAGTTTCTGCGCCAAGATCGATTTCCGCGATGCCTATCGCCGCCGGAACCACGAAGCAGTGATCGCCGAGATCGACCGGCTGATCGCACAGGGCGTCGGCTACATCTATTTCATCGACGAGATCTTCCTGCCGCAAAAGGCATTGCTGGAGGCGCTGGTCGATCGTGATGTGAAGTTCGGCGTGCAGACCCGTATCGACCTCTGGAAGCCGGAATTGCTGAAGCTGCTCGGTGCCGCCGGCTGCGTCTCGATCGAGGCGGGCCTCGAAAGCCTGACGGTGGAAGGCCGCGCCATGCTGGCAAAACGCTGCCGTTTGGGCACCGAGGAGCTGGCCGCGTTGCTGGTCGACGCAAGGCGCCACGTGCCGTTCGTGCAGGCCAATCTGATCGGCGTGGTCGAGGACGATCCCGCGCTCGTCGATTATTGGCGGAAGCACCTGATCGACAACGGCGTTTGGGCCAACGAACCGGTGCCGCTCTATCCTTATCCGAGTTCGCCGAGCTACCGCGAACTTTGGGGCGAGCCGGACGATCTCGCCTGGGAGCGCGCGCATGAACATTATCTCGCATCCTTCCGAACGTTCAGCGACATCCAGGAGAAGCGGCCGCGTCCGCTGGCCGAATTGGAGGCCACATGTTGCGGACACTGAGCCCGCGGCCGCGGCGTATCCTGATGACTGTCGATGCGGTTGGCGGCGTCTGGCGCTATGCGCTCGATCTGGCCAGGCAACTGGTCGCCGGCGGCGACAGCGTCGTGCTTGCCGGGCTTGGTCCGGAACCGTCCAGGCAGCAGGCCGAGGAGGCCCAGTCATTCGCAACGCTGACATGGCTCAACACGCCGCCCGACTGGATGACCCGCAACGAGCACGACCTCGACACATTGCAGCAGGAGCTGCACCCGCTCATACGTGACTACGCCGTCGAAATCGTCCATCTCAACGCGCCGACGCAGGCCGCGGGGCTCGACGTGCCCTGCCCCGTCGTGGCGGTGTCGCATTCCTGCGTGGTGACATGGTTCCACGCCGTCAAGGGACAGGCGGCGGACGGCGAATGGGCTTGGCAGAAGGACCGCAACCGGCGCGGTCTCGACAAAGCAGGAATGGTCGTTGCGCCCAGCCGCAGCCATGCCGACATGCTCGAAACCTGCTACGGGCCGATCGCGCGCCTGAGCGTCGTCGGCAACGGGGCGCGGCCCGGCGCGAAGAGCGAAAGACGGGAATCGGTCGTTTTCGCCGCCGCGCGCTGGTGGGACGAAGGAAAGAATGCGGCGGTGCTGGACCAGGCCGCCTCCCTGACGCAATGGCCGGTCTTCGTCGCCGGCTCGCAGCAAGGGCCGGACGGCCAGCATGTTGGCTTCAGTGGCGCCGTTCCCCTCGGGCCGGTGCCACATGAGGAAGTGCGCTCGCTGATGGCTCGGGCCGGTATCTTCGTATCGCCGTCGCTCTACGAACCGTTCGGCCTGGCCACGCTGGAAGCCGCAATGTCGGCAACGCCCTTGGTGCTCGCCGATATCGCGACCTACCGGGAACTGTGGGACGGCGCGGCCCTGTTCTACGACGTGCGCGATCCGGGCGATCTCGCCAGCTGCATCAATGGCCTTTGCAATGACGCGCAGCGCCGGCGAGAACTCGGTGAGGCGGCGGCGCGCCGAAGCCGCAGATTTTCACTGGCAAGGCAGGCGACCGCCATGCGCGGCGTCTACGACAAGGCGGCCCTGGCCACCATGGCGGATAATTGATTATGCGATTTTTATTCTACACCCATTCGATCGTTTCCGACTGGAACCACGGCAACGCACATTTCCTGCGCGGCATCATGCGCGAGCTGGTCGCGCGCGGGCACCAGGCGATCGCGCTGGAACCCGCCGACGGCTGGAGCCGGTCGAACCTGGTAGCCGAGAAAGGGTCCTTCGCGATCGAGCGATTCCGGAAGGATTTCCCCGAGTTGATGCCGGTGACCTACGATGCCGCTTTCGACCACGAAGCCTGGATATCCGATGCCGATGTGGTGATCGTGCATGAGTGGACCGAGCCGGACCTTGTTGCGCGGCTGGGCAAGGCGAAAGCAACTGGCGGCCGTTTCACGCTGCTGTTCCACGACACGCACCATCGCGCCATCTCGGCCACGCAAGCGATTTCTGCCTTGCAGCTTGAACATTACGACGGCGTGCTCGCCTTCGGCGAGGCGCTGCGGGAAAGCTATCTTCGCGCCGGATGGGGCAAGCGGGTCTTTACCTGGCACGAGGCAGCCGATGACCATCTGTTCGAGCCCCATCCTGAAATCGAGCGCTGCGCCGACCTGATCTGGATCGGCAATTGGGGCGACGACGAGCGCAGCGCCGAAATCAGGGAATTCCTGGTCGAGCCGGTGCGTGAGCTCGGATTGAGCGGCACTGTCCACGGCGTTCGCTATCCACGGCAAGCGCTCGCCGACCTTGCGGCCGCCGGCCTGCGCTACGAAGGTTGGATCGCCAACGCCGACGTGCCGAAGGCGTTTGCAGCAAACCGCATCACAGTGCACATCCCCAGGCGTCCATACCGCGAAAGCCTGCCCGGCATCCCGACCATCCGCATGTTCGAGGCGCTCGCCTGCGGCATCCCGCTCGTTTCGGCGCCGTGGTCCGATGTCGAACGCCTGTTCAGGCCCGGCGTAGATTTTCTGTTTGCAAACAACGGTTCCGAGATGCGGCGTCATCTTCGCGCCGTGCTGCACGACGCGGATCTCGCCGCTTCTCTGGCGACATCGGGCCTCGAGACCATCCGCTTGCGGCACACATGCCGGCACCGGGCGGATCAATTGTTCGGCGTGCTCGCCGAATGCGGGCGCCGCCAAGCCGCGGACACGATTCTTGCAACGGAGGCCGCCGAATGAAGATTGCATTTTACGGGTCAAGCCTGCTGTCGTCCTACTGGAACGGCGCGGCCACCTATTACCGCGGGCTGCTCAAGGCTCTGGCCAGGCTCGGCTATGACATCACCTTCTATGAGCCCGATGTCTACGATCGCCAGAAGAACCGCGACATCGAGGCGCCGGACTGGTGTGCCGTCGTCGTCTATGAGGCGACCCCACAGGCGCTGATGCAGGTGGCGGCGCGGGCGGCGGAGGCAGATATCGTCGTCAAGGCGAGCGGCGTCGGTTTCGCCGACGACGCGCTGTTGCGGGCGGTGCTCGATCACGCCCGTGCCGGTGCGCTCACCGTATTCTGGGATGTCGATGCGCCGGCGACGCTTGGCCAGTTGCGCGACGAGCCCGACCATCCGCTGCATCGCGCGCTGCAGGAAATCGACCTCGTGCTGACCTATGGCGGCGGCGACCCGGTGGTCTGGGCCTATCGGGCAATGGGGGCGGCCGAATGCGTGCCGATCTACAATGCGCTCGATCCGGAAACGCATCATCCGGTCGGCAAGGACATGCGCTTTGCCTGCGATCTCGCCTTTCTCGGCAACCGGCTGCCGGACCGCGAGGCGCGCGTCGAAGCCTTCTTCCTCGACCCGGCCGGCCGCTCCGCCGATCAGCGCTTCCTGCTCGGCGGATCGGGCTGGGGCGACAAGCAGATGCCCGCCAATGTCCGATGGCTCGGCCATGTCGGCACGCGCGACCACAATGCATTGAACGTCACGGCCAAGGCGGTGCTGAACATCAGCCGCGACAGCATGGCGGCCAATGGCTTTTCACCTGCGACGCGCGTTTTTGAGGCGGCGGGCGCCGGCGCATGCCTCATCACCGACGCCTGGCTCGGCGTGGACCTGTTCCTGAAACCCGGCGAGGAAATCCTGGTCGCGCGCGATGGCGAGGACGTCGCCGAGATCATGCAAAGCCTTAGTGCCGAACGGGCTAAGGCGATCGGGACATCGGCGCTTCGGCGCGTGCTTGGCGAACATACCTACACGACACGTGCCGTTTTAGCCGACGCCATCTTCAGGCGCCATTTCGAGCGTCCGACCGTGGAGGCGGCCGAATGACAAAGCCGCTCGACATCGTCTTTCTTGGCCTGTCGCTCTCCTCATCCTGGGGAAACGGCCACGCCACCACCTTTCGGGGGCTGCTTAAAGGTCTCCACGAACTCGGCCACCGCGTCACTTTTCTCGAACGCGACGTGCCGTGGTACGCAAGTCACCGGGATCTGCGCGATCCCGATTTCTGCGCCTTGCGCTACTATGAAACGATCGATGATCTTCGCCGCAATTTTGCGCGCTGTCTGCGCGATGCCGATATCGTGGTCGTCGGCTCCTTCGTTCCCGAAGGCCCTGAAATCATCGACGTCGTGGCATCGCTGTGCACGGGTCAGTTCTGCTTCTACGACATCGACACGCCGATCACGCTGGCAAAGCTTTCGACCGATGATTGCGAGTACATTGCCAGGCGGCAGGTCCCGTATTTCGACGTCTACTTCTCCTTCACCGGCGGGCCGACGCTTGCCCGTCTGACGGCGGAATTCGGCGCGAGGCGGGCCGAGCCGCTCTACTGCTCCGTCGACCCGGAACGGCATCACGGAACCGGTGATCCAATCCGCTGGGATCTCGGCTATCTCGGCACCTACAGCCCCGACCGCCAGGCGACGCTAGAGGCCCTGCTGTTCGAACCGGCGCGTCGCATGCCGGAGCGCCGCTTCGTCGTGGCAGGCTCGCAATATCCGCGCGAAATCGCCTGGCCGGACAATGTGGATCGCATCGAACACCTGCCGCCGGCAGATCACGCCGCCTTTTACAGCCGCCAACGCTACACGTTGAACGTCACGCGCAGTTCCATGATCGCGGCCGGATGGTCGCCCAGCGTGCGCCTCTTCGAGGCAGCCGCCTGCGGCACGGCGATCATCAGCGATAGCTGGGCCGGACTGGACAGCCTGTTTCCAGAGCGGACGATCCACACGGCGCGCAGGACCGAGGACGTAATCGGTATCCTGTCTGGGGAATCCGACGGCGCCCGGCTTGCCATGGCCAGGCAGGCGCGCGTGCTCATCCTCGCAGCTCACACAAGCATCGCAAGAGCCCGCGAATTCGTTTCGCTGCTGGCGCAGGCCAAATCGCCACGTTCTGTTCTCGATCTGGACGTCGAGAGCGCAGCATGACCCGCAGACGGGAGAAGATAGAGATGCAGCTATCAAGAAAGGCGCAACGGACCAAGACCGTGCTTGTCGCCGGCGGCGCAGGTTTCCTCGGTTCGCATCTTTGCGAGACAATGCTCCAGGCCGGCTGGCGCGTGATCTGCGTCGACAATTTCCTTACCGGCCGCATGGAGAACATAGCATCGATCGCCGATCGTCCGGATTTTCGGCTGATCAAGCAAGACATTTGCCGACCGTTGGAGCTTGGCGAACCGGTTGACCGCATCTTCAACATGGCGTGCGCGGCCTCGCCGCCGCGTTACCAGGCCGACCCGGTCCATACGACGCGGACTTGCGTCATCGGAACGCTCAATCTGCTGGAGCTCGCCGCCCGCAATGGCGCCCGGTTCCTGCAGGCGTCCACCAGCGAAATTTATGGCGATCCCGAACAGCATCCGCAGAAGGAAGACTATGTCGGCCACGTGAACTGCATCGGCCCCCGCGCCTGCTATGACGAAGGCAAGCGCACCGCCGAAACCTTGTGCTTCGATTATTTGAGAATGGGAAAAACCGATATCCGTGTAGCGCGCATCTTCAACACCTATGGTCCCAGGATGGATCCTGCGGATGGACGGATCGTTTCCAATCTGATCATGCAGGCACTCGAGAGACGGCCGCTGACGATATTCGGCGACGGGCTGCAGACCAGGTCGTTCTGCTACGTTTCCGATCTGGTCGACGGCTTGATCCGGTTGATGGAGGTCAATCCCAATCCGAGCCAGCCCGTCAATCTGGGCAATCCGGGGGAGTTCACCATCCTGCAACTGGCGAGCCTGGTGAGAGGCATGACCGCAACCAAATCGGGCTTGAAATTCCTGCCGCTGCCGCAAGACGATCCTCGTCGTCGGCAACCCGACATTTCCCGCGCAAGGAAGCTTCTCGGCTGGTCGCCAAAAGTGCCGCTCAGGCAGGGTTTGGTGCGCACAATCGGCTATTTTGCCGAGCTTGAGACGGCGCAGATGATCGACGGAAGACGTCGAATTGCCGCCACCGTGCGTTCTGCATCAGGCCGGCTGCAAAATCTGCCGGCCTGAAGGCGGGGAGCGTCTGGCCGCTGCTTGGTCACGACGGAAAGCGCCGTCGTCTCGGATTTGGTCACTTTTTCTCGTCGCGGGAACAACCCGTCCAGCTTCTGGTTCTGCCAAGGTACCGGCATGGAGACGATTGTGCATCCGAAGCGATCCGCCAAAGACATCGAACAAATGGCCGCAAAGGAGACGGCTGCCTTCCTGCGGCGCGCCTCCATCACCTATCTGGAATGTTGTGTGAGCCTGATGATGACGCATCTTCAGCGCGAGGAGGTAGCGGCCATCCTCGAAAAGGAAGCGGATATGCTTCGCCGGCTGGACTGATCCCGCTCGAGCGGCGGCAGGTCGCCTTGGCTTTCCAGGAAACGAAGCAGCGCGGCAGCGTAACGTCTTGCCGCGGCCGCCAGCCGGATCTGTTCCCGATCATCGCCCGATCGCTCAGCCATGCTCCACAAGCCAAGCTGGAAGGCGAGATAGCAGGGCTCGTAGTAGTGGACCAGATTGGCATCGACGGGACGAGACGTAGTCGCCTCGACAGCTTTGCACAGTGCCGCAGTCGCTGCGTCGGAGAGGCTGTACTCGACACGGGCGCCGGCAATGTCCCAGGCGATGTCCTGGCAGCCGATCAGATCGTGCGATCGGCAATGGTCGAGGGCGTCCGTCTTGACCAGCCTTCCACCGCGCGAAAGGATGAACTCCCACGGATGAAGCCGCCCGTCGATCTCGACCCGCTGCATGGTCTTGGGCGGAGCCTGTTTCGAGAACCAGGTCTGCAGCTCCGCCGCGCGGCTTTCGCCCAGCGCCTCACTTGTATTCCGCACGGCCATGTCGGCAAGCGCCTCCAGCGAGGCGCCCTGTTCGGAGGCGGGCAGATTGGCTGCGCGCCAGGACAGATAGCGCGCGAGATGAGCGACCATTTTTTCTTTCGAATGCCTTGCCCGCTCCAGCGTTGTACCGTCGATCCAGCGTTCAACGAGAAAGCCATGGCACAGCCCGGCGATGTCCGGGCCAAAGCCTGCGTCATTCAGCCTCCTGGCAGTCTCGGCCTTGTGCATTCCGATTTCACCGAGGCCGACGAATTTGACCGACCATTTTTCCCGGCCCGCAGAAGCAAGAAACTTTCGCCGCTCGAAGCCGCGGTGAACAGGTGGCCAATGTTCCTCCGTCCTGTCTCGAAAGCGACGCCACTCTCCGCCAGATATTTCGGTCAGGCTGGCCGCTGTGCTGCCGATCGTCCTGGCCACCCAATCCCGCAACGTCGGGACAGCGGATCCAGCGGGGAAAGTCCGTTCGAAATCCACGCTGTGTTTTTGGCAAACCGTCCATGCCTCCCGACTGTTCGTCGATGCCTCGGGGCCCGGGCCAGCCGAATGGCTTGGGAACAGATGGATGCGCCTGGCATCGATGCCCAGCCTTTGCAGCCATGCGACGACTGCGTGAAACGAGCTGCCGGACAGGCCCGGGCCCTCATCGACGACAGCGAAATGGGCCGATGGCCTTGTCCTCCAGCCGCCGATCAGTTCCGGATCGGCGGCAAGCCGCCTGCGAAACGGATGACCGGTCGGACGGACGCTGACGGGTGCCGGCGCGCCGATGGCTGCCGCCACCATCGCTGCCAATCCCAGGCCGATGCTGCGGATGCCGATTACGCATGTGTTCGCATCGAGACCCGACTGCCGTGCGGCGACGAAATAGCTCTCCGGATAGAGCGCGTAATGGGCGTAGCCCTCGGCCGTGCCGATGAGGATTTCGCCATCGCAATCGAGTTCGGCCAGCATTCGCGGCACTTCGGCATCGACCGGGCCGTCGATGGCGAATCCGGCCGCCCACGATCTGCCCACGTCCCGGGCCAAGCCGACCAGGAGATTTGCGCCCGCGATCCGCTGTCGGGAATTCCTGTCCATGCCGTTGGCCTCGAATTCAGCATCGGCAAGGCCCTGGACCAATTCCGAGATCTTGATGAACAGGCCGACCAGGGCTGCGTGCCGTCCGATCCCGCTTGGCATATCCGCAATGTGCCCGGCCGCTTCGCAGGCCGAGCCGCGAACATATCGCGCGCTCTCAATTCGCTTGTGGTCGCCATAGACGATCATTGTTCCGTCCCGGTTGGCCTCACTCCCAGCTGCACAACTCGGCGAGCGCTACTTTGATCCACCATCGGTTGCACGATTTTTGCAGCCGGCAAGGAACAATCAGCGAGGCAGGTGGTTTGGCACGAAGAACTTACCTTCAACAGCATAGGCAGCGGTTTCGTGGGATCGAAGAAAGTTCGGATCGGAATAGTAGGCGTGGGCAACTGCGCCTCCTCCCTTATTCAGGGCATCACCTATTACCGTGACGCAAGGAGCGATGAGCCCATCCCCGGGCTGATGCATGCCGATCTTGGCGGCTACCATGTCAAAGACATCGAGGTGGTCTGCGCTTTCGATGTCGCCAAGGGCAAAGTCGGACGCGATGTGGCAGACGCGATCTACAGCGCGCCGAACAATACTTTCCGCTTTGCCGATGTGGCGCCTACCGGCGTTCGCGTCGAACGCGGGCCGACACTGGACGGCATCGGCAAATATCTGCGCGACGAGATCCAGGAGGCCGACGAACCCGTCGCCAACATCAGCAAGATCCTCGCCGAAAGCGGCGCCGAAATCCTGGTGTCCTATCTGCCTGTCGGTTCGGAGGAGGCAACGCGCTTTTATGCCGAGTGCGCGCTCGAGGCGGGCTGTGCCTTCGTCAACTGCATACCCGTCTTCATCGCCTCGCGGCCGGAGTGGCGCCGGCGCTTCGAGCAGCACGGCCTGCCGCTCATCGGCGACGACATCAAGAGCCAGGTCGGTGCGACGATCGTACATCGTCTGCTCGCCAACCTGTTCCGCGAGCGCGGCGTGCGCATCGATCGCACCTACCAGCTCAATTTCGGCGGCAACACCGACTTCCTCAACATGCTGGAACGCGAGCGGCTGGAATCGAAGAAGATCTCAAAGACGCAATCCGTCACCAGCCAGATCGACGTTCCCCTGGAGCCCGGCAACATTCACGTCGGGCCGAGCGACCATGTGCCGTGGTTGACCGATCGCAAGTGGGCCTATATCCGGGTCGAAGGCACGACCTTCGGCGGTGTGCCGCTGAATGCCGAGCTCAAGCTGGAAGTGTGGGATTCGCCCAATTCGGCCGGCGTCGTCATCGATGCGGTGCGTTGCGCCAAGCTGGCGCTCGACCGCGGTATCGCGGGCGCGCTGACCGGTCCCTGCAGCTATTTCATGAAATCGCCGCCCGAGCAGTTCACCGACGCGGAAGCCCGCCAGCGCACGCTCTCTTTCATCGCCGGCAAGGACGAGCCGATGCTCGATGCCGCGGAATGACGACGACGTTCTTTCTGGTGCGCCACGCCGCGCACGACAATGTCGGCTGTTATCTTGCCGGACGGATGGCGGGCGTTTGCCTCGGCGAAGCCGGCAAGGCACAGGCCTCGCATCTGGCAGACCGCATGGCACGCGAGGCGATAGCGGCAATCTTCTGCAGCCCGCGCGAACGCACGCAGGAGACTGCCAATCCGATCGCGCTTGCCTGCAATGCCGGTGAAATCGTGATCCGCGAGGAACTCGATGAGATCGACTTCGGCACCTGGTCGGGAAAGACCTTCGAAGAGCTGAACCAGGATGCCGACTGGCGGGTGTGGAACGACCACCGTCAGCAGGCGAGAACACCGAGCGGCGAGACCATGCTGGACGTGCAGCAACGCGTCGTCTCATTGATCGAGCAGGTCCGCGGCACCTACCAGAACCAGGGCGTCGCACTGGTCAGCCATGCCGACGTCATCAAGGCCACCGTGTGCAAGGTGCTCGGCCTGTCGCTGGGAAACTGCTTTCGCTTCGATATCGACCCAGCGTCGATCACCACGGTTGTTTGGGGGGACTGGGGGTCGAAGCTGATCAGACTCAACGAAGCTGCCTGACGAGGAATTGCCGGATGCGCATGGTCATTTTCGGTCTTACCGTGACATCGTCGTGGGGCAATGGGCACGCCACGCTGTGGCGCGGATTGATCCGGGCGATGGCCGGGCTGGGCTGGTCTATCACCTTCTTCGAACGCAACACTCCCTATTATGCCGGGACGCGCGACCTCGACCAGTTGGATGGCGGCAACCTCGTCCTTTATCAGGATTGGGAGGACATCCAGCGCGTTGCCGAGCAGGCGATGAATGAGGCCGATGTGGTCATCGTCACCTCCTATTGCCCCGATGCCGTGAGCGCGTCGCGCCTTGCCCACCAGGCCTGTCGCGGGCTGAAGGTGTTCTACGATCTGGATACGCCGGTGACGCTGGCGCGGATCGAACAGGGTGAGCCTCCGGCCTATTTCGGGCCGGAAGGGCTTCGCGATTTCGATCTCGTGCTGAGCTACACGGGAGGAACCGCGATCGACGCATTGAGGTCGATGCTGGGTGCGCGCCGCGTCATGCCGCTCTACGGCCATGTCGATCCAGAGCGACACCGGCCCGCCCCGCCCAGGCCGGAGTTTGCCGGCGACCTTTCCTATCTCGGGACCTATGCGGCAGACCGCCAGGCCGGGGTCGAGAGGCTGCTGGTCAGTCCGGCTGCGCGCCTGCCGGAGCGCCGCTTCATCATTGGCGGCGCACAATATCCGCAGGAATTCCCGTGGAGCGACAATATTTTCTTCGTCCGGCATCTGCCGCCGGCCGACCACCCCGCCTTCTTTTCATCATCACGGCTGACCCTGAACGTGACCCGCGAGGCGATGGCCGAAAGGGGCTGGTGTCCTTCCGGCCGGCTGTTCGAAGCCGCCGCTTGCGGTGCCGCGATGGTGAGCGACACATGGCCGGGACTGGAGGCCTTTTTCCGGCCCGGCGAAGAGATCGTCGTGGCGAACAGCACCGACGACGTGGTCGCCGCGCTCGACCTGTCCGACGCCGAGCTTGACGCTATCCGCCGCCGAGCGCGCGAGCGGGTGCTGGACGAACACACCTCGGCGCGGCGCGCGAAGGAATTCGACCGCATCCTGTCCGATGCACTGCACGGCTCCACGCATGGCGAGCCGTTGAAGGAGGCAGTTTGATGTTGGGCATCGTGCCCGCAGCCGGACGGGGAAGCCGCATCCAGCCGCTCGGCTTTTCGAAGGAGCTTCTGCCGGTCGGCAGCCGCATCGACGGCAACACCGAGCGGCCTTGCGCGGTCAGCGAATACCTGGTGCGCCGCATGGTGCGCGCGGGGGCCGACAAGATCTGCTTCGTCATCGGCTCGGGTAAGTCGGATATCCTCGAATATTATTCTGCCGGCTATGCCGACGCGACTGCGCTGTTTGTGGTGCAGCCCTCTCCGGTCGGCCTTTGCGACGCCATCTTCCGTG
Organism: Mesorhizobium sp. M0633; assembly: GCF_040320645.1. Taxonomy (NCBI): domain Bacteria; kingdom Pseudomonadati; phylum Pseudomonadota; class Alphaproteobacteria; order Hyphomicrobiales; family Phyllobacteriaceae; genus Mesorhizobium; species Mesorhizobium sp. M0633. Next base: position 17,335 of record NZ_JAMYQC010000023.1, read on the forward strand.
CCGCACCGCTCGTCACAGCCGATGAGACCGTTCTGGTCGGGTTGCCCGATACGATCTGGTTTCCCGAAGACGGCTTCCTGGCCCTCCCGGACGACGGCCTGTCCTTCCTGCTGTTTCCGGTGGACCAGCCGGAGTTCTTCGATGCCGTCGTTGTCGACCAGGACGACCGGGTGAAGCAAATCCAGGTCAAGCAGCAGAATGCCCAATCGAACTGGATCTGGGGTGCGTTCAAGATGCCCGGCCGCACCCTTCACCAGCTCGCCGCGCTGTGGCGGGAACGGGACCGGTGCGACGAATATATCGGCACGCTGGTCAATGCCTATCTCGCCGCCGGAGGCGATGCCTATGGCATCAAGGCTGGCACCGCCTATGTCGACGTCGGCACCTTCAACGGCTACCGCACCGCACTTCGCCTGCTTGAAAGCGCCGCCGGTACCAAGGACGACCAAGTCGCCATTACGCTGCCCGGCCACCAGCACGTCCCTGTCCTCGCAGGCGAAGGAGGCTAGCCATGCTGCATTCCGATGCCGAAATCCGCCGCCGTATCGATGCGCTCGGCCCATGGTTCCACAATATGGAACTGGCCGGCATCGAAACCGCTCCCGACCATTTCCTCGGCAACTATCCGCTGATCAAATGGCGCAAATTCGCCGACGCGATTCCCACCGATCTTTCCGGCAAGGCGGTGCTCGACATAGGCTGCAATGCGGGTTTCTATTCGATCGAGATGAAACGCCGCGGCGCCGGTCGCGTGCTTGGCATCGATTTCGATGAGGCTTACCTGGCGCAGGCGCGCTTTGCCGCGGAGGTAGCAGACTGCGACATCGAATTCCGGCAGCTCTCGGTCTACGACGTCGGCGCCCTGCATGAGCGGTTCGACATCGTGCTGTTCATGGGCGTGCTCTACCATTTGCGCCATCCCTTGCTCGCACTCGATCTGATCCGGGAGCACGTCGCCCGGGACCTGATGATCTTCCAGTCGATGCAGCGCGGCAGCACCAACGTGCCGGCGCTCGAGCAGAATTATCATTTCTGGACCCACGACCTGTTCGACCGGCCGGAGTTCCCAAAGCTGCATTTCATCGAGCATCGCTATGCCGACGACCCGACCAACTGGTGGATTCCCAATCGCGCTTGCACCGAAGCCATGCTGCGCAGCGCCGGCTTCGAGATCGTCCTGCAACCGGAGCAGGAGGTCTATTTCTGCCGCACCGCCGACGTGCCGGCCGGTGGCGGCGTCGTCTACCCGTCGAAAGGACAAATAAATGATTGAAGCCGCGATGATCTGGAACGAGCCCAACAACAAATCCCACTGGGATCCCGAGCTCGACCCCGACTGGAGCCGCTTCGCCAACATGGCAATCCTGGCCGCCGACGCGATCGCGTCGGAGAATCCGGCCTTGACCAAGGTCCTTGGCGGCATCTCGCCGATCGATGCCGGTTTCATGACACGGATGAAGGAGTTCGACGTGCTCGATCATGTCGATGCTGTCGCCGTGCACGGTTTCCCGCTCGACTGGAACCTCTGGCAGATCCACGAATGGCCGCAGAAGATCGGGGAGATTTCGGCTGTCACCGATCTTCCGGTATGGGTCAGCGAGGTCGGCGTGTCGACCTTCGGCGCCGAGGAGGTACAGGTCTGGGGCCTGCGCCGGACCGCGGAATTGCTGATCGGCAACGCACCGCGCATCCAATGGTACAGCCTCTACGACCTGCCGCGCGAGTGGGAAGCGACGACGCGCCATCGCGAGGCGGAAGGCTCGTCTTACTACCGCCATTTCTACATGGGCCTGCTCCGCCAGGACGGCACGCCAAAGCCCGCGCTCGAGGAGTTCCTGCACCACACGCCGGCAATGGGACTGGTGCAGTGGTTCCATTTCGAAGATCACCGGCTGGACGACGCCGTTGCCTGGATGAAACGCCTCGGCGTCACCAATCTGCGCACCGGGCTTTCCTGGGCCGACAGTTTCAGGCCCAACGCACTTGACTGGTTCGACAGGCAGATGGAGGCGTTGGCCGACTTCGACGTGACGGTCACCTTCTGCTTCACGCCGGAACACCGCGGAATGATGCCGCACCACAGCAGTCCGCCGCTGGTGCCGGAGGAATTCGCCGACTTCTGCGCGGCAATGACGCGCCGATATGCCGGCAGCATCGCTGCCCCTTCGGTCGGCAGGCTGCGCGCCTCCGCAGCGTGAGGAGCTTCGGCTCTCCAGCCATGACGCTCACCGTCCTCAACGTCGCCTATCCCCTCGCCCCGGTCGGGCCGGATGCGGTCGGTGGTGCCGAGCAGGTGCTGTCGATGCTCGACCAGGCGCTCGTACAGGCCGGACACCGCTCGATCGTGATCGGCTGCCAGGGCTCGAGCGCTGCGGGTGTCCTCATCGAGACGCCGGCCGAACCGGGCGTGCTCGATGAAGCGGCGAAGCGCCGGGCACAGCGTGCTCATCGCGCCGCAATTGCTACCGCACGCGCTCGCTGGCCAATCGACGTGGTCCATTTGCACGGTATCGATTTCGATGCCTATCTGCCGGGCGACGGGCCGACATTGGTGACCCTGCATTTGCCGCTCGACTGGTATCCGGCCGACGCTCTCAATCCGGCGCGGGAGGATCTGTGGCTGCATGCGGTATCGGCGGCTCAGCAAAGAACCGCGCCGCCGGGAGCCAGGCTGATCGGGCCGATTCCCAACGGAGTGGACGTCGACGCGCTGAGCGAACCGCAGGCCAAACACGACTTTGCGCTCGTGCTCAGCCGCGTCTGCCCGGAAAAGGGCATCCATCTGGCGCTGGACGCAGCCAAGAAGGCCAGAGTGCCGCTGGTCATCGGTGGCAAGGTCTATCCCTACGAAACGCACACAGCGTATTTTCGCGACGAGGTCGAACCCCGGCTGGACGACCGGCGCCGCTTCCTTGGTCCGCTCGGCTTTGTCGCCAAGCGGCGCCTGCTGAACACAGCCCGCTGCCTAGTCATCCCGAGCCTTGCCGCGGAAACCAGTTCGCTCGTCGCCATGGAGGCGCTCGCCTGCGGCACCCCCGTGGTGGCCTTCCCGAATGGCGCACTGCCGGATGTGATCGAGCACGGCAAGACCGGGTATCTGGTCGGGGATGTCGACGAGATGGCCGAAGCCATCGCTGCCGCACCCAGCCTGGACCCCGAGACCTGCCGAGCCGAGGCGCGGCGGCGCTTTTCACTCGACCGCATGGTTTCCTCCTACATGGACGCCTATCGGGCGCTGGCACGGCTCGGCACAGACAGCGGGCAGCTCGCGACGGCAAAGTGAGCGCGACATGCTCCGCAGTGAGATCATCGACGATCCGGCGGACCTCGAAGCCCTCGAGCCGCACTGGTGGGAACTCTGGTCGCGCAGTCCCTCGGCGACGCCGTTCCAGTCTCCCGCATGGTTGCTGCCATGGTGGCGGACATTTGCTCCCGGCGAGCTAGCGACGGTCGCCATCTGGCGTGGCGACGATCTGGTCGGCCTGGCGCCACTCTATCTGGAACGCCACGACGCCGGCGCGCGATTGCTTCCGCTCGGCATTTCGTTGAGCGACTATCTGGATGTCCTTTGTCTTCCCGAGATCGCCGAACCGGTCGGCGCAGTCATCGGTGGCGCCGTTCTTTCCGTCGGCTGGTCACAGTGGATCTTGCAGGACCTGCCTCCCGGCGGCGCCGGCCTTGCCATCAGGCATGCCGCGCTCGAATCATGCCAAGCCGTCGGTCACGCCGCTTGCCCGGTGCTCGCCCTCGCCGGCGACCAGACGCTTCAAGGCTGTGTTCCGGCGCGGCGGAGGCGCCAATTGCGCCGCGCCCACAGGGCCGCGTCGAGACGCGGCAGTGTCTCCATCGAACCCGCTTTGTCCGATCCGCAGACATTCCTCGACCACCTGATCCGCCTTCACCGCGCGCGCTGGGCCGGACACGGCGACGGCGTTCTGTCCGATTCCCGCGTGGAAGCATTCCACCGTCAGGCGCTGCCGCAGCTGGTCGCACAGGTGCTTGCCCGATGCTGGCTTATCACGATCGGTAACGCGATCGTGGGCGCCTATTACGGGTTCCATCATCGTGGCCGCGCTTGCGCTTATCTCGGTGGCTTCGATCCGGCCTATGCCGAGGAAAGTCCCGGCGCGCTGCTCATCGGCCAAGCGATAAGGCAGGCGATCTGCGAAGGCGCGGAAGAGTTCGATTTTCTGCGCGGACAAGAGGCCTACAAGTACAGCTGGGGCGCCGTAGACCGGTGGACGATGCGCAAGATCTGGACGCGGAGCAAAGGGCGATGAGCGCGACCCAGCCGGAATCTCGGCGGTCGACATCAGCAAGGCGGGTGCTGGAGGAGTGCATGGCAGACGGTGCCGGCGTCGAAGCCGTCATCGCAAGGCTGGCTCTCCGTTTCGAGACAGGAATCGATGCTGCAGAATTGGCGAAGATTGCGCAAAACACGCACTCGGCTGACCCGCGAAACACGGCAAAACTGCAACGGATTGCGGACCTGCTTCGGCGCAGGCCCGAGATCTTCGCCACGCTGCGCAAAACAGGTGGTGCCGTTCGGCACGAGCGTGGCGAGGACGAGACCGACGATGCGGTCGTCAAGCGGCTGGCGGCCGGGTTTGACGCGGCGGCGGCGATCTCCCCGGCGGCAAGCGTCCAGCTGTCATCGCTGGGCAATGAGGAAAAGCTCTCTGCCGCTACGGCTGAGATCGTTGCATGGCTGGAGAGGCGAGGCTTTACCGGCACTGACCGCGACATACTGGATATCGGCTGTGGTATCGGTCGGTTCGAACAGGCGCTCTCCGCTCTGTCGCACCGGATCGTTGGCAGCGATATATCCCCAGCGATGATCTCGATCGCCCGCCGGCGATGCGCCGGGCTCGGCAATGTAGAATTCCGCCCTGCGCGCGGTTTCGATCTTGCCGATTTTTGCGATGCCAGCTTCGACCGCGTGCTGGCCGTCGACAGCTTTCCCTATCTGGTGCTGGCCGGCCTTGCGGAGCGACATTTCGTGGAAATCGCGCGCGTGCTGAAGAGGCCGGGCATGGCCGCGCTTTTGAATTATTCATATCGCGGATCGCCGGCGCTGGATCGCGCCGATGTCCATAACTTCGCCAACGCAAATGGCATGCAAGTCCTCGTCGACGGCGAAAAGCCGTTCCGGCACTGGGACGGCGATGCCTTCCTGCTTACGATTTCCGGCGGAACATTGCGGCCCAACGCTGGTTCGGATGCCGAACGGGAAAAGCCGCTATTCGACAGTATGAAGGAGAACAAGATGGCGTCCGGCAGCAAGAAGCACATCGGTCGCGGCAGTCACGGCAAAGGCGCTGGCGCTGGCGCGATGACCGATCTTCCCAAGGACAAGATCGGAGAGAACGCCGTTCTGTCCAACAGAGACAAGAAGCAGCACACCAAGGAGCGTGGGCTCGACGGCAATCGGGTCAAGTCCGAGCAGTACCAGGATCATTCAGCGGATCGGCGGCCTGAAGACTGATCGTTGCGGCAGCATGCGAGCTTGCAGCCGGTGAGCAATTGAAAGGCGGCGAGAGCCCAACCGCTGACGAAGCTGTGCAAGGACCGATGCCGGTCGCATGGACGCCCTGCAAATTCTTGCAAACTCGCACTGTTGCCACCAGAGTGAAGTGAAGGGACCAACATTTGCCAAGAGAACGCGATGTCTCGCTCAAGGGAAGATTCCGTCAGCACGCGTGCCGATCTGACGATAGACCGGGAAATCGCTTCCTTGCTTGCGGCCATCGAACAGGAAAGGGTTCCTGACAGGCTGACCAAACTTGCGATCGAGTTGCAGCATGCGCTTATCGAAAGGCGCTTGCGCGAAACCAGTAACTAACGTGACGTGTATTAGCGGCGCCTCTCGGCTTCGAAGTCCAGTTGTCCTTCGGACAGATAGCTGCGCCTTTCCATCAGGGTTTGCGAGGAACTTTCGCCAAGGTATTCCAGCACGCCGGCGCGTGCCCTGTTGAGCCGGCTCTTCACGGTTCCCACCGCGCAACCGCATATTTCGGCCGTTTCCTCATAGCTGATGCCCAGAACGCCTATCAACATCAGAACCTCGCGCTGGTGCTCAGGAAGGCTTTGGATGGCCTGGTGGACTTCCTTGCCCTGTACGGACCATTCCTGCGTCGCTTCCGAGATCGGCCGCAGCGAAGCGCAGTCGAGCAGGCCGGGCGCTTCCCTCACCGCGGCCCTGACACGCGTGTAGTAGGTGTTGCGCATGATCGTGAAGAGCCATGACTTCATGCGCGTTCCAGCTTCGAACTTGTCAATGTTGGCCAAGCCCTTGGTCAGCGTCTCCTGGACCAGGTCGTCGGCATCATCGGGAGTGCGGCAGAAGGTGCGGGCGAAAGCCCTCAAAGCGGGTATGAGGTCGACGATGGAAACTTCTTCGGTTTCGCGAGTCGCCAAGGCGTAGGCTGTAGGTGGCAATGGTCCAGCTCCCGTCCAGAATGAGTTCGTGAGCGCAGACCAGTTAAATGCATTGGGCGAAAGATCGTTCCGGCTGGCGAAAATCACCCGGATCGGGAACCGGAGCGGCTTGGCTGGGCAACCCAGCCGGCGGTGATATTTTTGACGGAACAACCACCGGTATCGCGGAGTTGGAATCCAGGCCGTCCGAAAATCCGGGGCGCCGCCATTGGCGTGTCGAAACGCGATTTTCGCAGCGAGCCTGGGCCGCCACCTCAAGGACAGTCCGCCACCTCAAAACAGGAGGAACCCATGACAGGAAACAAGCACGCCAAAGGCAAAACGCCGGCCGATAGCGACCTTGCCAACGATCCCGGCATCGGCAGTTCCAAGGGCACGATCAAGGAGGGCGACCGGCTCGATCAGGGCGACAACACGTTCGAAGGCGATGTCGAGAACGACACCACGCCTCAAGGCGGTATCAATCCCCGGCAAAAGATGCGGACCAACAAATGACGCCAGCATCGGCCGGCGCACGATCGAACAACCCGCTGCAACCCGTGCAGCAATCCCGCGTTAAAGAGCATGGGCCTCGCGTCCGCCCAGCGTTGATGCGACAGGCTCTTTCGCGGAGACACAGATGACAAAAAAATCGTTTGGCCGCCCCGTTCCAATTCTCGTCGGCCTTGGTTTCCCTCGCCATGTCGAAAATATCTGGCAGGCCTATGACGTCTTGAACGAATGGCCGAGTCGCGGCCCGGCGCACAAGGCGGCGTTCGACGCCTGTCGCGCCGGGCTGGCTGACGAGGTCGATGCCGAGACCGTGCGCGCGGCGTTCGAAGCATTCGCCCGCAAGGCGGGCATTCTGGCGCACGATGTCGCCGCCGAAATACCAGCAGGCACCAATCCCACTGCGGTTCGCGACGTCGGCTAAAATGCCCAGCAGGCCATGTGACCTGCTGAGGCTAATTTATATCAAGGGTGGTTAAATCGGGAGGACCGCCATGCTGGAGATAAAGTTCGATGCTCCGGTTTGCATCTACTTCGGCAAGCCGGGACGATCGCGAATGGTCAGCTCCGTTTTCGAGGCTTCTTACTGCCTCAAAAGCGAGAAATGGCCTGCCCGCAATGCCCCGTTGTCGCTGATGGCGGGAGATGCATTGGATGGCGCCCAGATCGGCCAGATTACGGCAGCGGAAGCCCGCGAAGCATTTATCGACGCGGCTTTGGAAGCGAAGATTCTTGTCGAAGGCGAGCCGCATGACACACATGCCCGGACGGCCTTCATGCCGGACGGCGGGTGAACCGGCAGGCTGCTTCCCCGCAGAGCCGTTTATCACGAATGGCTGGCTTCCTCGGCCTTTTTCTCCCGCTGCTGCCTGAGGACCTCGTCGGTTCCGACCAGCTTCTTCGATCCGCCGGGGATCGCGGTGGAAACAACAGCCGGCGGGTCGCTTGCGGGGAAAGAATCCTCCAGACCCGCCTGCAGCTGGTCTTCCAGCGTCTGCGGCTCTTCCGAGCGGCCAGGGGTCCTTCGGGTGTCTACATTCTCCAGCGGCTGTGTCATGTCCGGTGAAGACCTGACTTCTCGAATCCAGCCATAGAGCTGTTCGATGGCAAATTCCTTCATTGTGTCGAAATCGGCCTTTTCGTCACGCGATGCCTCGATTTGGTCAACCATGGTCTTCTCGAACCGTTCGAGGCTCTCGCTTCCACACGCTCGGCAGAGACGCACCAGCGCCTCGCGCAGTATGAGCGGCGCAAAGTGCGCTGTCGCCTCGAGCCTGAGCTGCTGCAAACGCTCCGGGGTAGCGGCTTGGAACTTCGACATGCTCGACCTCTTCGCCTAGTGGAGCATGTCAACGAAAATTGTCGGCGGATGTTCCATCGGCGGCCGCTGCATCGCTCGATCCTCAGCGGTGCGCTCCACCACCGACTGCCATGCGGATACCGAGACAGACGACGAAGCAGCTGTGCCGGATGACCGTCCGGCCGCCCGCTATGTAGAACCCATGCGGCCACTTCGGCCCGGGTTCGCCAGATGCCTTGGTGCCATCGTTGGACCTGCCGGCATTTCGCATCATCTTGAGTGCTTCGTCCCTGGTCAGGCCGCACCTGCGGGCAAAACAATCGATCTCATAGGCAACTCGGCCGACAGGTCGTGTTTGGCATGCATTTTTCGCTGGTGTTTGCGTGCGCCCATTCAGACTCGGTCCCGGATCAGCCGGTTCCCAGCGCCTGGCCAATCCGTTTCGGCAAGTTTTCTCACGCGCCGTCTGGCCGGCCGACCTTGTCCTTGAGTTCGTTCAGGAATGCGAGCAGCGCGTCCTCAGGATCGTCGGCCTCTTCGGTCAGCATTTCGATGCCCCAGTGGCCGAGAACAGCCTCCTGGACGATGCTCGGCTGCGACATGAAGATAAAGGATTTCGGGCGGCTCTTCTCGTAGCCCGACCGCCGCCAGGTCTGCCAAAGCCTGTGCAATAGCAGACGGATGTTCATATCAGACATGCTGTAGCCGATGAACAGGATGGTGCGCCCAAGCGCGTCGGCGCGAAACTTCGCGTCGAGCGGCGAATCGAACGAAAGCCGGTCGAAATAATCGGTCTCCGCCAGGACCAGCGATTTGTCGTCGTCGAAATCGCCGTGGAATTTGATGATCTGCGTCACCTCGCCGGTCGTCTTGGGCAAGTCCTTTGCATTGGCCACCTTCACAAAGGGCCGGCCATGGATCTCGAAGGCTACCTCGAGGTTGCGATCATAATTGGTGGTGTAGATGATCGGAAAATCGAGCGATACGATGAGCTTGTGGATTGCCGACCGCTGCACTTCTTCCCGCGAGACGCTCCATTCACGATCCATCCAACTGCGCAAAGGGCCGAGGCTCCCCTGCTTCAGCCGGTAGTATTCGGCAAGGGCCTGATAGCTGGCCTCCGGTGCGCCGATCATGTCCTCGTGAAGGCCGAGCTCGTTTTGCATGTGCTCGATGAGCTTTTGCCAGGACGGCAAGCCGACGCTCATCGACACCCCGGCTCCAACGAACAAGATAGCTCGTCGCTCTTTCACCGATTGAGCCAGTTGCTCGACTGCAGACAGCATTCGACACAACTGCGATAGGTGCCGCTCCGTTCCAGCCGAGCCAGGACCACTGCCGGAATAGAATTACTTCCGACTTGAGTGCGGACACTCGGATCGGCTGTCCCGAGCGCCCGGCCCCCGACTTTTGGCCAACCGAATCCGACATTTATTTCGTTGCATTTGGCACTTCTGCGCCGCTCACGCGTTGGAGAGTGTTCAACAAACACGGCGCAGCTGCAGCTAATGGAGCTCTGCGCCAACGTCGGCAACTCGACAGCAAATGAGGCAAGCGCGACTGGTGGCGGCGAAAAATAGGGTGCCTGGCAAAAGGGGAAAGAGGCCAATGGCTGCAATACTGGGATGGAGGCTGCTGGCGGGGTTTGCACTGATAACCGCGGCGGTTGCTCAGCCAGCATCAAGCCCTGCGATAAATCCGCCGGCCGCAGCTGCTCCGCCCGACGACGGCCAGTGGGCGATGCCGGCAAAGAACTACGCCTCCACCCGCTACAGCGAACTTGCGGAGATCACCGAAGACAACGTCAAAAACCTGCAGGTGGCCTTCACCTTCTCGACCGGCGTCAACAAGGGCCAGGAGGCTGCGCCCTTGGTCGTCGGCAACACGATGTACATCGTGACGCCGTTTCCCAACATCCTCTATGCGCTTGACCTTACCAAGCCCGGCGCGCCGATGAAGTGGAAGTTTGAGCCCAATCCCGAGCCCGCGGCGCAGGGCGTTGCCTGTTGCGACGTGGTCAACCGCGGTGCAGCCTTCTTCGACGGGCGCATCTATTTCAACACGCTCGACGGCCATGCCATCGCCGTCGATGCGGCCACCGGCAAACCGGTCTGGAACACCCATATCGGCAACATCAATATCGGCGAGACCATCACCATGGCGCCGCTGGTGGTGAAGGGCAAAGTGCTGGTTGGCAATTCCGGCGGCGAAATGGGCGTACGCGGCTGGATCAAGGCCCTCGACGCCGGCGACGGGCACGTCGTCTGGACGGCCCACAATACCGGCCCGGACGCCGAGGTGCTGATCGGCCCCGATTTCAAGCCGCATTACGACATGGACAAGGGCAAGGATCTCGGCGTGACGTCGTGGCCGCCCGACGCCTGGAAGATCGGCGGCGGCAATGTATGGGGCTGGATCTCCTATGACCCGGACCTCAACCTGATCTTCCATGGCACCGGAAATCCCGGTCCGTGGAACCCGGATCTGCGACCTGGCGACAACAAATGGACCGCCGGCATCTTTGCCCGCGATCCCGACACAGGCGCAGCCAAATGGTTCTATCAGTGGACCCCGCACGATTTGCACGATTACGACGGCATCAACGAGCAGGTGCTGCTGGACATGACCTGGCAGGGCAAGCCCCGCAAGGTGCTGGTGCGGCCGGAACGCAACGGCTACGTCTATTTGTTGGACCGCACCACGGGCGAGGTCCTGTCGGCAGTGCCGTTCGGGCCTGTCAATTCCAGCAAGGGCGTCGACCTGAAGACCGGCCGGCTGATTGTAAATCCGGACAAGAAGACCGGCACCGGCAAGGTCGTCCGCGACATCTGTCCCACCGCATCTGGCCTCAAGGACTGGCAACCTTCGGCGTTCTCGCCAAAGACCGGCCTGCTCTACATTCCGCACAATAACATGTGCATGGACGAAGAAGGCGTCGAGGTGAATTACATCGCCGGCACGCCCTATGTCGGCATGAACGTGCGAATGATTCCCGGGCCGGGCGGCAATCGCGGTGCTTTCACCGCCTGGGATGTCGCCGCCGCCAAGCCGGCGTGGAGCCTGAAGGAGAATTTTCCGGTGTGGAGCGGCGCCGTCGCCACCGCCGGCAACGTCGTGTTCTATGGCACTATGGAAGGCTGGTTCAAGGCGGTCAGCGCCAGGACCGGCGAACTGCTTTGGCAGTTCAAGACGTCGTCCGGCATCATCGGCCAGCCGATCACCTATCGCGGCCCGGACGGGCACCAATATGTCGCGATTCTTTCGGGCGTCGGTGGCTGGGCCGGCGCGATCGTATCCGGCGATCTCGACCCGCGCGACGCCACCGCCGCGCTCGGCTTCGTCAACGTCATGAAGGATCTGAAGGATGTAACCACGCCGGGAGGTACGCTGTATGTGTTCCGGCTGCCTTGAGACGATCGGCCGAGTTGCGGGGCCACGGAGAACGCGTTCGCGGCGGTTAGCCGTCGCGGTTGGCGCACTGGCACTCTCGCTCGTTGCCGCCGTTGCCAATGCGCGCGAGTTGAGGATCTGCGCCGATCCCAACAACATGCCGTTCTCCAATGCCGCCAGGCAGGGCTTTGAAAACAAGATCGCCGAACTCATCGCCCGGGAGCTTGGTGCGACTGTTTCCTACACGTGGTGGGCACAGCGGCGCGGCTTCGTCCGCAACACGTTGAAAGCTGGCTTGTGCGATCTTGTGCCCGGCACGCCCGCCAATCTCGAGATGCTGCGCACCACCGCGCCCTACTACCGGTCTTCTTATGTGTTCGTGACACGCCAAGATGTGCCCGAAATCACGTCCTTCAACGATCCTCGCCTGCGCGATCTGCACATCGGCGTCCAGCTGATAGGCGACGATGGCGCCAACTCGCCCCCCGTCCAGGCGCTTGGCCGTCGTGGCATCGTCGGCCATCTCATCGGTTTCCCCGTCTATGGCGACTATTCGGCGCCGAACCCGCCAGCACGCATCATTGAGGCGGTCGCGAATGGCGACATCGATATGGCCGTCGTCTGGGGACCGTTGGCCGGCTACTTTGCAGCCAGGCAGAAGGTGGCGCTGCGGATCACGCCGGTTTCGCCGCGCGTGGACGGCCCGCAACTGCCGATGATCTTCGACATCTCGATGGGCGTGCGCCGTGGCGACGATACGCTGCGCAGCGAGGTGAACGCCGCCCTGACCAGACACCGCGCCGAGATCGACGCGATCCTGGCGACCTACCAGGTGCCCCGCCTCGATCCTGTCGGAGCGCCTTGAAATGAAGCGCGGTCTTCCCTTGCTGGTGTTCGCGATCCTCGCGGTTTCCGGGTGCCAGCGTGAGGAACGCGACACGCGTCCACAGTCGGCGTTCGGCTCGGGCGACCAACCGGCAGCCGTGACGGCCCTCGAGCCGGGCGGCCAACGGCCGGCCTCGTCCGATACCAAGGCCGGCGTGTTCGAGGCCAACGCCTTCCACCTCAGCGAGGGCAAGCGTCTGTTCAACTGGTTCAACTGTTCCGGTTGCCATGCCAATGGCGGTGGCGGCATGGGCCCGGCCCTTATGGACAAGAAGTGGCTCTATGGCAGCTCGATCGAAAGCATCCACGCCACGATCAGGGACGGTCGGCCAAACGGCATGCCGAGCTTCCGCGACAAGATCCCGGACGACCAGATCTGGGAGCTTGCCGCCTTCGTCCGCGCGTTGAGCGGCAACGCGCCAAAATCCGCTGCGCCGAGCCGCGACGACGACATGATGCCCCATCCATCCGAAAATCGCCTGCCGGATGCCGCGACTCTGGGGAAGTCGCCGTGAACCGCCTTGTTTGCAGGGTGTGCTGCGGCGCAGCCTGCATGCTGCTCCTTGCAGGATGCAGCGGCTGGCAATCGGCGCTCGACCCAAAAGGCCCGGCCGCGGGTGAGCTTGCGTGGCTGATCTGGTTCTTCACCGCGCTGTGCACGGTGGTCTGGCTTCTAGTGCTGGCTGTGCTGATCATGCCATTGGCCCGGCGCGCGGCGCCGCTCGGCGATCCGCTTGTACTCGACGCTGCCGCCGAGCGCAGCAAGATGCGAATTGTCGTCGCCGCACTCGCCGCTACCGCCCTGATCCTGGTAGGCCTGACCCTGCTGAGCTACTTCGCCAACCGGACGCTCGCTGCTATCGGCTCGGATGCGGCGCTGACGATCCGGGTGACCGGGCATCAATGGTGGTGGGAGGTGCGCTACGAAAATGATCAGCCGAACCGCATTCTGACGACCGCCAATGAAATCCACATCCCGGCGGGCGAGCCGGTGCGGCTTGTAGTGACCTCGACCGACGTTATCCATTCCTTCTGGGTCCCGAACCTCTCGGGCAAGCTGGACCTCATTCCAGGCCACGAGAACGTTCTCGATCTGAAGGCGGACAAACCCGGCGTCTATCGCGGCCAGTGCGCCGAGTTCTGTGGCGCGCAGCATGCCAATATGAGCACCTTCATCATCGCCGAACCTCGGCCTGTATTCGACGCCTGGCTGAACGATCAGCTGCGGCCGGCGGCCGCCCCCGTGTCGGCCGAGGCCAAAACCGGCCACGACCTGTTCCTCAAACGGCCATGCGTGATGTGCCACAAGATCGGCGGCACCATCGCCGGCGGTACGGTCGCTCCCGACCTTACACATATCGCAAGCCGGCGGACGCTCGCTGCCGGAACGCTGGCGATGAGCCGGGGCAATCTCGCAGCCTGGATAGCCGATCCGCAAGGGATCAAGCCAGGTGCCCACATGCCCGTGGTGGGACTGAACGGGGACGAGCTGAATGCAATCGTAGCCTATCTCGAGGGCTTGAAATGAGTAGCGCCGACCTGGCCCATGGGCGTGACCTCGCCCAGCAACGCGCCGCAGCACAAAAGGGTGACCTAGCTCCCGAACGCGACGGTCCTCGCGATACCGGCCTCGACGACGCCAGCCTTGACGGCTGGTTGGCGCGGACATGGCAGACGGCGCCAGGCATCATCGGTGCGCTCTCGAGCGTCGACCACAAAATTGTCGCGCGGCGCTACCTGATCACCGCTTTCGTCTTCCTGTGCCTCGGTGGCCTCAGCGCCGTTGCCATGCGCATCCAACTGTCGGGGCCGGAGCGTGGGCTGATCGGGCCCGACCGCTACAACCAGCTGTTCACCATGCATGGCGTGACCATGATGTTCCTGTTTGCAGTGCCGATCGTTCAGGCGACCGGCATCTACCTCGTGCCACTGATGGTCGGCACCCGCAACATCGCCTTTCCGCGCCTCAATGCATTCAGCTTCTGGATTTATCTCTCCGGTGGCCTCTTCGCTTGGGTGTCGTTTGCACTCGACATGGCGCCCGACGTCGGCTGGTTCTCCTACGTGCCGCTGTCCGGTCCTGAATTCGGGCCAGGCAAGCGTTCCGACGTGTGGGCGCAGATGATCACTTACACCGAAGTGTCATCGCTGGCGGTCGCGGTCGCCACCATCGTAACCGTGCTGAAGCAGCGTGCGCCGGGCATGTCGCTCGATAAGATTCCGCTCTACGTCTGGGCGATGCTGGTCACCTCTTTCGTAATCGTGTTCGCCATGCCAGCGGTCATGATCGCGTCGACGTTCCTGATCCTCGACCGGCTGGTCGGCACCCATATCTTCAACCCCGCCGAGGGTGGCGACGTACTGCTCTTCCAGCACCTGTTCTGGTTCTTCGGCCACCCCGAAGTCTACATCATTTTCCTCCCGGCTACCGGCATGGTGTCCTCGATCATCGCCGCTTTCGCCCGGCGTCCGGTATTCGGCTATCTGGGCATGGTACTGGCCTTGATTGCGGTCGGCTTTTTGTCGTTCGGCCTGTGGGTCCACCACATGTTCGCAACCGGCCTGCCGAAGCTCGGCGCGAGCTTCTTCACCGCCTCGAGCATGTTGATCGCCATCCCGAACGGGCTGCAGATCTTCTGCTGGCTGGCGACATTGTGGGACGGACGCCCGATAATCAGAACGCCGCTGCTGTTCGTGTTCGGCTTCTTCTTCACGTTCGTTGCGGGCGGCCTGACTGGCGTGATGCTGGCGTCGGTGCCATTGGACCTGCAAGTACACGACACCTATTTCGTGGTCGCGCATTTCCATTACGTGCTGATCGGCGGGTCGGTGTTCCCGCTGCTCGGCGCGACCTATTTCTGGTTCCCCAAGATCACCGGCCGGATGATGAGCGAACGTCTCGGACGCTGGCACTTCTGGCTTGCCTTCCTAGGCTTCAATGCGGCGTTCTTTCCGATGCACATTGTCGGCCTGTGGGGCATGCCGCGGCGGGTCTACACCTATCCGGTGGAACTCGGCTGGGGCAACATCAACCTGTTCATCACAGCCGGCGCGGTCATCCTGTTCCTAAGCTTCGTTCTGTTCACTACAAACCTGGTGTACAGCGCCTCGAGGGGCGCCCCGGCCGGGGACAATCCCTGGAATGCCGGCACGCTGGAATGGGCGACGAGCTCTCCACCGCCGAGCTATAATTTCGCCCGGATTCCGGTGGTTACCCACTCCAAGCCGCTCTGGGCCGAACACGACGCGCTGCCGGTTGCGACCGGGCTTCGCGTCGACGTTCGCGAACTTGTTGTTTCGACGGTGGCAGAGGCGCATGCCGATGTACGCGAGAAGTCGGCGACGCCATCGATCTGGCCATTGTTCGCCGCGCTCGCGATCGGCGCCACCTTTCTTTATTCGATTTTCAGCCCGTGGGCGGTGATTTGGGGGGCCGGACCGATCGCCGTCACTCTGATCGGCTGGTTCTGGCCAAAAGGCGATCCGGAGGATGAGGAATGAAACAGCGCCCGTTCGCGGACATTTCCGAACTCCCGACCTTCGGGCTCGGACCACGCAGCCCGACCTGGTGGGGCACCCTCGCCTTCATGGCGCTCGAGGGCATCGGTTTCGCGCTCGCCGCAGGCGCCTATCTTTACCTTGCCTATCTGTCGCCCGAATGGCCATTGGGCGTGCCGCCGCCCAACCATTGGCCGGGCACCATCGTCACGCTGTTGCTGCTCGCCAGCGTGGTGCCCAATCACATACTGAACCGCTACGCCGAAGCCTGTGCCATGGTGCCTGTGCGCATCGGCCTGATCGTCATGTCGCTGCTCGGTATTGCACCGCTTGTCGTGCGGTGGTTCGAATTTCCGGCCCTCAACATTTATTGGGATACCAATGCGTACGGCTCAATGCTGTGGGTGCTGCTCGGCCTTCACACAACGCATCTGATTACCGACGTCGGCGACACGCTGGTGCTGACAGTCCTGATGTTCACGCGCCATGGCTATAGCGGCCGGCGTTTCGGGGACGTTGGCGACAACGTCTTCTACTGGGATTTCGTGGTCGCGACCTGGATCCCGATGTATCTGTTGATCTACTGGATGCCGAGGCTTGACTGAGATGCGTGCGCTTCGCTTGGGCACATCATGGGGCGGGCTGTTGTCCGGGCCTTTGGCCTGGGCGGTGTCGACGCAGCTGAATTATGCGTTCGTGGAGTGGCAGTGCGCTCATGGCATTCCCGTCATACCGGTCATTGCGCTGGTGCTGACAGTGCTGGCCTTGCTCGGCGGCGTGCTGTCGTGGCGGGCGCGCCAGCAAGGCGGCGCCGCCTTTAAACCGGATCGTACGCGCGCCACCGAGGATTTCGTCGCCAATATCGGCATTCTCAGCGCGGTGCTGTTTGCGCTGGTGATCGTCATGCAAGGCGCCGCCTCGCTCATTCTTGACGGCTGCTTGCGATGAGCTTCGACGCGCTCTTCTCGACCTCGATCTGCTACGGTGCCGGCGCCCCGCAGGCCGGCTGGACGCTGGCGTTGCCGATCACGCTGCCGCTAACCGTGGTCGCAGTGCTTTACGCGGCAGGCGCCTTTCGGCTGTGGCGGCGGAGCGCCCGCAGCCGGCCGTTGCGACTGCGGCAGGCCGTGCTGTTCGCGGCCGGCTGGGCCATTTTGGCGGCAGCACTGGTCAGTCCGCTCCATGCATTGGGTGAGCGCGTCTTCACCGCCCACATGATCGAGCACGAGCTGTTGATGGCGGTGGCGGCACCCCTGCTGGTCGCCTCCTGCCCGGCGGCGGCGCTGATGTGGGCGTTGCCGATCAGGCTGCGGCTGGCATTTGGCGCAGCCGGGCACGCGAAGGTGCTTCGAACCATTTGGACCGCCGTCAGCCGCCCTGCAGCCGCGACCTTCTTGCACGGCGTCGCGATTTGGGCGTGGCACGTTCCGGCGCTGTTCGAGGCGGCGCTTGCACAGAGTGTCCTGCATTATGCGCAACATGCCAGCTTCTTCGGTACGGGGCTGCTGTTCTGGTGGGTACTGCTGCCGCGTTCAGGCCGCGAACAAGCCTATGGCAGCGCGGTCATGCACCTTTTCTTCACCTCGCTGCACACCGGCCTGCTCGGGGTGCTGCTGCTGGTCTCGCCAAGGCTGTGGTTTCCGGTAAACGCAGCAGGCGCGGAATTGTGGAACCTTAGCCCGCTCGAGGACCAGCAGCTCGCCGGTCTGGTGATGTGGGTTCCGGCCGGCTTGATTTATGGCGGGGCCGCGTTGCTGCTGGCCGGCCTGTGGATTCGCTCGAGCAGCCGAAAGGACCGGGAGGCGTCGCATGCGCTTCACGCTGTCTAAAGCCGTAATTGGCGCTGCGGTTATTGTCGTGCTCGTTGCAGCCTTGGCCGGGATCTCGTTGTACTTCGAGCAAAGCCGTCGGGTCGAGCAGAAGGCCGACAATGCGACCGGCGGTGTCAGCGCCCGCGCTATACCGATCATGATGGCCAATGGCTGCGCCGGTTGCCACACCATCACCGGCGTTCCCGGTGCGCAAGGGTTAGTCGGTCCACGCCTCGACGCAAGCCTGCCCACCCGGGTCTATGTCGGCGGCGTCTTGCGCAATAGGCCGGAGAACCTGATTCGGTGGATCCGTGGGGCAAGGGAGATCAATCCGCATACGGCAATGCCTTCGACCAGGATTTCTGAGCAGGAGGCGCGGGACGTCGCTGCCTACCTCTACTCGCTGAAATGACTTTGTTGCAGCATTTCTTGAAGAGCAGGGTTGGCTGCAACATCTCGCCAGGAACAAATCGGCAAGGCCGAGGTTTGGTTCTACCGATCAAACCGCGAGGAAATGCTATGGACACTGATGTCAATTCCGAAACCCGCTCGATCTTCATTGTCGGGCTGCGCAATGCCCACGCCATGGAGAACCAAGCACTGTCGATCATGAAGCCTCAGGTCAAGCGGATCGAGAACTATCCGCAGGTCGCCGACCGCCTGCAGCAGCATATCACGGAGACCGAAGGGCAGATCGCCCGCCTGGAATCCATTCTGGATCGCCTCGGTGAGGACCATTCCACATTGAAGGATACGGCTATGTCGATGGTCGGCAGCATGGCCGCGATGGGACATTCCGTAGCCGGCGACGAAATCCTCAAGAACAGCTTCGCCAACTTTGCATTCGAAAATTACGAGATCGCGGCTTACAACTCATTGCTCGTGCTCGGGGAGGCCGGAGGGTTTAATCAGGCGATCAACTCTCTTCAGCAGAATCTCAGCGAAGAAGAGAAAATGGCCGACTGGTTGAAGCAGAACCTGCGCGGCGTCACCTTGCAATACGCCAGGCTGCGTGAGGCGGGAGAGACCGCCAAAAGTTAAGCCGCCCCGCCGCTGGCCGAGAGGAATTCCTGGCAACCACCCAGTCGAATTGACGGGGTGGTTGTTTTTTTATTGGACAGTGCTGCTAAGACTGCACGCCACGCCGTTGGCCAGACACGCTTCATGCAGCCCGAAGAACCGAACGGATTCAAGCGAAGAATCGGAACGGACCGGAGCGCCTCGGCTAATGACTTCAGCGCCGCGATCACATTTGTCTGCGGAAGGTTGCGCCGACTTCGATGTTCAACCGCGAGGCGACCCGCGGTTGGAATCGCCACGAACGACCGCAGCGCTATCACGTCGTTTCGGGAGACTCGTTCGATTTGGGAGCCTCGTCGGTCTCCGGCAAACGATCGCGAATGGCTTCCTCGGTTTTGCTTGCCGTCTTTTTCACGACTTTCTCGACGCGGTCGACCAACGTCTCGGCGTCGCCGCTGGAACCCTGTCGGTCAGCCTCTTCCTTTACAGTCTCATATGCTTCGGCGGCGACCTGCTTGGCTTGCTCCACGCCTTCTTCAAAGACTTCTTCGGCACTGTCACGAAGCTTGTCGCGGTAAGGGCCGAGTTGCGCGTCTTCCGCGGCGGTGTGAGGCAGCATCACGCCGATGGCTGTGCCCACGGCAAGGCCCACCGCGGCCATTGCCAGAGGTTCGCGCTGGAACAGGTCCTGCGCCGACTGCCGCACCCGGCCCGTCATATCGGTCGCGGCCGAGCCGACCTGCCCGGCTGTGCTTCTCAATCTTTCTTTGGCGCCGCTCGCAACGTCTGCCACAGCCTCAGTCGCACCGCCTGCCACGGACGCAGCCGAACGAGCGGCATCGGAGAGCATGGAGCCGGCGGAAGCTTCGCCCTCGGCACCGTACTCATCGCCGCGTGAGTCCTGCCAGGCCCCGCCCAAGCTCCGCTCGTCAGAGACGTTTCGGCTGCCGTCAGGTTCCCTGCCGGTCGAATAGGCACCAGGTGCTGAACTGTCTACCGAGGTGCCCTTGCCAAGCATCAGCCAGGCCAGGCCCGCGCCGACCAATGTAAGCGGCAACGGATTGTCCCTGACCTGAGTCTTAAGATTGCTGAGCATGGCGGATCCCTCGCCGCTGAACATCCCGGTGAATTCGTCGATCAGTTGGCCCGGTGTCATCTTGCTGCGGATCGAGTCTGCGGTATCTGCCACTCTGGCGCGCGCAATATCAGCATCGCGTTCCAACTCGGCTGCGGATTTGTCGGTCATCTTATCTGTTCCTTGATCACGCGTGCGTCGCGTTTAAGTTGGTCTTGTGTCCGGTCGGGGGTCAACTCTGAGGGAGCCATGCTTGCCTTGCCGGAGCGCAAGAGTATGACGCCCAGTACTCCCACCACGACGCCGACGAGCAGCGAGGACCATCCGGCTCCCAGCCCGGCGCTCGCCAAGGCAATCACCAGCGCCTGCAAAAGCACCATCAGGGCGGCGAGCAGGCAAATGGCGCCTCCCATTACCTCCACGGCGCCGGCGCCGGCCTTGCTTACCTTTTCCGACATTTCAGCCCGCAACAGCCTGCTTTCGGTTTGAAGCAGTGTTGTGACCTGCTGTGCCAGATCGCTGACAAGGGTTGTCAGGCTGCGAGTGTCCTGATTGTCAGTCATGGGTTTCGCTCCAGGCTTGCATTGGCCCAGTCATCGCCGGACTGATCGGATCCTAGCGGGGCCGGCTCAACTGCCTCTACCGATCGCCATCCCGACTCATTCGAGCTAGGACCCGTCTCGGGCGCCCGGCCTGTTCCCGACTGGCCCGGTGCTCCGGTTTGGGCAGAGGGTGGCGAGCTCTTGATGAACCGCCCCAACGCCAGGCCTGCCAATACCGAACCGGCGATCAGCGCCCCCGAGTTTTCACGGCCGAACGACTGAATTTCGCCAAGCACCTCGTCGAACGGTTTATCCTTCAGGGACGAGGAAAGCCGCTCGAGCCCGCCTGCGGCGTCAAGGGCGAATTTCGAAGCGGTCCGTTGATCATTATTGGCAAGATGCTCGCTTGCCGCGCGCAATGCGCCGCCGAAGGCCTTGAGATTGGCGCTCACGTCGCGCTGCGTTCCCTCAGCCTTGTTGAACAACGCTTGCTTTGCTTCCGATGCGTAATCTCCGGCTTTCCTGGTGATCTCGTCACGCGCATCGTGGAGCGCTTCCGTCGCGGTCTGCTTTTCCCGTTGTAGTCTTTCTGAAAGCTCGCTTCTGGCGGTCTCGAAATCGGCCGTCTGACGGCCCTGATCGTCCTGGTCCTGCATGGTGTCTCCTAGTGGAATCCGAGGAAGGAGAGGATTGCAAGCACGACGACGACAAGGCCGATGAGATAAATAACACTGTTCATGGCGCAATCTCCTCCACTGCGCACCGAACTTGCCTGTGCTTCCCGTGTTCCCTCAGACGTCATCTTTTTTGGTAAGCGAAGCCTAACCAGCCTCAAGACGGGATCTTGTCCTGTGCCGATGGCGGTGAGCGCGCGGTTGGAAATGATACGAGACCGGACTCCGGTGCGACTTACAGGTCGAGGCGCAGGTCCGCTCCGGCACATGGCGCTGCATGGGCCGGAATTTTTCCGTAGTGCTTTGACTGGGCATTATCGCAGTGGGACCTGCCTGCGACCTACCACTCGATCGCAGGCCGCGCGATCATCAGCCAGAAAATCCCGAGCACGGCAGCGAAGGCGGGGAAGCCGAAGGCGAACCACAGCCAGAAGAGCCTATGATAGCGCGGCGGCAACGGCGCGCCTGCAGCGGCGGCTTGCGATGCCAGCTTGCGCATCTGCATTTGCATCCAGACGACCGGGAGCCAGAACATTCCGGTGAAGATATAGAGCGCGATCGAAAGTACGATCCAGCCCTCCGACAGCGAGTAGCCTGCCTGCCAGGCGAGCGCGGCTCCGGTCAAAGGCTGCGCGACCACGGCCGTCGCGGTGAAAAGGAAGTCGGCGACGACGACGATACGCGCCACCGCCGCAACCGTCGCGGCATTGCCGGTCCTGTGGGCGAGCAGCATGAAGAAAGCGATACCGGCGCCGGTACCAAGCAGCACGGATGCGCCGATGACATGCAGAAATTTCAGCAGGAAATAGAGCATCAACGCTCCTCCAGCACTGCCAAGGCCACAAAGTGCAGCACCAGGATCGGCAACACCTTGAGCAACGGCCCAAGCGGGTCGTTCCACAGATCGGGGCTCAGGAAGCTTCCGACGACCAGGTAGAAGAGCGAGAGCGCGATGCCGCCATAGAGGCCTTTTCGCGTCGCTGGCCGCCAGGCTAGGAGCGCGCCGACGGCGATGTCGGCAAGAGCACCGGCTATCACGGTCGGCGCCGACAAGATGCCAGCCCCCGTGCTTTGCATCAGCTCGATGCCACCGTTATAGCCGGTGGTCAGCGTCACAATACCCGTCACGATCCAGAAGACGGGCAGGACGACGAAGATCGCAGGCTTGATGAAATACAGCCGGGCAAACCATTTTTCCTGCACCGTTGCCGGATTGAGCGCGAGGAAGCCCGCCAGGGTTTGCGGGCGTATGCCGGTCGCGGCGGTCCAGTCCGAGGGATCTCCAACCGCTCCTCGGGCGATCTCTCTGGCCGCGTTGGTGCGCATCGGTGGACGCCAGCCGAACATCGCGGCAAGGTCGCCGAGGCGGTAGAGAAGCCTTGCAACAGCCGCCGGCAAGACAAACCTGGCTGCAGGAGCCCAGCCGAGCCATCGGCGATAGCTGCCGACGACCTCGTCCATGCTCAGCTGTTCGGGACCGACAAGTTCCAACACGACGCGAGACGGACTGTCGGGATCGAGAAGGAAGACGACTGTTGAGACCACATCGTCGAGTAGTACCACCTGGAGCCGGCCGGTGCCGGGCATGGACGGCAGCACCGGCAGCGAGGCGAGACCCCTAAACAATGCGCTGGCCCCAAACACCGGCCGGCCGAGCACCACGGACGGGCGCAGGATCACCCAATCCAGATCAAGCGCCATAAGCGCTTGGTCGCCGGCCAGTTTCGTCGCCGAGAATGCCGAAGGCTGCGCCCGATCGACGCCTATCGCCGAGAAGTGGATTACCCGGGCAACCCCTGCCCGCGCACAGGCGAGGAAGAGTGCTGCCGCCGCATCGCGATGGACTTCGCGCGTCTTTTCGCCAGGGCTGTCCTGCAGGACGCCGGCACAATTCACGACGGCGTCGACACCCCTGAGATGCGGTAGCCAGTCTTCGGGCTGCAGCGCCGCCGCCATGTCCAGCACCAGCAATTGATAATTGCCGGCCCGGCTTGCGCCGGGGCTGCGGACCAATCCGATCACCTCATGCCTTTCGGAAAGAAGGCGTGCCACGACGGAGGCACCGATCAGGCCGGTGGCGCCGGTAACCAGGACTTTCACTGGACCCCATTCTCCGACGGCGGGAAAGTATCGTTCATTCCGGTTTATCGCCCTCGATACTCCCCTTCATACCGGAAAGTTCTTCCGTCGTGCATAACAACCGCGGCCGCGCCGGGTCGGAGATGTCGAGCTTGTCCCAGGGAATGCGGTACACGCTGTCGCGACTGCGCAATCGAAAGGCGTCGAGGACCGCAATGCCGATGGCCGAAGCGGACAGACGCTCGAAGGCCGCGTAGATGCCGACATGGTAATCGGCAACTACCAGGTTGTCGCCATCCGGTTCGGCGCGTATCTCCTCGATACGGCCGATGCTTTTGCCGTGCGAAAGCACATTCCTGCCAGCCAATTGCTCAAGATTGACGGTGGCCATCATCCAGCTCCCGGAATACGCCCAATGACATGATCGCGCAGCCAGTCCTGCCAGTCGAAAATCGCCGTTTCGCGGACGTCGATATCGAACTCGATGTCGACGCCGATGTCGCGCACCTTGTTCCAGGCGATGCGGTGCGGCTCGGCATGGCGCTTGCCGCCGAGCCTTGCCGCAACCCGCGCCATCCAGCGCCCGGGTCGCTCGCCAAGCCGACGCCCCAGCGTGATCGAGCCGAGCTCGACCGCAACGATTTTAGGCGGCTCGCCTGGCCTGAGCTCGGCCACCAGCCCGTCGACCTTGCCGATCTTGACCTGCTCGCGGTCGACTACTTGCTTGTCCAGGATGTCGCGCAGCAACTTCATCACGTGCCTCCGAATATCTGCAAAGGAATGGTCACGATCGCGAGCACGAAACCGAGCGCGATGATGAAGATGACCGCGGCATTCGCGATCATGCCATTGCGGTGCTCGCCGACATAACGCTCGTCATTCAGCAGGAAGAGGAACGGCACCACGGTCAGCGGCAGGCTGGCGGCCGTCAGCGCCATGGAAAAGATGGTGAGCTTCAGCGGATCGAGGCCCAGTGCGATCGGAATGGCGGCGAGAACCAACAAGATCGTATAGACGGTGCTGAAACCCGGGTCGTCGCGCGGTTTCAGGTTCTCGCCCCAAGTCCAGCCGAAACCCTGCGCCACAAGGTAGGCTTGCTGCAGGCCGATTTCGAGCGCGGCACCGAAGCAGGCAATGCCTAGTGAAGCAACGAACAGGACAAATCCCCAGAAACCGAAGATCGGAATCAGCATCAGTGGCAGTTGGTGGTAGTCATCGACCTGCTCTATGCCGTGCGCGGCCAGCACGAGCGCCGCCACAATCAGCACACCGATAGCGATTGTGCCGCCAAAACTCATGCCCAGGCCGGCAATGGCCCGATTGGCTCCGAGATAGCTCTTGTCCCACTCGTCCTCGATCGCTCCCGACGAATAGAACATGAACAGATAGGGCGAGATCGACGCACCAAGAATGCTGACCGCCATGAACCAGTAGTTGGCCGCGTCGTGATCCGGCAGTGTGGGCACGGCCCCGGCCGCGACCTGCTCCCAATCGGGCTTCAGCATGACTGCGCCAACCACGAAGCACAGCGTGACCAGCCCGAGGATCGCGACGCCTTTTTCGATGAATCCGAACGTGCCTTTCCAAAGGAACAGCCATGCCAGAAAAGCGACCGGCAGCGCCCACCACTGAAAGCCGATGCCGGTGGCGAGCTCGAGCGCAATGGCAACACCGCCGATTTCGGCTGCCATGACCAGGAAGTTGACCAGCAAGGTCGCAAGCAACGGCCACAGAAAGGCGTTGAAGCCAAACCGTTCCCGGATCCCGTCGGCGATGGTGTGATGGCTAACTGCGGCGAAGCGTCCGGCCATTTCGACCAGGAAGATGATGCAGAACGTGCCCAGGACGACGGCCCATATCAGCTGAAACCTGAACGCCGCGCCGGCCTGAGCGGCGGTCGCCACTGATCCGACCTCAAGAAAGCCGCCAACGCTGGTGACGACGCCGAGCGATATTTCGAGCAGCTTCTTCATGATTTCGGCGCGAAATATTTCGCGTAGGACGTGCTCAGATCGGCGGCGGCGGCCCGCAGATCCTGCTGCGCGTGTTCCACTTCCGAGCGGTTGCCGTTCTGCACGGCCGTCGCCGCGCGAATTACCGCTGCCGAAAGCCGTCCAACCGCCATCGTCAGACCGGCTTGCCCGCTGGGCTCAGGCGACTTGGCGGACTGGATTTGCGCACCGGCATCGGCGAGCGCCTTGCCGGCCGATTGCAAAGTGCGCGACGTGTATTCCGACGGGGCTCCCCCAGCGATCCAGCTCTCCAGGACCAGCGATGCAGTCTGTGTGGCGGAAGCCGCGGTTTTCGACTGCTGCTCGACCTGGTCGGAAGGCGAGCATGCCGTCAATACAAATATTATCAGCAGCAAGCACGGGCGGTCTGGTCGAAGACCGACGGCTGTAACGGCATTTACAATACGTGCTTGTAGCGTTGCTGCCACACGATTGTTCTCCCCGCACCAAGCGACTTCGGCGCGAAGTTTGATCTAGAGCGCTGGGTGATCAGGTCAACTGAACCGCGATGAACGGCGCTGGCACCGCGGAACAAACCAGCGATCGCCGGATTAGGGGCTGAGGAGGCAAAGGCCATGGATAGGGAAGAGCGTATCAGGCAGCGAGCCCATGAGATCTGGGAGCGCGAAGGCCGTCCGCAAGGACGCGAGCGCGAGCACTGGGATCAGGCCGTGCAGGAGATCGAAGCTGAGGGTTCCGAGGCCGAACGCGGCCCGGTCGTGCCCGATCCAACGGTCGAGGCCGGCTCCGATCCGGAGGCACGCGGCAGCAAGCGGCGGCGAGGGACATGAGGCCGATGCCTCGTTTCGTCGCCTGGATCGTGGTCGTACTGGTCGTGCTGTTCGCCGCCTGGCTGATGATCGGGCGCGACAGAACCGGCGGCGGAGGTCAGCCCACGCCGCACGCAATTGATCAAAATGGATAGGAGCCGACATGACGGGAACCGATACTCATCCTGAACAAGACCCGGCGGAAGGATCGCGATCGGTAGTGGAAAATCAGCTCCGCAAGGAGCAAGGCGGCGAGGGTCAAGATCGCAAAGCCGAGCCAGCTTCCGACAAATCCGGCAGCAAGACCAAGACGCCTTCGGAAGCGCGCAAGAAAGGCTCAGGCTTGGATTGAGCCGGCCGAAAGCAGGCTCACACTGCCGTTTGCCGCGAAATAATAGGGATAGCGCTCCTGGACGATTTCGAGCACCTCGAAGATGCGGCGAAGATGCGTTCGCATCGCCTCTTCCGCCGCAAACGCGTCGGCCTGCTCAAGCGCATCGACAATCCGCCGATGCTGGCCGAGGACCACCGACATGCTGTCGAGGCGCGGAAAAGACAGGAAGCGGAAGCGGTCCATGTGCAGCTTCGCCGCGCTGATGTCGGCCCAGATTCCGGGAAACCCGGCATGACTGGCGATATGCTGGTGGAACAGCTCGTCCGACTTGAAGAAGCGCCTGTCGTCCGCGATGGAGGCGAACGTCTCCTGGACGGCCAGTTCGCCTTTTAGCACGGCAAGCAGGTCAGCACGGCGCGGGCTCTCGACCGCGCGCTTGATCAGGCCGACTTCGAGCGCTTCGCGCAGGAACTGCGATTTCTCGAGATCGGCAATCCGGAGCGGCGCCACCATGCTGCCGCGCTGCGGATAAATGTCGATCAAGCCAAGACCGGCCAGCCGGGCGAGCGCCTCCCTGACCGGCGTGCGGCTCACGCCGAGGGCTTCCGACATCGCCTTTTCAGAAATCAGCTCGTGCGGCTTCAGGCGGAAGGTCAGGATCTGGTCGAGCAGAACCTCGAACGTCCTCGCCGCGACCGATACGCCGGGGCCGGTTTCGCCCAACCGCCCCTCGGTGATGGTCCGCATTCCCAAAAGCCCTGCCATCGGCGACCCCTTATTGGCTCTGCAGCTTCAAGCCGTTCATGAAATGCCTGCGCAAGCAGCAGCGCCGACATTATTCCTTGCGCGGAGAACCGCCGATGCGCGCCAGCAGGCCGCCATCGACGCGTACGACCTCGCCGGTGACGAAGGAGGCATCGTCGGACAGCAGGAAGGCGACGACTGCGGCAATCTCTTGCGGCCGGGCGGTACGGCCGAGCGGATGCATATTGTCGAGGATGCGCAGGATCTCGTCGGGCTTATCGTTGAGTTTCACCGCATCCCGCAGCATCGGCGTGTCGACCGCACCCGGAGCGACGGCATTGACGCGCACGCCGAGCGGCGCATAGTCGACGGCCATCGATTTGACCAGGCCGATCAGGCCGTGCTTGGCCGTGCTGTAGGCCAGAACCCCTTCCTGGCTGGCCAGACCCTGCACCGAGCTCATATGGACGATGGCGCCGCGGCTTTGCCGCAGCAGCGGCATCGCCGCGCGGGAGAGCAGGTAGGCAGCCTTGAGGTTGACGTTCATCACCTCGTCCCAAAGCGCCTCGTCCGTGGTCTCCACCGTTCCGTAACGCTGGATGCCGGCATTGTGGGAGAGCATGTCGAGCCCGCCGAACGCGGACCGGGCAAGCTCGACGGCGCGGCCACAGGCCTCAGTGTCGGCGGTCGAGCCAAGCACGGTGTGCACGGTCACGCCGCGCGCCGAAAGCTGCGCCGCTACCTCATCCAACTGATCGCCCGCCCGGTCGAACAGGATCAGGTCGACGCCTTGCTCGGCCAGTCTTTCGGCGACAGCACGGCCAATGCCCATGGCCGCCCCGGTGACCAGTGCGCGTTTTTTGAACTCAGCCATTTATCCTCCCTCGAACAGTTGCGCAGCGACTGCCATGGTAGTCGACGGGCGCCACTTGACGTGCTCTTTCCACCGAGCCGGCCCAAGCGTGTTCGGCATCATGTCGATCCTTGCATGAAAGCCAGCGTTTCCGCGCGCGTCGGTGCGCCAAGACGTCCGCCAAAGCGCAGGCATTTCAGGGCGGCGGCGGCGCTGGCCACTGCTATCGCCCGCTCTTCGTCCCAACCTTCGGCCAGGCCGAGAGCGAAGGTGCCGTGGAACACGTCGCCTGCCGCCAGAGTGTCGACGGCTTCGACCCGCGGCGACGGCAGATGACGGACGTCATTGCTGCCCGAGTAGCGGAACACGGTGCCGTTCGCCCCATCGGTGACCGCCACGAAGGCGCCGGTCCGTTCGCCGAGAATGGCGACGGCAGAACCGGCGGATATCTCCGGACCGCAAAGGATGCGTGCCGCCGGCAGCGAAGCAACGACATGCGAGGCGAGCGGCAGCAGCCGGTCGAGCACCGGTCGCGACGCGACATCGGCGTCAAGGATCGCCGGGATGCCGCACTCGCGAGCCTTCGCCAGCGCCAGGGCCGCGGCTCCGGGCCAGCGGACATCAACCAGCACGGCGTCGAAGCGGGAAAAATCCGCGGGCGGAAGACGGTCAGGATCGGCTTGCGTGACTGCATCGTAGAAGGGCACAATCATACGCTCGCCGGCGGCATCGACCAGGATCGTGGCAATGGCCGAGCGGCCACCTTCAACCCTGCGCACCAGCGAACAGTCGACCCGCTCCGCCTCCATCTGGCCGATGACATCGCGGCCGACAGCATCGTCGCCGACGCTTGCCCATAGCCAGACCTGCCCGCCCTGGCGGCTGGCCGACGCGGCCGCGCTTGCTGCCATGCCGGCCGCGATCTGCACGGCCTCGCTTGGCAGGAACTTGCCGGCGCCGGAGGGCAGGACATCGAGGCGCAAGATCGTGTCGTAGGTGAGCGCGCCGACGCAGAGCAGGCGGGGCGCCGTCATTGCAGCCGGTAGCCGCGCTGATGGGCAATCGCCGTCATCACGCCTCTCAATTCGGCAAGGCCGCGAAGACGGCCGATCACGGGGTAGCCGGGATGGGTGTGCCGCGCGGCGTCATCGATCAGCTCGTGGCCATGATCCGGGCGAAACGGCAGCAGCGCCGCCGGTTCCCCGGCGTCGCGGCGGCGTTGCTGCTCGTCGAGCAAGATCGAAACCACCGAGACCATGTCGACATCGCCGCTCAGATGCTCGGATTCCATGAACGAGCCGTCCGGGTCCTTGCTGACGTTGCGCAGATGCACGAAGTTGATCTTGTGCGCAAAGCGCCTGGCGATGGCGGGCACGTCATTGGCCGGGTTGGCGCCCAGCGACCCCGTGCACAAGGTGAGGCCGCTATGGGCCGATGGCACGGCGTCCAGGATAAGGGCGATGTCGTCGGCGTTCTTGACGATCCGGCACAGGCCGACGAGATCGCGCGGCGGATCGTCCGGGTGGATCGCCAACGTGACGCCCGCCTCTTCGGCCGCCGGCAGCACGTTTTCGAGAAACCGGACGACGTTCTCGCGCAGCCGGTCGTGCGACAGGCCCGACTGCTCGGCCACCACTTCGCGCAATTCCGCTATGTCATAGCGCTTGAAGGCGCCCGGCAGGCCGGCCATGATGTTGGCAAGCAGACGCTCTTTTGACGCATCCGGCGTCGCCTCGAACCATTCGCTCGCCCGCTGGAGAACATCGGACGCATAGTCGCGCTCAGATCCCTTGCGCTGCAGCATGTAGCAATCGAACGCGGCAAGCTCGTGCATGTTCATCCGGAGCGCCCGTCCGCCGCCCGGCAGCGGCGCAGCCAGGTCGGTCCGGGTCCAGTCGAGGATCAGCATGAAGTTGTAGCAGACCGTGCGCACACCGCAGGCGCCGAGATTGCGTAAGGTCTGCCTGAAATTGTCGTAGAGCCGGTCGAGATCGCCGCGGCCGAGCTTGATGTCCTCGTGCACGGGCACACTCTCGACGACGCTCCATTTGAGGCCCATCGCCGGATCCGCCTCGATAAGCCCCTGGCGCTGCCTGATGGCGTCGATCGGCCAGACTTCGCCGTAAGGGATGTCGTGCAATGCCGTCACGATGCCGGTTGCGCCGGCCTGCCTTGCGTGGGCAAGCGTTGCCGCGTCACTCGGACCAAACCATCGCCACGTCTGCTTCATTCGACCTCCAGCTACGGAATTTTCGATGAGACTACAAGTATTGGATGCTACCATGGCAGTCAATTGCCGCAGTCTAGTGCCTGTGTCCGCGTTCGGGTGGCCGCCCTATGAGAGATTACAACGATACGTGGCGTTCAGATTGAACGGCTATCCAAGGTCCGAGTTTCGGCTGGCCCAAATCGCGCCGCGTTCGAACATCGTGCGCATTTGCGGCACGGCGAACTCGTCGGCGGTGTGCCCGAGCGCGCTGTAGAAGACGCGGCCCCTGCCGTAGCGGCGCTTCCAGACAGCCGGCATGACGACGCCGGCGATGAAATCGAGATGCTCGCCGGTGAAAGTAGTCGTCGCCAGCACCTCGTTGGTCGGATCGACATGCATGTAATACTGCTCTGAACGGTAGGCGAAGCCGTCGATGCCCTGCATGACCGGATCGCCTGGCCTGGTGATGTCGACGTGATAGTCGATGATGTTGCCGGGATGGGCGACCCACTGGCCGCCGGTCATGAACTGGTATTCCGGCTCGTTGCGGAAGCTGTCGCACATAGTGCCGTGAAAGCCCGCAAGGCCGGTGCCGGCCCCGACGGCGCTGGTCAGGTTTTGCAGCTCCGGCTTTTCGATTGTCGACATGGTGATCACCGGGACAATGAGATCGAGCTTGTCCAGCTGCGGATCGGCAAGTGCCGAAGTCCCCTGCTCCAGCTGCACGTCGAAGCCGTTGCCGGCCAGCATCTCCTTGACGATTTCGGCGCTTCGGGCCGGGGTGTGACCTTCCCAGCCGCCCCAGAAAATCAGTGCCGTCTTGCTCATCGCATTATTCCCTATTCCAGAATTCCGAAAGGCAGGTCGGCGCGCATCGGCGCCGGCCGGGCGCAGCGATATCTGAGATCGATACCCTGCCCTA
The DNA here is from genome assembly GCF_040320645.1 of Mesorhizobium sp. M0633. NCBI lineage: Bacteria > Pseudomonadati > Pseudomonadota > Alphaproteobacteria > Hyphomicrobiales > Phyllobacteriaceae > Mesorhizobium > Mesorhizobium sp. M0633. The sequence goes on from NZ_JAMYQC010000023.1 coordinate 48,380, forward strand.
TCTCTGCTGAAGAGATGATCGATTCCATGATTTCCAGGACATGGAGGGAAAGATCGAGACTGGCGCGGTGTTGCCTGCCCGAGACGACCGCCTGCGCCATGTCGGCAAGGCCGAGGCCCCGGTAATTGCCGTCGCCATACGAATGGATCTGATCGGCCACCGTCCAGTCGCCCTTGCGCTGGCTGGTCCTGATGTCGCCCTGAAACTGGTTGGGATCGGAGACGATCATCGAGCCCTTGGTTCCGTAAAGTTCGATGTGATTGTGTTCATGCTTCCAGACGTCGAAGCTGGTGGTGATCGAGACCGCGGCGCCATTCTCGAATGCGAGCAGGCCGGAAATATGGGTCGGCACCTCGACCCGGATGGTTTCGCCCTGGCGCGGTCCAGAACCGATGGTGCGGGTGGCGTAGGAAGACTTCGCCTGCCCGGTCACGGATTTTACCGGACCCAGGAGATTGACCAGGCAGGTCAGATAGTACGGTCCCATGTCGAGCATTGGCCCACCGCCGGGCTGATAGTAGAAATCCGGATTGGGATGCCAGAGCTCGTGGCCGGGCACCTGCATGAAGGCAGAGCCGGCGACAATGGTCCCAGCCGTATCCTCATCGACCAGCCGCCGCGCCGTCTGGTGGGAGCCGCCAAGAAAGGTGTCGGGTGCGCAGCCGACGCGCACGCCCTGTTCGCGCGCCGCCGCGACCAGCCGCTCGGCGTCGCTGAGCGTCGTTGCCAGCGGCTTCTCGGAATAGACGTGCTTGCCTTGCCCGACAGCCTGCAGGCCGACCGGCACATGATGCTGCGGCGTCGTCAGATTGAGCACGATCTCGACGCGCGGATCGGCCAACAGCGCGTCGACCGGCATGGCAGCCAGGCCGTAGGCCGCTGCCTTCGCCTCGGCTGCCGCCCGGTTGATGTCGGCGACGCCGACAATGTCGAGCACCGGGAATTGTGGCGATGCCTTCAGATAGGCATCCGAAATGTTGCCGCAGCCGATAATGCCGACACCGATCCTCCGCATGGGCTTCTCCTCAAAAGGCGGCATTGATGAAACAGCAGAACTCGTTTGTCACCCCCCTTTCGGCCAGACGACGTTATCCCGTGTTATCCCGTGACAAGGATATACCTCGAGAGCCTCAGAACCGCCGCCCGATCACAATCGCGCGCCTATGCGCGAGCCGCTTGCTTTCGAGGTCGAACGGCCGGTACTCAGCAACATTGCTTCATGTAGCTTGCTCGACATTTTTGATGCCGGCTTTAGAAGGACGCAAATGATCCGCCCACAAGGAACCATCGCACCGATCCTGACGCCGTTCGAAAACGACGGCCGGATCGCCCGCGATCTCTGGATATCCCACGCCAAATGGGTGCTGGATCAGGGAGCGCATTTCCTGTCGCCGTTCGGCACCACGGGCGAGGCCTTGTCCGTCTCGTTGCGCGAGCGAATGCAAGCGCTGGAGTGGCTGGTCGAGGCCGGCATTTCGCCAAGCCATCTGATGCCCGGCACCGGTGTCACAGCACTTGCCGAGACCGTCGAGCTGACGGCGCATGCCGTCGGGCTCGGCTGTGCCGGGGTGATGGTGCTGCCGTCGTTCTTCTATACGGCCGCCGGCGACAACGGACAGGCCCGCTACTATGGCGAGCTGATCGAACGGGTGGCGAACCCGGCGATGAGGATGATCCTCTACCACATCCCGCAGAATTCCGGCGTACCGGTGAGCCCGGCGCTGACCGCCCGCTTGAGCCAAGCGTTTCCGGATGTCGTGGTGGCTTACAAGGACAGCGCCGGCGATTGGAACAACACCGCGGCAGTCATTGCGGCAGCCCCAAGGGTCGCGGTGTTCCCGAGCTCGGAAGCACAGCTGACGAAAGGCCTCGCCAACGGTGCTGCGGGATGCATCTCGGCGACGGTCAATCTGAATGCCGCAGCGATCCGGGCCCTCTACGACGCAGCACTGGCGGGAGAGGACATTACTGACGCGGATGCCGCCATCAAGGCGTTCCGCAAAATCATCCAGGACGCCGGCCTCATCTCCGCGATGAAGGCAGTGCTGGCGGTACGGTCCGGCGACAGACGCTGGCTGAACCTGCGCGCGCCGCATGAGAACGCGACGCAAGCCACCGGCGAAGCTTTGCTCGCCGCTCTCGGCCCGCTAGCCGACCATATCGGCCGGAGCTGACTATCGGGCCGCGTTCAGGGCGGCAGCAGCGCGTATCAGCGCCTTGAACGCATTCTCATCTATATCTTCGCCCTCACGGATATCGATGGCGCGCCTGGTGTTGCCTTCGAGACTGGAGTTGAACAGGCCTGAAGGATCCGGCAGGGAGGCGCCCTTTGCGAAGGTCACCTTCACGACGTTCTTGTAGGTCTCGCCGGTGCAGATTATTCCGGCGTGCGACCACACCGGAACGCCTCGCCACTTCCACTCCTCGACCACTTCCGGGTCAGCCTGCTTGACGAGAGCGCGGATATGGGAAAGCGTCTTGCCTCGCCAATCGCCCAGCTCACTGATCCTCGCATCTATCAGCTGAGAGGGAGAGCTTTCTGCATTTCCTTCCATAGAGCCACTCTTCATCATCATTGTCGCTTTCCCTAGGGTTGTTGCCGCTCGCCCGTCACATGAATACCGCTAGTCGGCACCGGGTTTGCGGGAATGACTCGCATTCCACTCACATTCGCTCGCCAGGCAACTGGCTGGCTTGCTTTACCCAGTCGGTGAGTTGAGCTTCGTCGAGCTGGTCGTCCTCGCGGATGTCGAGGTAGCGCACGTCCTTGTGCTTGGACTCGCCTGGAGGGACAGGATGCAGCGACGTGCCGCGGAAGAAAGCCAGCTTGATGTACTTTGTGAAGCAATGGAAGTTGAGGAACCAGCCTTGACCCTCTACGCCATAGAAGGGCGAGTTCCATTTGACGGCCTTGCGCAGGTTGGGAACGTTGCGCTCGATGAGTGCGTCGAGGCGGCGGCCGACGTCGCGTTTCCAGCCCGGCATGGCCGCGATGTAGGCCTGCACAGGAGCGTCACCATCACCCTTCGGGATCTGCGGGTTGCCGCCTGCGAGGAGGACCGGCTTGGCGGCTGCAGGCTTGGCGGCGGGCTTCTTCGCGACCGCCGCTGACTTGATGGACGTCTTGTTGGCCATGCGTTCACTCCAATGCGCCGGTGCCCCCTGCGTTGCGCCACTTGGGCGCGTAAGGCAGCACGAACATGTACAGACCGGTAAGCAGGAGCAAGCCGAGTGGAAACAGCGGCAAGAGGTATACCCAGTAGGCGGGTTCCTTGCCTGCTCCCAGGCTGATGAAGATAGCGGCGACGACCGCCGCAAAGATAATCGACAGCCAGCGGTGGATCTGCCGAACCCATTTGTTCCAATCCATTGAGACCTCCTCTGAAGACGAACCGAAGCGGATCGGGCGGCCCGTTTGGCGACTCCCGCCGGGCAGCCACGCCACTGAACGCATGCTTTACCAGCGCGCCAGTTGGGTGATTTGAACGAGATTGCCGCAGTTGTCGTTCAGCTGGGCGATGGTCGAGCCGGTTACTTCGGTCGGCGGCATCGTGAACTCGGCGCCGCGCGCTTTTATGCGCTCGTAGTCGCCCTTGACGTTATCGGTGAAGAACATGACCGCGGGCTGGCCCTGCTGGAAAATGGCTTGCTGGTAGGTCTTTGCAGCCGGGTTGTCATTGAGCGCGAGTTGCAGCTCGGCACCGTCCGGCTCGTCGGGTGATCCAACGGTCAGCCAGCGAAACGGCCCATTGCTGAAATCGGCCTTCTTGGTAAAGCCGAGCGTTTCGGTGTAAAAGCCCAGTGCCTTTTCCTGGTCGTCCACGTATACTTTGGCCAACTTGATCTTCATTGGCTTGCCTCCATTATCGCCTCGTGATGTCGCTCTGTAACAGAGCCCTTGCTTGGATAGCCCAGCGGATCTCAGTCCGTCCGCGCCAGAACCTGCTCCAGATCGTCAAAGAACCTCGGCCAGCCGACTTTGGCACCCCGGAAGTAAGGCTGCTGATCCGGCCGGAAGCCCGACTGTTCCATGCGCAAGCGGGCTCCGGTGCTCGTGGGGGTGAGGGTCCAGGAGACGACACTCTTGAGATCCTTGGTATCCCACGTGTAAGTCAGTGTTCTGTTCGGCTCGACCGTCTGCACCTGACACTCGACAGAGCCCCAGTCTGCGTGAAGATTGAAGCGGTGGTTCGCGACAGGTTTGAAGTCATTTTTCATGAGCCACTCCTCGATCAAGTGTGGTTGCGTGAGCGCGCGCCAGATCTTCTCGGGCGGATAAGCGATTTCCCGTTCAACAATGACGGAGAGTGTTTCGGTCGACGTTCGGTTCACTGGTCCATCCTTTTGAGCAGGTCTTCGAGGTCGTCGAACCGGCTCTGCCAGAACCCGGTCATCTGGCTTGTCCAGTCAATCAGGGGGGCAAGCGCAGCAAGCTGCGCGCTATAATGGGTCTGTCGCCCTGCATGGCGGTCGCGCACGAGCCCGGCCTGCCTCAAAACGCCGAGATGTTTTGACACGGCCGGTTGCGAGATCCCGGCCTGAGCCGTCAGAGCCCCGACCGTCTGCTCTCCTTCGCGACACAGCCGCTCAAAAATAGCGCGCCGAGTCGGATCGGCAAGCGTTCTGAAGAGTACATCGTGAGCCTTTGGCATTGGGATCGATAACCCTTCGGCTATTGATCGATGTATAACCACCGGGATATGTGTGAGTCAAGCGGGAAGCGGCACAATTCTCGTTGCAGGAGCGATCACCTGCTTCGCTCACACAGCGGTCTGCTTCAAGAAGTGGAACGAGCGCCGCGACGGTCGCTGACCTGGGGGCAGCCTGGTGTGCCAAAGTACTCTGCGCTGGAATCGTCAAGTGTGATGCGCTATATGACTATCTACATGGTCAGGAGCGTGACATGGACGCGGTCAATCTGGCGGACGCCAAGGCACATCTGAGTGAGCTCGTCGACCGGGTTGAAGCTGGAGACTCGATCGACATAACCCGGCGTGGCAAGCCGGTCGCCAGGCTCACGGCCGTGGCCCGCCCTCGCAAACGGATCGACGCCGTCCTGCTCCAATCCCTGACCGCAACCATGCCTCTGCAGGCTCAGGCTGCCACCGATCTGGTGCGATCGATGCGAGATGGCGATCGCTATTGACGTCCTATCTCGATACTTCGCTGATCATCGCGGCGCTATCCAACGAAGCCATGACCGCGCGCGTTCAGGGCTGGCTGGCGGAGCAGGACCCTGCGCAACTTGTGATCAGCGACTGGACCATCACCGAGATGTCCTGCGCCATGGCGATCAAGCTTCGGACCGGACAAATCGACCTGGAGCAACGCGCGGCAGCGCTCGCGATGTTCAATAAGCTTGTCGCTGAGAGCTTCACCGTGCTGCCGGTGACGGGCGGGCATTTTCGGGTCGCCGCGAAATTCGCCGATCAGCATATGCTCGGGCTTCGTGCTGGCGACGCCCTGCACCTCGCGACGGCATCGGAGCATGGCGCCACGGTGTGGACCCTCGACCAGCGGCTCGCCGAGGCAGGACCGATTCTCGGCGTGCCGACGCAGTTGCTGGCATGATCGAGGCCCTCTCCTCCAAAATGAATAAACCGATTGGCTGCAATTCTTGACCTTGACGACTTGTGGATATACATTTCTTCCAGCGTATATCTAAGAGAGGAAGTGGCATGCAGGTCGCCAAATGGGGAAACAGTCTTGCGGTCCGCCTTCCCGCCGCTGTGGTCGAAGCGCTTGAACTCAGGGAAGGCGATGAGATCGAAATCCATGTCGCTGACGCCCGCCAGCTTGGCGTCGCGCGGAAGCCCGGGCGTGAGGAGTTGCTGAAGCGTCTCCGCGCCTTCCGCGGTCGGCTTCCCGCTGACTTCAAATTCGATCGGGACGAGGCAAATGCCCGTTAGTTTTTTCGATACCAATGTCCTTCTTCATATCGCGTCAGGCGACACGGCGAAGGCGGATCGGGCCGAGGCGGTCATCGCCGATGGCGGGGCGATCAGCGTGCAGGTTCTCAATGAACTCACCAATGTCGCGCGTCGGAAGATGCAAATGTCATGGGACGAAACGCATGCGCTGCTGACCACGCTGCGCGGCCTGTTGACGGTTCATCCGCTCACGCTCGAGACCCACGAAACAGGATTGAGGCTCGCCGAGCGGTACGGCCTTTCCACCTATGACGCGATGATCGCCTCCGCGGCGGTTCACGCTGGCTGCGATACACTTTGGTCGGAGGACATGCAGCACGCAATGGCGCTCGACGAAGGCTTGCGCATCGTTAATCCCTTTCGCGTTGCGAGCTGATCACGCTCATTGAAGGGGGCTGGCCGGGAGCGAACTGGCGGCTTTCGATGTTGCCGAGCGGCGCGTCGGGCACGGAGAGCGATGCTGTCAACCACAAGCGTCTGCGCGGGCGAGGAGAAAGGCCGCTTCGCGCACGTTGCGGGTGAGCTTGGCCGCAGCCTCGAATTCGGCGCGGGCCTCGGCCAGCCGGCCGGCCCGAAACAGAAAATCGCCCCTCGCCGCCGGCAATGGCGCATAATTGCGCAAGGCGGCGGCGTCGGCAATCTCGTCTACCAGCCGCAGGCCCGCTTCGGGCCCGAAGGCCATGCTGTGGGCGACCGCTCGATTGAGATCGACCACCGGCGAGGGCATCACTGCACGCAGCCGGTCGTAGAGCGCTGCGATACGGGGCCAGTCGGTATCGGCCGGACTGCGCGCCCGCGCGTGACAGGCTGCAAGCGCGGCCTGCAACACATAGGGGCCATCGCCCCCGAGGGCTTCGGCACGGGCCAGCGCGTCAAGGCCTCGGCGGATCAGCAGCTGGTCCCAGCGCGCGCGGTTTTGCTCGGTCAGGGTCAAGAGGGCGCCGTCCGGCCCGATGCGTGCCGGCAGGCGCGATGCCTGGATTTCCATCAGAGCCAGCAGGCCGAACACCTCGGCATCCTCGGCCATCAACCCCGCCAGCATGCGGCCGAGCCGTTGTGCCTCCAGGCACAGGCTCGGGCGGACAAGGTCGTCGCCTGCCGTGGCAGCATAGCCTTCATTGAAGATGAGATAGATGACCTCCAGCACCGAGGACAGACGCGCCGCACGCTCGGCGCCGCGCGGCACCTCGAAGCTGAGCCCGGCCTTTCCGATCGTCCTCTTTGCGCGGACGATGCGCTGGGCGATCGTCACCTCGCTCGACAGGAAAGCACGGGCGATCTCGTCCGTCGTCAGGCCGCCGATGACACGCAGCGTGAGGGCCGCGCGGGCGTCGGCCGAAAGTATGGGGTGGCAGGCTGTGAAGATGAGGCCCAGCAGCTCGTCGCCAAGATCGTCGTTCATGGCCATTTCGTTTCCCTCGGCCGTACCATCGCAGTCGCCGTCCAGCTCCCGCGCGATCTCCTCATGCTTGCGCTCGCGCATCTTGTCGCGACGGATCGCGTCGATGGCGCGGCGTTTGGCGACCGTCATCAGCCAAGCGCCGGGATTAGCCGGAACGCCGGTCCTGGACCATTCGGATAGGGGTATGACGAGGGCGTCCTGCACCAGTTCCTCTGCAAGATCGACATTGCGCACGAGGCGGGCCAGGCCCGCGATGAGCCGGGCACGTTCAATGCGAAAAATCGCCTCGATCGCCTGCTGCGTCTCGCCTGCCGTCATGCTGCCTTATCGGCCAAAGCCATAACGAAGGCAAAGCAGGTTGCGGCCGACAGGTTCAGTTGCCGCTGAGCTTCTCGCGCGTCCGGTCATGGATTTCCGTGACCTCCGGCGTCAGATTCCCATTGCCAATCAGCCATCTCGTACAGCGGCCGGATTTCAATCTCGCTCGGTCCGGGCATGGGATTGGGGCAGCGCTTCACCCAGGCGACAGCCTCGTCCATGTCCTTGACTTCCCAGAGCCAAAAGCCGGCGACCAGTTCGCGGGTCTCGGCGAAAGGCCCGTCGATGACCGTCCGGCGGGGACCATCGAACGCAACGCGCTTGCCCTGCGAGGAGGGCTTGAGGCCATCGGCGTCGAGCAAGATGCCGGCATTGCGCAGCTCGTCGTTGAACCTGCCCATCGCCTCCATCGCCTCCTTCGCCTCGGGCGTGGGGACAAAGCCCTTTTCGCTGTCCTCGGTAGCCTTCACGAGCACCATCACACGCATCGTCTGTCTCCTTGTTGAGCCGGACTCACCGGCCGGCATCGAAACGACGAACGGAGTTTAGGAAATCGACATTGTCCTGCAAATTTTTTTCGAGGTTGAGGAGAAAGCCGCCGATCGCGGCTCCCCTGGTCAGGAATCGCGATGGCGCGATATCGAGATTGGGCGCAACGGTGGTCGCCGATTGTAAGTAATTGAGTGGCCCGCCTAAACCATTTCGGGACGTTTTGAAGCCTCGCGGATCGCCTTGTGTACGCTGCGCTGCAAATCCATGAAGGCCGGGGTTTCCATGACCTCTTCCCGGCGCGGGCGCTCGATGTCGACATTGAAGGTCTGCATGATGCGTCCCGGGCCGATCCCCATCACGACGATGCGGTCCGACAGGTAGACGGCTTCTTCCACATCATGGGTGACGAAGAGCACGGTGAGCCTGTGCTCCTCCCAGATCTGCGTCAGGAGTTCCTGCATCTGATGCCTGGTCAAGGCATCGAGCGCGCCAAAGGGCTCGTCCATCAGAAGCATTTTGGGTCGATAGGAAAGGGCACGCGCTATGGCCACCCGTTGCTTCATGCCGCCAGAAAGCTCAGACGGATAGCGATTGGCGCTGTGCGGGAGCTTGACCAGATCGAGATGCTCGCGTGCTATCCTGCGGCAGGTCGCGCGATCATGACCCGCGGCCTTGAGCGCGAACTCGATGTTCTGCTGCGCCGTCAGCCAGGGAAGCAGGGTGTAGGACTGGAAGACGACGCCGCGGTCGAGGCCCGGCTGCAGGATCGGCGCGCCATCGATGGCAAGATCTCCCGCGTCGAAATCCTGCAGTCCGGCAACGATCGACAGCAGCGTGCTCTTGCCGCAACCCGACGTGCCCACCAGCGAGACGAACTCGTTGTCGGCAAGATCGAGATTGATATCGCGCAGCACTTCCGTGCGCCGCGCGCCCGTGCCGAAGCTCTTGTGGAGACCTTTGATCCCCAATTTGGGCAAACTCATCGGCCCGGCCTCATTGCACGTGGCCCTCCTGCCGGAACAGCACTTTTCCCAGTGCCTTCATGACCTGGTCGGTAATGAGGCCAAGCACGCCCAGTAGCAGGATGTAGCCGATGATGGTGTTTGTCTGGAAATAGCGTTGGGACACGGTGATGCGGTAGCCGAGGCCTGATGTCGCCGCGACAAGTTCCGCCAACACCAGCCAGGTCCATGCCCAGCCGAGACTGATGCGTAACGTATCCCAGATGCCTGGCAAGGCGCTGGGAACCACAATGCGCGTCAGGATCCTGCGATCCGGCAGGCCGAGTGTCCTGCCAAGGCCAATGAAATCAGCGGGAACCCGCTTCACATTGTCCATGATCATCAGCACCTGCTGAAAGAAGGTGCCGATGAAGATGATCAGGAACTTCTGGGCATCGCCGGTCCCCGACCACAGGATGGAGAGGGGCACGAAAGCGACCACCGGCATGTAGCGGATAAAATCCACAAGCGGCTCGATCGCCGCTTCCCAGGTCCTGAAGCTGCCGATCAGCACGCCAATCGGAATCGCCAATGCCGAGGCGATGAGGAAGCCAATGGAAATACGGTATATCGAGGCTCTGACATCCAGCCACAGCGTGCCGTCACCCGAGAGCTTGCCGAGCTGGGTCACCACGCTCCCCGGCGAGGGCAGGAAAATCGGCTTTACCAGTCCCAGCCCCGTTGCCGCCCACCAAGCAAGACCGAGGCCGGCAAAAACCGCCACTGCTATCATCAGGAAGCGCGAGCGTGCGATGGGCGCGCCTATCCCGGAGGATCGGCGACGGCGCATCGGCTGTTTGATCACCGGCCCCGGCGCTGCGTGAGACGGGCTTGGCTTGGTCGCACGCTGCTCGGACATTTGCGTCACCACCGCGAGCCGGCCCTCGTCATTTCGCGGCCTTGACGAATGACGGGTCGATCATCTGCTCCGGCGTCACGTCCGCCTGAAGCAGCCCGGCGTTCTTGGCGGCTGCCTCGACATCGGCGAATGTCTTGGTGGAAAATTCGCCCGTCAGCGCATCCTTATTTTCGGCGAGAGTATAGTAACGCACGCCATCAAAGGCGGTGTTGAGGTCTTCGACGCTCGAACCGACTGCCTTGGAGATGATCGCCCGGCCGTCGGGCGTGTCGGCATTGTAAGCCTTCAGGGCCGCATCCCAGGTCTTGATCATGGCAAGCACCTGGCCGGGACGCGACTTGATCACCTCATCGCGCACCACGAACACGTCACTGATCAGGCCGGGATCTTCGCCTGCGGTGAAGAGCAGCTTGACGTCCTTGTTCTGTGCCCTGGCCGCGGTGAGATAAGGCTCATAGGTAACCGCGACCGGAACCTGGCCAGCGATCAACGCGCTGCCGGCATCCGCCGCCGGCATTGGAACCGGCTGGACATCGGCGATGGACATGCCGTTCTTGGCGAGCGCGTATTTGAGCAGGATGTCGCTCGTCGTGCCTTCCTCAAAAGCGACCTGTTTGCCCTTGAGGTCGGCGACGGAGGCGACGTCCTTGCCGGCGATCATGGCGTCTGCCGTCATGCTGACGTCGAGCAGAAGCACGATCTTCACCGGCAGGCCGGCCGCAACCATTCCCATAGCCGTGTGGGTCGCGATGTTGGCGGCATCGAGCTGGCCGCTCGCCAGGGCGGCGTTGATGTCCTTGTCCTCGGCGAAGTTCACGATCTGCACGTCGGACAGCCCGTTTGCCTTGAACAGACCCTTGGCTTCGGCGACGTGCCACTGGCCGTAGCCAAGCCATGGCTCGATGCCGATCTTGAATGTTCCTGCCTCAGGCGTCGCCGGAATTGTCGTGTCGGCCGCGTAGACCGCCGGGGCAAACCCGACGGCAGCAGCCATAACGAGTGCCCGAAATTGTCCTGCTAGGTTACGCATCATCTTGTTCCCCTTGATGATCAGGCCGCTTTTTTGAGCCAAACATCCGGCCTGGTGAGAATGCGGGCTTCTGCTCTTGCGGCATCGTGCCTCGGCATCTTAGCTGTCAGTTCAACCGAAGTGCGACGACACTTCAACGTCAGCAACAGCGGATGTCAAGGCTAAATACATACATGCATATACAAGTTAGACACCTCTTTCCGACTCTGAATCGCTCCACTGCGATCAGGTTTTTTTGGACGGAGAATACCGACTGCCAAGCGAGTAGCGGCTTCCAACGTAAGTCAGCTTGCTGATCGTGGCAACGACGGCGCCCGTCCATGTCCGGCGATGCAGAAACAGGCAGCAGCTGCCGACGTCGATGCCCAGATACCGCGCCGTCTCGGCATCGGCAGGGGTCGCCGAGATGATGTGCTCGACCTCCGTCACCGGGGTTTTCTGCATGAGATAGTCGTAGGTCGCTGTCCTGGAAAAATCCTGCTTGTCATAGTCGGGTATCAGGCCCGGGTTGACGAAGCGCTCTTCCAGTTGCACAGGCAGGTCGTTCTCGAAGTTGACGACGATGGAATGATAGACCGACACGCGCTTTGCAAACTCGAACGAAAGCGCGAGCTCCTTTGTCGGCATGATCTTTTCGAGGACGATAACCTCGGAGCGATGCCGGTTTCCCCGCGCGACAATTTCCGCCGCGATGTTGTTGATCTCGATCAGTGCGGATTGCGGTCGAGGTGGCGCGATGAATGTGCCGACGCCCTGGAGCCGGATCAGAAAACCCGCAGAGGTCAACTCCCGCAAGGCACGATGGACCGTCATCCGAGACACGCCGAGTGTCGCCACGAATTCATTTTCGGACGGCAGCTTGCGGTCCTTGCTCCATCGCCCCGTTCCGATGTTCGTCAGGATGTAGTCCTTGACCTTCTCGTAAAGAGGGCTGGCGGTGTCGGGCAAAGTTATCATTTCAAAAATCCTTTCCGGCAGGTTCGGAAATCACACGCGCCCGGCACACCGCATCCGGATGATCGTTTTCAAGCCATCGCCCTGCCCCGCCAACAGCCGCTCATAGGCTGCGGGAACATCATCCAGGCCGATCTCGCGGTCGATCAGTTCGACCATGGGCTCGGTCAATTCGCCGAGCATCCGAATGGCGTCGGGAAGCTCATCGGCAAAGGCGTGGCATCCCAGCAATGCTATTTCGCGTTCAACCAGGATGTTGGGATCGATATCGAGGCGGCCATGGAATATGCCGACCATCGCAACGGTGCCGCCGGCATCGAGAACGCCGAGCAACTGGCCGAGTGCTGCGACGCTGCCGGTTGCTTCGACGGCAGCGAGCAAGGGGGCATCCGCGGTGGCGGCGGCAATGGCGTCCCGGTTCAAATCGACGATGCTGGCGCCGGTGACCCGCGCCACGCGGGCGCAGCGGCCAGGGTTGCGATCGGCGACGAGCACGGTATCTGCGAATGTCCGGGAAAGCAGCAGTGCGGCAAGCCCGCCGATAGTCCCGCAGCCGACGACAAGAACGGAGCCGGCCGTTTTCGGCAGACGCCGCACTGCGTGCAACGCTACAGCCAGCGGCTCGGCCATGGCCGCGACCCGTTCGTCAAGCACGGCATCGACGATGTGCAGGAGGCGCGCGGGCAGGACCGCCTGTTCGGCAAATCCGCCGTCGCATATCTCGCCGACAAAGCCCAGCGACGTGCAAAGATGCCGCCTGCCTGCATGGCATTGCGCGCATTCTCCACACCAGAAACGGGAATCGGCGACCACTCGGTCGCCAACACCGACGGTATCCACGCCCTCGCCGATGGCTATCACCGTGCCTGTCAGCTCATGGCCAGCCGTCGAAGGCGATCGGCTTATCCATTGGCCCGTGCGGAAGTTGTGGAGATCGGAACCGCAAATGCCTGCGGCATCGACCCTTAGCTTCACCCAGCCTGGCTCGGGAGCGCCTGGCGCGGCGATATCCTCGACGCGCAAGTCGCCGGGTCCATAGAGTCGCGCCGCCCTCATCGTCATCGTTTCCGCTCAGCCGGCAAGATAGCGATCGCGGATCTCCGAAACCGCGTTCTCATGCGAGCTGAATCCTTCGTAGCGGGCGAGCCTGCGGGCATGCAGGGCGAGTTCCGGATAGGCCGCCGAGGTCACATAGCCGACCGACGATCTCTTGACGAAATCCGTCACGGAAAGCGGTCCAAAGGTTCGCGCCCACCGGCTGGTCGGCAGCACCGCATTGGGTCCCAGGACGAAGTTGGCGAGGGTCACCGGCGTATGCGGACCCATGAGGATCTCGGCGGCTTCCGTGATACGTCCGAGATGCGCAAATGGCTCGGTTGACAGAATCTCGAGGTGCTCCGGCGCATAGTCGTTGATGAACCGGTAGCTGTCCTCCAGCGACTCGGTCAGCACGATGCCGCCGCGCTTTCCAGTCAGCACCGCGCGTGAGAACTCCACACGCTGTTCGCTCATCCTGGACCAGTGTTCCGGTATCGCAATCAACGCGGCTTCGGCGACCTTGCGGCTGTGCGTCACCAGGTAGGCCGAGGAATCCGGCCCGTGCTCGGCCTCGATCAACAGGTCAAGAGCAGCCAGGCCGCCGTCGACGCTGTGATCGGCAAAAATGATCGCTTCGGAAGGACCGGCGGGGAGACCTGTGTTGATGATCGGGGACAACACGCTCTTTGCCGCCACCACCCACGGGCTCCCCGGCCCGACGATCTTGACGGCAGGCTTCACAGTCTCGGTCCCATAGGCGACGGCGGCGACCGCATGGGCGCCGCCGCACTTGTACACGGTCTCCACGCCGGCGATGCGGGCAGCAACCAGCGTCGCGGCGTCGACGGAACCATCCGAAGTCGCAGGCGTCACGATCGCGATCTGGGGAACCCCGGCAATCACCGCCGGAACCGAGGTCATCATCGTCACCGAGGGAAAGGCGCCTTTGCCGCGCGGAACATAAAGCGCAACGGAAGCAATCGGTGTGTATCGGTCACCCGCATAGGCGCCCGGCCGAACTTCCTTGAGCCACATCGTTTCCGGGCGCTGCTCCTCGTGGAAATGCCGGATGTTCTCAATACCGAACCGGATACTCTCCACGACATCCTTCTCGACCTTGTCGAATGCCGCGTCGAACTCCGCTTCCGAAACTTTCAGTCCACCGTCGGCAACATCGGCTTTGTCGAGTTCGCGTGCAAACCGGAGCAAGGCCGCGTCACCTTCATCCTTGACGGCCTGGATGATTGGACGGACCTTTTCGATGAAGGAAGACAGATCTCCTTCGGCGCGTTTCAGTAAACTGGACCGCTGATCGACACTGAGGGATGACAGGCGGTGGAAGCTGACGTCAGACATGGCGGCTCCTTTTCTTAGAACACAATTACGATTAGCGCTTGTCGATCACTTCTGGGACACGTCTCCGGCCACTGAAGCCTTCAAATCGATGCGAGAAAGCCTCCATCCACGGGAATGGACTGGCCGGTTATGTAGGCTGCCGCATCCGAAGCGAGGAACACCGCGATTCCGTGCAGGTCCGAGAGATCACCAAAACGGCGCTGCGGAATCTTGGCAAGCATCGATTGCTGCCATGCCTCGTTGCTGTAGAACACGTCTGTCATCGCTGTCCTGAAATAGCCAGGCGCAATGGCGTTGACCCGGATCCCGAGATCGGCCCACTCCGCCGCAAGCGCTCGCGTCATGCCGAGGAGGCCTGATTTCGACGAGCCGTACGGCACCGCCGTGGGAACCCCAACCTCGGAGGTCAGCGAGCAGAGATTGATAATGACGCCGGGCCGTCCGGCGTCTCTCATCTGCCGCGCGGCGGCTTGGGCGCAGAAGAAGGCGCCTTTGAGATTCGTATCGACAATCCGGTCCCACAAGGCCTCGTCGACATCGAGTGAAGGCCGGACCTCTTCCACCCCCGCATTGTTGACGAGAATATCGAGACCTCCGAGCAGGCTGCCGGCCTCGGCTGTCGCCGCCCGGCAGCGGTCGACATCGGTGACATCCAGGGCGATGGCGTGCGCGACCCCGCCGGCGGTGCGGATGGCGGCCATCGTCTTCTCGAGCGAGGCCACGCTGCGCGCCGTGACCGCGACGTCGGCGCCGGCCGCGCTGAGCGCCTCGGCGATGCTGCGCCCGATGCCACGGCTTGCGCCGGTTACAAGCGCCTTCCTGCCTGACAGATCGAAGAGAGATGCGTTGCGCATGTCATCCTCCTTGGTAATGTCGCGCTTGGACCGATCGCGTCGAGACTATCCGAATGCAGCTTATCTATACAAGCATGTACATCATGGCTGTAGTGCGCCATGCGGAACTTTGCTTGTCAGAGCGGCAGCGCATTGGCCGACATCGGACCGGTCTACGCGGTTCGCCCCAGCCCATCTGGAGTTCATCGGGAGGGATAGATGAAGCGCGCAGTAGACCACGACGCGATGAGCGTGGTCGGCTATACCACCCCCTGGAGTGCCAAAGCAGGCCAGCGGATCAACCTCAGCCTGTCATGCGATCGGCCGATAAAGGCCACACGAATTTGCCGGCTCGACAAGCCGGCTCCGGAACTTCTCGCCTGGCCCATCGAAACGATAGGTGAAGCACGGCGTCGGCATTTCGACCAGGGGTCGTTCCTGTTCG
Organism: Mesorhizobium sp. M0633; assembly: GCF_040320645.1. Lineage (NCBI taxonomy): Bacteria > Pseudomonadati > Pseudomonadota > Alphaproteobacteria > Hyphomicrobiales > Phyllobacteriaceae > Mesorhizobium > Mesorhizobium sp. M0633. The sequence continues at coordinate 64,038 of NZ_JAMYQC010000023.1, forward strand.
TGCGAGCCGGCGAACTGGTCAAAGTACAAGCCGTCCACGGCATTCGTTTCGAGCTGTTCCTCACGCGCAACGAAGGTGCGCGCACGATCCTGGAAGCAGGCGCCCTCGGGCTGCGCCTCCGCGACGGCGCATTTGTCGTGGAAATCGGCGGCGAAACCCCTGTCGAGAAGAAGGCGCCAACTGGTGTGTGGCTCACTGTCGAGTTGGACCTGCGGCAGGAACAATCGCGTCTGCGCATCAAATCCCATGATCTTCTCGCGCCTTACGAACTCCATGAAGGTTTTGGCGGCCCGGCGCGGAACCTCCAGGCGCACGGTATCCATTTCGGCGCAAGTGCCACCAACCACGAACCTACCCTCAACGCGAAATTTGCCGCGATCCGGCTCGACACCCCACACGGGACTGTTGCCTGGGATTTCCCGACGCTGTTACCAACGCAGCCGATCCTGTCGTCGGGCGGAGCAGATCCGCTGCTCCTGGATGTGATCAATCAGCCAGCCTTCTGCGTGACTTCGGCACGGTGGGACGGATCGAGCTTCGAGCCTCGCTTGGTGCCGTCGCACTACGACGCTATCCATTGCCACGACGACGACATCGGCCCGCTTGCATGGCCGGCATCGCACCGCGCGACGATCCCCGAAAACGCACACCCAGGCGTCTACGCGTTCCAGGTCGAATGGGAGGGTGGCTACGAACGCGTGGTGTTCTTCGTCACCTCTTCACAGGTTTCGTCGCCGCTGTTGTTTCTCGTGCCGACGGCCACCTATCTCGCTTATGCGGACGAATATCTCCCGGATCATCTTTATGAATGGAAAGGCGACGACCGGGGACATCGCTTCGCGATCGCCAACAATCTGAAATCCCTTTACGACTACCATTCTGACCTTAGCGGTGTTTCCATCTGCTCCTACAAAAAGCCGAAAGTGACGCTCAGGGACGATTACGATTATCCGCTCTGCGGCTGCCCACACAACCTGCCGGTCGATCTGCATTTCCTCCGATTCTGCCACGAAAATGGAATCGTGTTTGACGTCATGACCGATCACGATTTGCACGAATGCGGCATAGACGGTTTGCGTCGACATCAAGCCGTCGTCACCGGCAGTCATCCCGAATATATGTCGATCGAGATGGAGCAGGCGCTGCGGCAGTTTGTGGCCGAAGGCGGCAGCATCGCCTATCTCGGCGGAAACGGCTTTGCTGCCACTGTGGCTTTCAAGGACGATCTGATGGAGTTGCGGCGCTCGCCGCTGGAGGCCGGCCGAACCTGGGACGGCCCGGTCGCCGAACAGGCGCTGTCGATCACCAACGAACCAGGCGGCTATCTCCGCTGCCGCGGCCGAGGCGAATTCTCGCTGATCGGCGGTGCAATCTCATTGATGGGTTTCGATGGCGCACGCCCTTTCACGCGCACTGAGGAAAGCCATGAAGCAGGATGCGCATGGCTGTTCGAAGGCGTTGAAAATGCGACCTTCGGCACCGACGGCATCGTGCTGGGCGGTGCCGCGGGCTACGAAGTGGATGCGACGGATCCGGCCCTCGGCACTTCCGCTGACACCGTCGTGATCGCGCGTGCGACGGGATTTCCCGACAGCTTCTTTCAGGATCCGACGCGCTGGTACGAGGGCGGGGATAGGCAGCACATCGCCCGCCGCTGCGCCGAAATGACCCTGCGAAAGCTCGCAGCAGGCGGCTTGATCTTTTCCGCAAGCTCGGTTGCCTGGTGCGGCGCGCTGCCAGCCGCAGGCGCCATGAACGATGTCGGCAGGATCACGCTCAATCTGCTTACCCGCCTCGGCGCCACGAAAGGAGAACCCGGCCGAGAAAAATCGATAAGCTGATTGGCGCCGTTACGGAAAGATCCGTATCCGGTTTTGGGAATCAAATCAGTCGGCGTGCACCGGCTTCGTCTCACATGCCTCTCCCCACCTGACGGACGGCAGTTGCCTCAGCCGCAACCTTCAGGTGCGCTGCTTTGACAAACGGCGCTGAACCAGAATTTGGCGCGGCATCAACGACACCCTCGCCGACTAGGCAAGGAAGCTCGGTATCCCTTCTTCGGCGGCGTGCAAGCGTTGTCGGACTATCCCGCAACGAATTGTCGGAACTGACCGATCTGGCCCGTCCTTGGGTCTCACCAGGGCAAGGAAGACGCGATGAGAGACCTGATCTTGAAGATGTCCATATCGATCGACGGCTTCGTGAGTGACCTGGAAGGCCGAAACACATGGATGTTCGGCGCCGATCAAGAGGCGAAGGCCTCGGGCGTAGAGTTCATATGGAACTCGAGCCTGCACATCATGGGCAGCCGCAGCTTCCGTGACATGGCCGCCTGGTGGCCGACCTCCTGCGAGCAGTTCGCGGCGCCGATGAACCAGATCCCCAAGGCCGTCTTCTCACGACGGGGACCGGAGATCCTGAGGGAGGTGAGCAAGTCGGCGGCGCTCGATGAGGCTCGCGCCGTCAACGCGGGAACCGGACAGCCGGCGAAGTTGCAGCCCGGTGGTGAAAGTTGGGCGGAGGCCTATGTGGCGAGCGGTGACTTGGCGGAGGAAGTCGCGAAGTTGAAAGCCCAAGAGGGCAAGCCGATCATCGCCCACGGCGGAGTGAGCTTCGCCCGCAGTCTCGTCGCCCAAGGACTGGTCGACCAGCTCGCCCTGATGGTGGCCCCCGTGGCGCTGGGCAAAGGCCTGCCGCTGTTCTCCGAACTGGTCGCGCCGATGTCTCTCAAGCTGGTGAGCTCGAAAGCCTTCCCGGGGGGCGCGGTGGCGCAGATTTACCGGCCAACGTGAACACGTCAGAGAATGTGTGCAGCCAGCGAACCGGCGAAGTGAGGGCGAGGTTTGAATGAATGCGATCCCTTCGGATCGTCGTCGATCGATAGGAGCCTGTGCGTGGCGAAGCTTGTGTTCGGAATGATGCAGTCGCTCGACGGCTATGTCGCTGGCGCCGAGGGCGGGCCCGGGCTGCCGATGCCCGGAGAGGCGCTCCATCGCCACTTCAACGCCCATGTGCGCGGGATCGCCGGCAGCCTCTACGGCCGGCGCATGTACGAGGTAATGCGCTATTGGGACGAGGATCAGTCGGGACAGGACCAGGTCGGGCGCGACTTTGCGGCGGCCTGGCGGGCGCAGCCGAAATGGGTCGTCTCTCGCACCCTGAAGTCGGTCGGGCCGAACGCCACGCTGGTGGACGACGATCTCAAAGGGTTCGTTAGGGCGCTTAAAGCCGAACACGAGGGCGAGATCGAAGTCGCCGGACCGGAGCTTGCGGGTAGTCTGACCGAGCTTGGCCTTATCGATGAGTACCGGCTCTACTTCCGTCCCATCGTGCTTGGTCGCGGCAAGCCATTCTTCGCCGGCCCGCGGCCGCCGCTGCGTCTCGTGGCCAGCGACCGGGTTGGCGAGGACGCGATCAGAGTGACGTACGTTCCCGCCTGATCACAACCCACCCGACACCCTAACGTCCGTCGGACCGAATTTGAGCTCATTCCCACTCGATGGTGCCTGGCGGTTTGCTCGTCACGTCATAGACGACGCGGTTGATGCCGCGCACCTCGTTGATGATGCCGGTGGCGGCGGCGCCCAGGAATGCCATGTCGTGACGGTGATATCCGCGGTGCTGCCATCTACCGATGGTGACGCTTTCGGCGCGTATGCGCGTACATACCGATAAGGGCAGCGGTCACGAGCCGCGCTGTCCCCACGGGCATTGCTCTACGTGCGCCCTTCAAGGAAAAGGAGCATTGTGACGGGGCTTAGCTATAGACGCTGTAGCATTGATCTAATGCGATTTATCGCAGCATCGACACCTTGCCTAGGCAGACTTTCAACCTTGTAAAATGAAAGGAACGTAAGCGAGGCTTGAGGAGCACAGGTATTCAGAATAGCTGTCTTGAGAACACGCCGCACTGGCCGCCTGAGGATCAGCCAATCGACCCACCAAGGGGAGCCCAAAGTTGTTATTGCAACCACCTTCCTTAACTGGCGAAGTCGCGGTTGTATGGCACCAAGATCGGCTGCGTGATCGTAGGCAATACCAGGCACCCATACCCTGTCGAACCAGCCCTTCAATATAGCTGGAGGTCCGAACCACCACGTGGGAAAAATCAAGACGATAGTCTCGGCCCAGAGAAGATCCTCAATCTCTTTAGCTACCTCTGTAGTCTCGAATCCGGAATAGTAGCTCGCGCGCTCCGCCGGTGTAAGAGCCGGGAAGAAGCCAGATCGATACAGATCAACATGTCGGCACTGGTGCTTCGCATCCATCAGGGTGTCGATAGCTGCTTTCGAAAGCGTTTGGCAAAGGCTTGGATTGAGTGGATGAGCCGTGACAATCAAACATCGCATACTAATATTTTGAATCCTCCCCAATTTGGTTGCGCTGCGCGTCATCATTCGTGCGGCGCGGTTCGGGCGAAGCTTCTCATACCAATCATGGATTTCGAAATAGCTGTACGCGCCACAGTCTTCAAAGAGCAATTGTTTTTCAACGCCGAGAATGGCCCTTCTACAGCGGTACGCTCGAGACAGCGCCATCGGCGACCTGCCAGGCGTCAGTCGCGCGATATGGACAGCCCCGCGAGAAGCGGCGCGTACGCGGCGAGCCTGCGGGATACGAACTCCGTGAAGAGCCGTACGCGCTTCGTCTTGCGTGTCTCCCCCTGTGTGAGAAGCCAGAGCGTTCCGTACATGTGCAGGTCGGTGCCCGGCACCCTCACCAGTAGGGGGTCGGCATCGCCGACGAAGCAGGGCAGTGTCGTGATCCCGAGCCCTTGCCGTACAGCAACGATCTGCGCCTCGGCGTCCGTGGTCCTGAAGGGAACCCCCGTGGTGCGAACCTCACCCTCGCTGGCCCATTCCGGAATTCCATGAATGCTTATGACGATCCACCGGATGGGATCAGGCGCGCCCGCACGCCACGCGGCTAGTCGATCACAGGACATATAGACGCCGCCGAACACCTCCGGTCCCTTCAGGCCATGAAGATTGAGCGGCAGGGTTTTGCGGTCGTAGACGACGCGGATCGCGACGTCGGCCTCTCGGTTGGTCAGATTTGCCAGCTCGCCGGACGACAAGATTTCCATCTCGATATCCGGATGCAGACGCGCGAAATCGGCGAAGTCCGGCATGAGCAGGTGTGTCGCGAGGGGCGGTGCCAGCGTCACCCGCAGAAGCCCGCGCACGCTCTGGTCGCGCCCGAAGACGCGCGTCTCCAGCAGGTGCGACGACACTTCCATCTGGTCCGCGAACTCGAGGACCTCCTCGCCCGCAGCCGTCAGGCGGTAGCCCGAAGGCAGCTTTTCGAACATCTGCACCCCGAGGCGTTCCTCGAGCTGGGCGACGCGTCGCAGCACGGTCGAGTGGTTCACACCGAGGCGCTCGGCGGCGGCCCGCACCGAGCCTCCGCGCGCGACGGCAAGAAAGTAGCGAACGTCATCCCAGTCGATCATGGTGCAATCCGGCACCGCGCGGTGCGCCTTCCAAAGCCCGTATCTAACACATCGAACAGCAGTACGGGCGGTCATCATAGCCTATGTCGACGAGCGCGGCTCAATTCCGAACGGCGGACGCCGATCGTCGCGGCTGGCGTCAGTCGTCCAGCCGGATCGATTTCGCACCACCGATGTGCGCGCTTCCGCACTCAACAACTGACGCCGGCGGACCCATTTCGAGGTTCTCGGAGGCAGATGCCGTCCCGACACCACGAAAGGAGAAGTCATGGGAAAGCTTGAGGGTAAGGTTGCAGTCATCACGGGTGGATCGAGCGGCATGGCGCTGGCGAGCGCCAAGCGGTTCGTTGAAGAAGGCGCCTATGTTTTCATCACGGGCCGGAGACAGGAGGCGCTGGACGAGGCCGTCAAGCTGATCGGCCGGAACGTGACCGGCGTGCGCGGCGACGCGGCCAATCTCGACGACCTCGACCGCCTGTTCGATACAGTCAAGCGGGAAAAGGGCAGGATCGACGTCCTGTACGCGAGCGCCGGCACGGGCGAAGCCGTCCCACTGGGCGAGATTACCGAGCAGCACTTCGATGCGGCCTTCGGCCTGAATACGCGCGGCACGCTGTTTACGGTTCAGAAGGCGTTGCCGCTGTTCAACGATGGCGGATCGATCTTCATGACCGGGTCAGTTGCTTCGGTGAAAGGTTTTCCTGGTTACAGCGTGTATGCGGCGAGCAAGGCGGCGCTGCACGCATTCGCACGCGGGTGGCTCAACGAACTCAAGGGCAGGAATATCCGGGTGAACGTGCTGCACCCGGGGCCGATCGCCACACCGATGCAGGACCAAGTTCTGACCGAGGAGGCGAAGCAGATGTTCGAATCCCTGATCCCGCGGGGAAAGATGGGGCGTCCTGAGGAAATTGCGACGGCCGCGCTGTTTCTTGCTTCCGACGATTCGAGCTTCGTGAATGGGGTGGAGTTGTCTGTCGATGGCGGCTTCTCGGCCATCTGAAATCGCGCCGGATCACGGGAAGCGGCTGACCGGCGGGAACTAGCGTGTCCATGGTGGAACGACCACGCAAAGGTCGCCACACAGCGGAACGAATAACCCAGCGCCGTTGAAGGAATCAATACCAACACGGATCGGAGAAGCATTATGAGCTACGCAATTGTAGGATTCGGTAAGATAGGCCAGGCCCTCGCCCACGCCTTCGCCCGTAAAAACATCGACGTGGCCGTCGCGAGCCGCCGGCCGCCCGAGGCGTTGGCGCCGCAGGCTCGGGCGATTGGACCCACGGTCGTCGCCAAGTCGCTGCGGGATGCACTCGAGGCCGACACAATTATCTTGGCGGTCCCGTTCGGGGAGCATCGCGAGGTTGCGAAAGCCCTGCCGAGTTGGAAAGGCAAGACGGTCATCGACGCGATGAACGCGTTTCCAGTCCCTGAAGAGCTGGACGGCCTGCCGTCCTCCGCCTTCGTCGCGAAGGCGTTCACCGGCGCCAAGCTCGTCAAAGGGTTCAATCATCTGGTTGCGGCCACCCTGGCTGCCGATCCGATCGTCGAGGGCGGGCACCGTGTCGTCTTTCTGTCGAGCGACGACGAGGACGCGACCGCTCCCGTGGCGGCCTTGGCCAAACAACTCGGGTTCGCACCCGTCAAGCTGGGAAAGCTCAACGAGGGTGGCGCGCTGGTGCAGGCACGCGGCCGCACTTGGGGCCAGCTCATCTTCCAGGATTTGTTCAAGAAGGAGCAGTAATCGATGTACGACCATGTGACCTGGCCCGAGCGATATGATCCGAAAACGTCGGCCATCTACGCACTCAACGACATTGACGTGAAGGCGCCGCCTGAAGCGGTCTGGAAGCTGCTCGTCGAAGCCGAGAATTGGTCGAGCTACTTTCCCGCCGAGGATCAGGTCAAGATTCTGACGGGGGAGCCGGAACTGGCGCTCGGAACGCGATACAGCCGTGTGACGGTTGGATTTCCGATGAGTCTGGTCGTGACGGAATGCGAGCCCCTTCGCAGGCTCGCATGGGCGACGACAGTTGATGGCGACGAGACCGGCTCAAGCGCATACCATGGCTGGGTCATCACGCCTACAGACCATGGCTGCCATGTGCTGACCGAGGAAACGCAGCAGGGCCCCTTCTTCCTCGATGAGCTCGGGCGCAAACATCCCGGCGCACTCTACCGGTATCACCAAGACTGGGTCGAAAGCCTCGCCCACGCAGCGGAGGCGGAAACAGCGAAGACGACAGTGGATTGATTGCGCTTCCTATTTAATTTTGGAGATGAATGAGATGAATATCGAACTCAAAGGCCGCAAGGCCATCGTTACCGGATCCACCGCCGGTATCGGCCGCGCGACGGCGGAGGGGTTGGCGCGTGCCGGTGCATCGGTCGTCGTCAACGGCCGTGGAAACGCTCGGGTCGATGAGGCGGTGCGGCAGCTGCGGCAGGCCTTCCCCGGCAGCGACATCTCGGGTATCGCCGCTGATCTTGCGACAGCGGAGGGGGCAAAGGCCTTGATCGCGCATGCGCCGGACGCCGATATCCTTGTGAACAACGTCGGTACAGCACACATCCGGAGCTACAACGGCGTCGAGGATATCGCAAATATCCCCGATGAGGACTGGCTTGACCTCTTCCAGTTGAACGTAATGAGTGGCGTGCGCGCGAGCCGTCATTACCTGCCGCGGATGGTGGCGAAAGGCTGGGGCCGCGTCGTGTTCATAAGTAGCGAATCCGCAGTCAACATCCCTAAGGAAATGCTCGACTATGGCATGACCAAGACCGCTCAACTCGCGGTCTCACGCGGGCTTGCCGAGGCGGTCGCGGGCACGGGCGTCACCGTCAACGCCGTCCTGCCGGGACCTACCCGCTCTGAGATCCTGGGCAACTTCATGGCGAAACAGGCTGACGCAAATGGAATCACGCAGCACGAAGCCGAGCAGGGATTCCTGCAGGCGATGCGTCCGACGAGCCTCATCCACCGCTTCGCGACCACCGATGAGGTGGCCAACATGATCATCTACACATGCTCGGAGCAGGCTTCGGCGACCACCGGCGCGGCTTTGCGGGTGGATGGTGGCGTGGTCCGCTTCGTCGCGTAGCAGGACGACCAAATTGTTCCGTTCGCCAACTCGGGTCCGCTGTCGGCCAAGCTGCTGAAGCATGGCACGCTTAAGTCTACAGGGATCTGCCGCACGGGCATGCGCACGATCCACGCATTGCGGGAGCACTCTGAAACTATGCGAGGCACGAGAACGTATTCAGCTACGGCGCCGTCCCCGCTGTGCTCGGCGGCCGTGCGCTCGTCTCGTTGGTCCCGCCCCGGGGCTTAGACCATGATACAAATCCACGGAACATGATGTCTATTGTCCGAGGAATTGGATCGGCGCTCCAATCCAAAGCATGTGCTGTGGACGGCGCGGTGTATCGATCCCTTTGAGCCTCTCTACACATAATCGAAGGTCTATCGCCGACCTGCAAAACGGCTGCTTGTTCTTGCAGAATCGCCCGCGAACTATCGCTTCCTATCGTTGACCAACAATTTCCGAATATATCCGACAGTACTCCAACCTACTCTACCGTACGCCCCATCATTCCCACTCGATTGTTTTAAGTGATCGTAACGCATTGAATTCCCTGCACAAATTCTTTCTGCACGCAATGAAGAACCGTCTCCCCGATCCGTCAGAAATTTGCGCTCTTGAATTCAAAGGAGAATTTCGGCGATTCAAAATCTGCTCGGTTTCAGCGACTATCGGCATCGATTGGTCGATTTTCGACATTCTTTAGCTGTGCCTTCACGATCCCGTCGGCAAAAAGACCGTCACGGCTCGCAAGAGCCTGAACGACACGCAGTTCCTCTCATGCCTTGATCCGTCCCGGACTTACGCCTTGGCGGCGTTCTGTGCAGCCTCGAATACATCGCGTGCGGACGTCGTACCCGCTACGTGCTCCGTAAGCACGTGCACCAACGTTTTCGAGTGTCGTGCAAACGCTGTACCCCGCCATCAAAGCCTCTAGCTCGCTAATGGCGGCTTCCAAGCCAGAAGGGACATCAATCTGACCGGCCAAAGACGCCCCGCTCCACCGAGCGGGGGCGTCTCCCCTGTTAATCCCTGTCAGCTTGCCGGATTGCGTGCGATGACGATCCACGCCGCGCCGTCGATCATCACCGACCGCTCGCCGGGGAGGCCCGCGAAGGCGGCACGAACCGCGGCCGAGGCGCGGGCGCGGATGTCGTCGGGCTGATCAGCGAGAGCGCGCGACAGCGGGCCGACCTCGAGTGTCATCTCCACCGCGTCGTCGATCGCCGCGTCCCGCGTCCCCCCCTCGCCGAACGGGATGGAGGCATCGAATGGCGCGATAGCGACATCGGTGAAGCCAGCCGCCGTTAAAATACGCGCCACCCGCCCCTGGTCGCCAAACGAGAACGGGCCGGGCGCTTCGGGATCGGGCGGCGCCGTCGGCGGGACGATGCCCTTGATCGCGCCCATCGGCAAGCGCACCCAATCGTTCTCGGCCATGCCGCGCCAGCAGACGAAAGCGACCCGCGCGCCCGGCTTGAGCGCACGGCGCATATGAGCGAACGCCGCCGTAGGATCGTCAAAGAACATCACTCCGAAGCGCGAGAACAGGATGTCGAACGCGCCCTCGGGCAACGCGGTGCTGCTGGCGTCGGCCACCTGGAACAGGGCCGGCGTATCCTGCGGCGCTAGCGCGCGCGCTCTGCCGATCAGCGGTTCGGATATGTCCACGCCTAGCACATGGCCCCCCGCGCCGACGCGGGCGGCCAGATCCAGACTAGACGCCCCCGCGCCGCAGCCGACGTCCAGCACGCGTTCGCCCGTGGCGGGCGCGGCGGCTTCGATCGCGGCCTGGCCGAACACCGCCATCATGGCATCGAGCCGGGCCTGGTAAGCGACCCAGCGCTCCCCGCTTTGGCCATTCCAGTCGGCTACCTGATAAACATTTTTCTCTGCCATGCCATATCCTTGTTCTGATTCTTTCTTTGCTAGGCTCTCCCCTCAGGCGAGAGGGGGCCCGCGTTCCGTGACACCGGCCCGCAACCTTCTGAATTTGATAGCCCGCGGCAACCGGAGAAGGGAATCTGTGCTCTCAAACCAGCATCGACTGCTGGGCGAAGATGCCCGCCATCGCGCCGTGCGATGATGCCGTGGTGACCGAGGGCATGAGGGGGTTGGCAAGGTCGCCGGCGGCGTAGATGCCGGGCATGCTGGTTTCGCGGCGCTCGTCGACCTTGAGGGCGATGCCGAGGGGCGTATCGACCGTGGCGAGGCCCAGCGATTCATGCAGGATTGCGGACGGCTTGTTGCGCGGATGCGCGAACAGGATGTCGACCGCGACATTGGGGCCGGTATCGAGATTGACGGTGGCGAGATGGCCCCCGTGATGGGCGATCTCGGTGATCCGGCCATCGACGACAGGTATGTTACGACGCGCGAGATCGGCCCGGATATCGGGCGGAATGTCGTGACCATCGGCGAAGAGCGTCAACCTGTCGGTCCAATCGTGGAACAGCCTGACAGACTGGTGCGACTGCGGGCCGGACCAGACGAGGCCCCAATGCTGGCCGGCGACTTCAAAACCGTCGCAATAGGGGCAGGGCACGATGGACGTGCCCCAGCCTTCGGCAAAGCCCGGAACATCAGGCATCTGGTCGGCGACGCCATAGCTCAGGATCAGGCGGCGCGCCCCAAGGCTTTCGCCATCGCCAGTGAGGACGGAGAAATCGTCGACGGCGCCGGAGACGCTGTCGGCCCGGGCATTGACCAGCCTGATCGTGGGATAACGCGCCAGCTGCTGCCGCGCCTCGGCCAGGATGTCCAGCGGTGGCTTGTGATCGTGGCCGAGCAGACCATGCGAGTGGCCGGCGAAGCGGTTGCGCGGCAGGCCGGTATCGAGAACGGTGACCTTGCGGCGGGCACGGCCGAGCTGCAGGGCGCCGGCGAGACCGGCAAAGCTGCCGCCGATGATGATGACGTCATCCATGGTGATGGGCTCCGTGTCGTGGATGGAGGGGGTTGGGCTGGGCCTAGCGCGCAATATCGTCCAGCGATACGCGCTCGAGACGGGCAGCGAGCAGGGCTTCGGCCTCTGCGAGAAAGTCGCCCATCTGTGTTGACCGGCCGGACAATGCCGCATTCGATATCGCCGGGCGGCCCGGGGAAACTTGATTTGGACAACAGGTTGAAACCTACCCACTGGCTTGCACATTTCCGATACTACATGGTATCGTAATGCACGAATTAGGATACTGTCAAGTACTGGAATTGTCGTGACCGTAAACAGCCAGGGCCGGCGCGGCCGGCCCGCCAACGAGGCGCTTGGCCAAACGATAGTCGACGCCGCGTGCGAACTCTTTGTGGAATTGGGTTTTCAAGCGACGACATTGGACAAGGTCGCCCAGCGGGCGAAGATATCCAAGCTCAGCATCTATCGGCACTTCGAGAACAAGGAGGCGCTGTTCAGCGCGGCCATCGCGACCCGCTGCCATCAGTTTGCACCGCAGGCCCCTTTTGAAGGCGTCGACGGTTCGGTCGAAGATCAACTCATGGCGGTGGGATCATCCCTGCTTCGCACGCTGTTGAGCTCGGACGTCCGCAGTGTCGAAGCCATGATCATGGCCGACCAGACGAATCAAAAGTCGTTAAGCAAGCTCCATTACGAAGCCGGCCCCGCCCATGTCATCGCCCAAATCGAGGCCCTGTTGCGTCAGTTGCACGCGAAGGCGGTTCTGAACGTGCCCGATCCTCTCCGGTCCGCCCGCTTGTTTGCCGCGCTTTTCAAAGGATCCGATCTCCTGATTATCGCACGCTTCGATGAGGCGAGAGCAGAGGACGACAACGAAATCGAATCCTATTGCCGGTCGGCCGTCGCCATGTTCATCGCCGCGCACGGTGGCAACGACCACGCGGGCGGATAGGCATTTGATTGCTCCGGGCAGCTTGGCCGGGACCGTCGTCCAGGCGCTTCGTCATATTGGGCCGGCGCGCGCGGCCGAGCTTGCACAGATCGCGGCACCTCATCTTTCTCCCAACGATAAAAAGACGCTCGCATCTACCGCGGTCCAAGCTCCCGCCTGGATGCGGTCGACGCTTCTCTCCATCGCAGATCCGGCAGCAGTCGGGACAACATTTGATAGGTGATGCGACGGTGCCATCCGACGATTTGCGATCGGGTCCGGAACATCGATCGGTACCGCAGCCAAAGCTGAAACTATGTATGTCGACAACTAAAGTACCGTCAGCGCAGAAATGTCATGCTACGGGCAATTTTCGTTATATATTTCAAAGCGTTGACGCACAGAAAAGTACCGTCAAATCCCAAAAACGAATGACGGTACTTTTTAGAATGCTCTATCGGATACGAAAAGCACCGTCAAAAGTACCCACAGAGTGATCTGCTACAAGCTGCGAGCCGCGCCAGGCGCTCCGATAAACTTAACGATTTCAATGACTTGATAGGTTTGTCAATTCCATTGATAATGTGCCCTGGCTAGCAGTCTGCCCTGCCCGCAAATCATTGTATTTTCTGCGAAATTCTACGCTAGAGCCGCCTATCATCACCGTTTCCCTCACTCCCATTCGATGGTGCCTGGCGGTTTGCTCGTCACGTCGTAGACGACGCGGTTGATGCCGCGTACCTCGTTGATGATGCGGGTGGCGGCTGCTCCCAGGAATGCCATGTCGTAATGGTAGAAGTCGGCCGTCATGCCGTCGACCGAGGTGACGGCGCGCAGCGCGCAGACGAACTCGTAGGTGCGGCCGTCGCCCATCACGCCGACGGTCTGCACCGGCAGCAGCACGGCGAAGGCCTGCCAGATGGCGTCGTAGAGGCCGGCCTTGCGGATCTCGTCGAGATAGATGGCGTCGGCCTCGCGCAGGATCTCCAGCTTTTCGCGGGTGATGCCGCCCGGGCAGCGGATGGCGAGACCGGGACCGGGGAACGGATGCCGGCCGATGAAGCTGTCGGGCAGGCCGAGCTCCTTGCCGAGCGCCCTCACCTCGTCCTTGAACAATTCGCGCAGCGGCTCAACCAGCTGCATGTTCATGCGTTCGGGCAAGCCGCCGACATTGTGATGCGACTTGATGGTCACCGACGGGCCGCCGCTGAAAGAGACGCTTTCGATGACGTCGGGGGTGCCTTGTGCCAGGAAATCGGCGCCGCCGAGCTTCTCGGCCTCCTCCTCGAACACTTCGATGAACAGCCGCCCGATGGTCTTGCGCTTCTTCTCGGGGTCCTACTCGCCCTCGAGCGCGCCGATGAAACGGTCCGAAGCGTCGACCAGGATCAGCGGCAGATTGTAATGCTGGCGAAACATCTCCACCACGCCTGATGCCTCGTCCTTGCGCATCAGACCGTGGTCGACAAGGATGCAGGTGAGCTGGTCGCCGACCGCCTCATGGATCAGCAAGGCCGCGACCGAGGAATCGACGCCGCCCGACAGCGCGCAGATCACCTTGCCCTTGCCGACCTGTTTGCGGATCGTCTCGACCGCGTGCTCGCGGTAGGCGCGCATCGTCCAGTCGCCTTCGGACGCACTTATGCGGTAGTTCGCTCCTGGAACAGCGTCTCGATCAGCGGGCACTCCGGCAACGTGCCGTCAGCGCATTGCGCGACCACCTCCTTCAGCATGCGCTCCATCCGTTTGAGGTCAGCGATTTTCGTCCGCACGTCCTTAAGATGGGCGGCGGCCACATCTCTTGCCTCGCCGCAAGGCCGATCGCGTTCATCCACGAGGCGCAGCAGTTCGCGGATTTCATCGAGGGAAAAGCCTAGCTCTCGCGCGCGTAGCACGAAGCAAAGGCGCCGCTCGTGCATGGTGTCGTAGCTGCGATAGCCGCTCGTCGTACGCGGCGGCTCGGGCAGAAGGCCGACCTTCTCGTAGTAGCGCACGGTCTCCAGGTTGCATCCCGTTCGCTGGGCGAGCTCGGCCCGCTGCAGGCCCTTCACCACGGTGTGATCGCGCATCGCAAAATCTCTCTTGACCCTGTAGTGACTACAGACTGCATGTTACGACAGACTTGGGATTTCGGCAAGGAAGAGAGGCCGGACACGGTTGCATCGCGATCCGGAACAACGGCGGCCCAAACTGCCGCTGCAGACTTGTCTGCCTCTGAACGAGGCGACGCCGGGCGGCAGCGTCTGATCGCCGTGGGCGGCATTCTCGGCGCACTCGCGGCTTCCTCCTGCTGCATCGTGCCGCTGCTTCTGTTCAGCCTTGGCATCGGCGGGGCCTGGATCGGCAATCTGACGGCGCTCGCGCCTTACAAGCCATTCTTCGTCGCCGGCACGGCAAGCCTTCTCGGATGCGGCTTCTACCTCGTCTACTGGAAGCCCAGGCGAGCCTGCGCCGATGACGCCGCTTGCGCGCGCCCAATCCCCAACGGCCTCGTGCAGCTCGCGCTCTGGATCGCGACCGTGCTGGTGATCGCCGCCTTCGCCTTCGACTATGTCGCCCCACTGCTGCTTCGCGCCTGAGACAAAGGAGTTTCATCCATGACCAAGTATTTGAGCGCGCTCGCCCTGATCGGCTCCGTTATCGTGGCTCCGGCCGCGTGGGCTGGCGAGCGCACCGTCACCTTCGCTGTCGACAACATGACCTGCGCCTCATGTCCCTACATCGTGCAGAGCTCAATGGCGGCGGTCCCCTGCGTTGCGAAGGTCGCCGTCTCCTTCGAAGCCAAGACCGCGACCGTGACCTTCGACGACGCTAAGACGAACCCGGATACTATCGCGACCGCTAGCATGAATGCCGGCTATCCGGCCCATCCGACACAGCAGGGCAGTTGAGATGAGCGACCGCGCCCTGGTCCGCGCCGGCGTGGCCGGCGCCATCCTCGCCGCGATTTGCTGCGCGGCGCCACTCCTCGCCGTGGGCCTGCCCCTGGCCAGCCTCAGTGCATGGCTGGCGGGTGCGGGTCCGGTGGTGTTTCCCTGATCGTCGCGGGCCTCGGTCTCGTCGCGTGAGGCTTCCACCATTGCCGGGCAAAAGCGGCGGGCTGCGAGACGAGGATTCATAAGGAAGGCGTGAAACCATGAATGATTGCTGCGCATCCTCCTCATCACGGGACAAGCTTGCAGCTTCGGCGTCCGCGACGCTGCCCAGCTACACCGTGCGACCCGGCGTGACGTTTCCGGACTGGTCCGTGGTCACATCGCCGGCGGTCCAAGATGCCCTGCAGGCCATGGTCGGCTCCGACCATGTGTTCGATCGCTGGAGCGGCTACGATCCCGCCACGGACCGCGTTCGCGTCGCACTGCTCCAACTCTACGCCGAAAACGGACGAGCCCCGACTGCAGGCGCGCTCGCGGAGCGCGCGGGGTTGAGCGGGACGGCCATCCGGCCTCTGCTCGAAGAGCTCCGCGGTCGCGACCTGGTCGTCCTCGACTGTGAGCGGATCGTCGGCGCCTATCCCTTCACGGACCGAGACACGGGGCACCACGTCACACTGGACGGGCGTGTTCTCAACGCAATGTGCGCTGTCGACGCGCTCGGCATCGGCGCCATGACCGATCGCGACATCGCGATAGCTTCGCGCTGCCGCCATTGCGGTGCACCGATCCGGATCGCCACGCGGAACCAAGGGCGGGGGCTGGCCGAGATCGAGCCGCGATCGGCCGTCATGTGGCATAGCGTCCGCTATGAAGGCGCGTGCGCCGCCAGCTCGCTATGTGCGACGACCGCCTTCTTCTGTTCGGACGACCACCTCTCTGCCTGGCGCGGCGAGCGCTCCACGGACGAGCCCGGATTCCGGCTGTCGATCGAGCAAGCGCTGGAGGCTGGCCGGGCTCTTTTCGGGCCCAGCCTTGCTGGCCTCGATACCGCGGCAGAATCCTCGGTCGGCTCGACATCGAAGACGGCCGCAGTCGCGGACTGTCGCTTTCGCACGAACGGTCGCAATGGTGGCGCCTACGATCTTGCGGTGATCGGCGCCGGCTCAGCCGGCTTCTCGGCTTCGATCACCGCCGCCGATCAGGGTGCGCAAGTCGCCCTCATCGGCCACGGCACCATCGGCGGCACTTGCGTCAATATCGGTTGCGTCCCATCGAAGACGCTGATCCGCGCTGCCGAGACACTTCACAACGCTCGCGTGGCAGCACGTTTCGCCGGCATCGCGGCCGAGGCCGAGCTGACGGACTGGCGCGGAACCGTCCGCCAGAAGGACGCGCTGGTTTCCGATCTGCGCCAGGCCAAGTACATTGACCTGCTGCCGGCCTATAACGGCATCGCCTATCGCGAGGGCGCGGCGCGGCTCGTGGAAGGTGGTGTCGAGGTAGACGGCGCGCGCATTCCCGCTGGCAAGATCATAATCGCGACCGGCGCGCGACCGGCGGTGCCCGCCATCCCTGGCATCGAGACCGTACGCTATCTGGCCAGCACGACCGCGCTCGATCTTGGGGAGCTGCCGCGATCGTTGCTCGTCATCGGCGGCGGCTATATCGGAGCGGAACTCGCCCAGATGTTCGCTCGCGCCGGCGTCAGGGTGACGCTCGTGTTCCGGTCGCGCCTGCTGCCCGAGGCCGAGCCCGAGATCGGCGCGGCACTGACAGGGTATTTCGAGGACGAAGGGATCGCCGTTGTCTCCGGCATCGCCTACCGTGCGATCCGCAAGACCGAGGACGGCATTTCGCTCGACGTTTCGCGCGACGACCAGAACACGACGATCGACGCCGATCAGGTGCTGATCACCACCGGCCGCACGGCCAACATCGAAGGCCTTGGGCTCATCGAGCACGGCATCGCCCTCTCGCCGAGGGGCGGCATCGTCGTCGACGATCGCATGCGCACGACAAGAGCCGGCATCTACGCCGCCGGCGACGTCACCGGCCGCGACCAGTTCGTCTACATGGCAGCCTACGGCGCCAAGCTCGCCGCAAAGAATGCTCTCAACGGCGACAGCCTGCGCTATGACAACAGCGCCATGCCGGCCATCGTGTTCACCGATCCGCAGGTGGCGAGCGTCGGCCTGACCGAGGCGGCGGCGCGCGCGGCCGGGCATGCTGTCCGCGTCTCGACAATCGGTCTCGACCAGGTGCCCCGCGCGCTCGCAGCTCGCGATACCCGTGGGCTCATCAAGCTCGTCGCCGACGCCGGCAGCGGCCGGCTGCTCGGGGCGCATATTCTCGCGCCGGAAGGCGCCGACAGCATCCAGACCGCGGCGCTCGCGATCCGGCATGGCCTCACCGTCGAGGATCTTGCCGATGCGATCTTTCCGTATTTAACCACTGTCGAGGGCTTGAAGCTCGCGGCACTCGGCTTTGCCAAGGACGTCGCCAAGTTGTCGTGCTGCGCTGGCTAGGATTGCGTTCATTTTCCGATTGCGACGCCAGCTGCGCCGATCTCCAGCGAACCGCCGAATTGTACGCTCCAGCACGCCAATATAC
Source organism: Mesorhizobium sp. M0633 (assembly GCF_040320645.1). Classification (NCBI taxonomy): domain Bacteria; kingdom Pseudomonadati; phylum Pseudomonadota; class Alphaproteobacteria; order Hyphomicrobiales; family Phyllobacteriaceae; genus Mesorhizobium; species Mesorhizobium sp. M0633. The sequence goes on from NZ_JAMYQC010000023.1 coordinate 81,901, forward strand.
TCCGCCGACCACACCTCTCTTTACTTTTCGAGAAAGCGCCATCAAATCACACGAGGAAGATCCTGAGTCATTGGAGGTCGCTCAAGAGTCCCACGAAGACTTGTCGTAACTACTCCAAACTACGATATCGCCGCCGCTTTTATCCGTCACTCCCACTCGATGGTGCCTGGCGGCTTGCTCGTCACGTCGTAGACGACGCGGTTGATGCCGCGTACCTCGTTGATGATGCGGGTGGCGGCTGCTCCCAGGAATGCCATGTCGTAATGGTAGAAGTCTGCCGTCATGCCGTCGACCGAGGTGACGGCGCGCAGCGCGCAGACGAACTCGTAGGTGCGGCCGTCGCCCATCACGCCGACGGTCTGCACCGGCAGCAGCACGGCGAAGGCCTGCCAGATGGCGTCGTAGAGACCGGCCTTGCGGATCTCGTCGAGATAGATGGCGTCGGCCTCGCGCAGGATCTCCAGCTTTTCGCGGGTGATGCCGCCCGGACAGCGGATGGCGAGACCGGGACCGGGGAACGGATGCCGGCCAATGAAGCTGTCGGGCAGGCCGAGCTCCTTGCCGAGCGCCCTCACCTCGTCCTTGAACAATTCGCGCAGCGGCTCGACCAGCTGCATGTTCATGCGTTCGGGCAAGCCACCGACATTGTGATGCGACTTGATGGTCACCGACGGGCCGCCGCTGAAAGAGACGCTTTCGATGACGTCGGGATAGAGGGTGCCTTGTGCCAGGAAATCGGCGCCGCCGAGCTTCTCGGCCTCCTCCTCGAACACTTCGATGAACAGCCGCCCGATGGTCTTGCGCTTCTTCTCGGGGTCCGACTCGCCCTCGAGCGCGCCGATGAAACGGTCCGCAGCGTCGACCAGGATCAGCGGCAGATTGTAATGCTGGCGAAACATCTCCACCACGCCTGATGCCTCGTCCTTGCGCATCAGACCGTGGTCGACAAGGATGCAGGTGAGCTGGTCGCCGACCGCCTCATGGATCAGCAAGGCCGCGACCGAGGAATCGACGCCGCCCGACAGCGCGCAGATCACCTTGCCCTTGCCGACCTGTTTGCGGATCGTCTCGACCGCGTGCTCGCGGTAGGCGCGCATCGTCCAGTCGCCTTCGATGCCGGCGATGTTGTGGACGAAGTTGCGGAGCAGCCTGGCGCCGTCCGGCGTATGCACCACTTCGGGGTGGAACATGAGGCCGTACATCTTGCGCTCGACATTGCCGAAGATGGCGAAGGGCGAGCCCTCCGATTTTCCGAGCACCTCGAACCCCTTGGGCAGGGAGATGACCCGATCGCCATGGCTCATCCACACCTGATGGCGCTGGCCGGGCGCCCACAGGCCCTCGAACAACGGGCTGTCCTTGGCGATCTCGACGAAGGCGCGGCCGAATTCGCGATGGTCGGAGCTTTCGGCGACGCCGCCCATCTGCACGCACATCGCCATCTGGCCATAGCAGATGCCGAGCACCGGCACGCCGGCATCGAAGACGATCTGCGGCGCGCGCGGGCTGCCGATGTCACCAGTCGAGGCCGGGCCGCCGGACAGGATCACCGCCTTCGCATCGATGCGCTTGAACGCCGCCTCGGCCGACTGGAAGGGCACGATCTCGGAAAAGACGCCGGCCTCGCGGATGCGGCGGGCGATCAGCTGGGTGAACTGGCTGCCGAAATCGACAATCAGGACGGTGTCGGGATGATTGGCTGTTTTCATGGCGAGCGTTTAGAGAAAGAAACGAGTCGGCGCAATGGGTTGTGAGGTCGCGCTTTCACTTCGATTCCGGTGTGTCGTCCTCAACGCCAGAGGCTTTGTCCAATGCATCAGTTTGCGTTGTATCGAGTGACCGCAAGGCGTCCATCAGCGCCGCGAAACGCTCGTGACCAAGGCGGGCAACATAGCTCCGTTCGATCTGCAGCTTGATGCGGTCGCCATCGCGCAGGGCGTCCAGGCCCTTGCGGGTGTAGCGCACAAGCTTGCCGCGACCGTCTTGCGGATCGGGCAGACGCTGCAACACACCTTCCGTCTCCAGGCCATCGAGCAATTGCTGAATCGCCTGCTTTGAGATCGCGGAGCGCTCGATCAGCGCCGACTGGCGCATGCCGCCGCGCGGGATGTGTCCAAGCAGGCCGGCACGCGCTTCGGTGAACCAGTGATGGCCGGCAGCGCGCATCGCAGCGGCGAACTCGGTCTGCCAGGCGCGGCTCGCCTGCCACAGCCGCCAACCTATGTGATCCGGCAGCGTTTCAGGTTTTTCGTCAAGGCCCTTGACCAAATTCTTCTCGCCCGATACATAGTCAAGCATCTTGACTACTAGTTCACTCTAAGTGGCGATGCCGATCAAGGCAATCGGCGACTTCAATTCAGGAGGAAATCATGGCAGCACTTCAGAAGGAAACCCTTGCAATGCTCATTCCGGGCATGACCCATGTGTTGGAACGAAACGGCAAGGAGGCTTACGTCTATTTTGAAAGCGAGGGTGCCGCGCACATGCTGCTCGACGATGGCGAGGCGCGAAGCGGGCGCTGGCGGATGCTCGATGACGGTTATGTCGCCGACTGGGACACCGGCGCGACCGGACGCTGGACCCTCGATCACGAGCCCGGGTCAGTCACTTACATCAATCGCGACAACGCCGTTCGCTTCAGGATGATCGGCGTGCTGTTCGGCAACGCTAAGAACCTGCCGCCCCAACAAGCTTGAAGTCGATCGCGCCGGAGGCGATCGCCTGTTCCAGCAGCTGAACCGCGGCGGCCAGCTTCTCGTCGATGACGTGCAGATATTCGGTCCAGTCGCCGACGTGCCTCAGATCGGCCGCGCCGTCGGAAATGCCGCGCAGGCCGATAAGCGGAAGGTCGAACAGCTGGCAGGCGCGCAGGCAGGCGAAGGTTTCCATGTCGACCATGTCGGCGGCGATCGCGTCGTAGGCGGCGCCGGTGACTATTGCCGCCCCGGTCGACAGCGTCGCTTGCCTGATGCCAGGAACTCTGAACGGCAGCGGCACGCTGACAGGCAGGTCGAGGAACGGCGTGGCGCCCTTCTCGAACCCCAGGGGCGAGGCGTCCATGTCGCGGTAGGCGACTGAAACGGCCTGGTAGATTTCCGTCTGCTCCAGCGTCCGGCTGCCCGCCGACCCGAGCGACACGACGAGATCCGGCAGCGCCTTCCCGGCGTGCAGCCGGGACAGTTCGGCGCCGAGCCCGATACCGGCCTCGACCGGTCCGACGCCGGTCAGCAGCGGCGTGAACAGCCGCTGCAGGTGTGGACCGTATTCGGCTTCGGCCGCCATGACGAAGAGAACGGACTTGCCGGAGATCGGGTTGAGCTCACCAGGTGCCTTGCCGGCCATGATCGTCCATCCTCCCCTGCCCGTTCCTCAGCCCTCGATGCCGTCGCGGCCGAGCACCGTCATCATCGTTCCGGTCATCGTGGCGATCAGCTTGGCCTCGCCGTCGACGGCGAACGCATAGGCTTGTCCGTCGGCGACGATGATGGTGCGGCCAGGCTTGGTCACCGAGCCGCGGAACAGGAAGCGCTCGCCCCTGCCGGGCGCCAGCAGATTGACCTTGAACTCGATGGTCAGCACGCCGGAATTTTCCGGCATCAACGAGAATGCTGCATAGCCGCAGGCCGAGTCGAGAGCCGTCGAAATGACGCCGGCATGGAGAAAGCCGTGCTGCTGCGTCAGTGCCGCAGAATAGGGCATTTCGATCTCGATGATGCCGGGCGTCACCAGCGTCAGCTCGGCGCCAATGGTCATCATCGCGTTCTGGCGCGCGAAGGACGTCCTGACGCGGTCCTCATAATCGGGAGCAGGAACGATCTTTGCTGCCATGGCCGTCGCCCTTCGTTTCTCGGCAAATCTTATTGCAAAGGCATTTATCGCAGAGGGGTGGGCGGCAGGCAATCGCAAATGCTGCACTGCAGCATTCGGCTTAGCCCTGTATCGATGGCAACGATTCAGCCGGCCCGCCGCAGCGCGCAGAAGTAAAAGCCGTCGGTGCCGCTCAGCAACGGCGACAGCGAAATGCCGCCCGCGGCGCCTATCCGCATTGCCGCTTCGTGGCCCGCAAAACGGCTGTCCCAAAGCTGGCGGTGATCGAGCGGGACAAAACCGGGATGGCGGTCCCGGAAGGCCGAAACCTGGTCGCCATTCTCCTCGTCGAACACCGAACAGGTGATGTAGACCAGCAGGCCGCCGGGTTTGACGAAGTCCCTGGCGGCATCGAGTATCGTCTCCTGCTCGCCCTTGCGGGCGTCGAGCTGTCTTTGCGTCAGCCGCCATTTGGCATCCGGCCGGCGCCGCCAGGTGCCGCTGCCGGTGCAGGGCGCATCGATCAGGACGATATCCATGTGCTTGCCGAGCGGCGGCAGTTCGGCCGGCCTGGTGACGATCTGCACATTGCGGTTTTCCGAACGGCGGATGCGGTCGAAGATCGGCGCCAGCCTTGCCTTCTCCGCATCGTGGGCGAAGATCTGGCCGCGATTGTCCATCGCCGCGGACAGCGCCAGCGTCTTGCCGCCGGCGCCGGCGCAAAAATCGAGCACCTGCATTCCAGGTTCGGCGCCGGCCAGTTCGGCCGCCATCTGCGAACCCTCGTCCTGAACTTCGAACCAGCCTTTCTGGAAGGCCGGCTCGGCCTGCACGTTCGGGTGCCTGCCGTCGCCTTCGATCGGCGGGATGCGGATACCGTGCGGCGCGATCCGCGCAGGCTTGGCGCCGGTCTCCGCCAATTCCGCCAGCACCTTGCCGCGATCGGCCTTCAGCGTGTTGACCCTGAGGTCGAGCGGCGGGCGTGTCGCCAGCGCGGCACCCTCTTCCACCCAGGCCGTGCCGAACGCCCGTTCGAACAGCGGCATGCACCAGTCGGGGATGTCTGCCCTGACGGCCGGCGGCGCATCGGCAAGCCGGCGACCGCCGAGCGTTTTCAATTCGTCGGCGGTAAGCAGCGGCGGCGCAAACTTGTCGCCCTCGAGCGCCTCGTTCAGCGACTGCGCCGTCTGGCCCCATTCGAGCAGCAGCGCGCCGAAGCCGATGGCGCGCGGCGTGTCCTCGCCCAACAGCCAGCCGGCGGAGCGCTTGCGGCGCAGCGCGTCGTAGACGATGTTGCCGATCGCGGCACGGTCGCCGCCGCCGGCGAAGCGGTGCGACAGGCCCCAGTCCTTCAGCGCATCGGCCACCGGCCGGTGACGCCGGCCAATGTCGTCAAGCACTTCGATGGCTGCCGCCAGCCGCCCGCCCAGTCTCATTGTCGTCTTCCATTACTCAGCAAATTAATTCCGGCCCTGCTCTTAGAGCTTTTCGTGTCCTGATTGAAACAGTTCTGTTTCGCCGACGGCGAGACAATCCATGCAAAGGGGTGACGAATGTGGATTGGTGCATCGCGAGCCGCCGCCACCAGGCGGGCGCCGGCATGCGGAACCAAACAATTCGATCAATATATTACAAGTCTCTAATGTGCTTGTCTGACACGCACAAGCATGCCGACTGGTGCAACTGCTCTGCTTTGCAAGTTTTCCGGTTGCGAATACTCTTTGCGCGGTGATTCGCGTCGCAGAAAAAGCGGAGCCGCGGGTCGATACGAGGAGAGGGCAATGAAAACTTATCTGGCGGAAGTTCTAGGCACGTTTCTATTGGTGTTCATCGGCACGGCTTCGGTGGTGACGGGTGGCTTCGGCGGCGCGCTGCCGCTTGGCCAGGAAGGCATCGGTCTGGCGTTCGGCATCGGCCTGATCGCGGCGGCCTATGCGATCGGCCCGATTTCGGGCGCGCATCTCAATCCGGCGGTGACGCTCGGTGTGTTCCTCGCCGGGCGGATGCCGGCCAGGGATGTCATTCCCTATTGGATCGCGCAGGTCATCGGCGCCATCATCGCGTCGCTGGCGCTGTGGATCATCGTCTCCGGACAGGTCGGCGGCCACACCGGCGGCTTCGGCGCCAATGGCTGGGACGTGACGAAATGGGGCGTCAGCTCGGCCTTCCTGTGGGAGCTGATCGGAACCTTCACCTTCGTCACGCTGATCCTCGGCGTCACCAACGCCAAGCACACCACGGCCTTCGCCGGCCTGGTCATCGGCCTGACGCTGGCCGGACTGCATTTCGCCATCATCCCGGTGACCGGCACATCGCTCAACCCGGCCCGTTCGATCGGCCCGGCGCTGTTTTCGGGAACTGCGGCGATCGGCCAGCTGTGGCTGTTCATCGTCGCGCCGCTGATCGGCGGCGCCATCGCCGGCGTGGTCGCCAAAGCCGGTATCTTCGAGAAGGACTGATTTTTCGAAGGCTTCATGGAAAAGGCGCGGGTCGAGGCCCGCGCCTTTTTGTTGCGTCGAGAAATTCGTATGCCCGGATCAGGCCGCGAAGTCAAAACGGTCGGCGTTCATCACCTTGGTCCAGGCCGCGACGAAATCCCTGACGAACTTCCGCCCGGCGTCCGCCGAGCCGTAGACCTCGGCCAGCGCACGCAATTGCGCGTGCGAGCCGAAGATCAGGTCGGCGCGGGTGCCGGTCCACTTGACCGTCTTGGTCTTGCGGTCGCGCGCTTCGTAGACTTCATCGGAGCCGGCGGTCGGATCCCAGACCGTGTTCATGGAGAGCAGGTTGACGAAGAAGTCGTTGGTCAACGTGCCCGGCCTGTCGGTGAACACCCCGTGCTTCGACTGACCGGTGTTGGCGCCGAGCACCCGCAACCCGCCGACGAGCACCGTCATCTCCGGCGCCGTCAAGGTCAGCAGCTGCGCCCGGTCGACCAGCATCGCTTCGACCGACATCGGCTGCTTGCCCCTGACATAATTGCGGAAGCCATCGACTTTCGGCTCGAGCGCTGCGAAGGACTGGACATCCGTCTGTTCCTGCGAGGCGTCCATGCGGCCTGGCGTGAACGGCACCCCCACGTCATGGCCGCCGTCCTTGGCCGCCCTCTCGACCGCGGCGACGCCGCCGAGAACGATCAGGTCGGCAAGCGAGACCTTTTTGTCGCCTGTCTGCCCGGCGTTGAACTCGCTCTGGATGCCTTCGAGCTGCGCAAGCACCTTCGACAGCTGGGCCGGCTGGTTGACCTCCCAGTCCTTCTGCGGCGCCAGGCGGATGCGGGCGCCGTTGGCGCCGCCGCGCTTGTCGGAGCCGCGGAAAGTCGAGGCCGAGGCCCAGGCGGTCGAGACCAGTTCGGAAACGGACAGGCCGGAGGCCAGGATCTTCGCCTTCAGCGAGGCGATGTCCTGTTCGCTGACCAGCTCGTGGTCGATTGCCGGTATCGGGTCCTGCCAGATCAGCTCTTCCTTCGGCACGAGCGGGCCGAGATAGCGGACGGCCGGACCCATGTCGCGATGGGTCAGCTTGAACCAGGCGCGGGCGAAGGCATCGGCGAACTGATCAGGATTCTGATGGAACCGTCGCGAGATCTTCTCGTAGGCCGGGTCGACGCGCAGCGCGAGGTCGGTGGTCAGCATCGCCGGCGCGCGGCGCTTCGAGGGATCGTGCGCGTCCGGCACGGTGCCTGCACCGGCGCCGCCCTTCGGCGTCCACTGATGGGCGCCGGCCGGGCTCTTGGTCAGCTCCCATTCGTAGTTGAACAGATTGTCGAAGAAGTTGTTGCTCCATTTGGTCGGCGTCGTGGTCCAGGTCACCTCGAGGCCCGAGGTGATGGCGTCGCCGGCAATGCCGGTGGCATGCTTGCTCGACCAGCCGAGGCCCTGTGCCTCGATGCCGGCGCCTTCCGGCTCCGCCCCGACCAGCGATGCATCACCGGCGCCGTGGGTCTTGCCGAAGGTGTGACCGCCGGCGATGAGCGCCACGGTTTCCTCGTCGTTCATGGCCATGCGAGCGAAGGTCTCGCGAATGTCGCGCGCCGCGGCCAATGGATCGGGCGTGCCGTTCGGCCCTTCCGGGTTGACGTAGATCAGCCCCATCTGCACGGCGCCGAGATGGCCGTGAAGTTCACGGTCGCCGGAATAGCGCTCGTCGGCGAGCCACTTGGTTTCCGATCCCCAGTCGACGTCCTGCTCCGGCTCCCAGACATCGGCGCGGCCGCCGGCGAAGCCGAAGGTCTTGAAGCCCATCGATTCCAGCGCGACGTTGCCGGTGAGGATCAACAGGTCGGCCCAGGAGATCTTCCTGCCGTATTTCTGCTTGACCGGCCACAGCAGCCGGCGCGCCTTGTCGAGATTGGCGTTGTCCGGCCAGCTGTTGAGCGGCGCGAAACGCTGCTGGCCGGCGCCGGCGCCGCCACGGCCGTCGCCGATGCGATAGGTACCGGCGCTGTGCCAGGCCATGCGGATGAAGAGCGGGCCGTAATGGCCGAAATCGGCCGGCCACCAATCCTGCGAATCGGTCATCACCTGGTGCAGATCCCTGATCACCGCATCGAGATCGAGGCTCTTGAATTCCTTGGCGTAGTCGAAGTCCTCGTCCATCGGGTCCGAGAGGCTGGACTGCTGGTGGAGGACGCCAAGGTCAAGCTGGTTCGGCCACCAGTCACGGTTGCTCCTGCTGGCCGATCCATGTGGGACCGGGCATTTGCCGGCGCTGTTGTCGTCGGTTTTCGCGTCCATCTTTGCCTCCGATTTGTTGATTTTCCGGGATTTTGTTGATTTTCCGGGCAGGGCCAGCGGCCGCGCCATCCTGGAATGGTTCCAGACTAGCCCGCCCAGCCGATAAAGACAAATTGCCTTTGCTGTTTATTCTGATAGGTTTTCCTTATGATCGGTTTGACCGTCCGGCAGATGCATTATTTCGAGGCGCTGGCGCAGACGCTGCATTTCGGCCGCGCGGCAAAACTCGCCGGCGTCAGCCAGCCGGCGCTGTCCGCGCAGATCGCCGAGATGGAGCTGCGGCTCAATTGCCGTCTGTTCGAGCGCGGCGGCAAGGTGGTGCGGATGACCGACGAGGCCGTGGCCCTGCTGCCGCGCATCGAGCGCATTCTTGCCGACGTCCGCGACGTCGAGGCGACGGCCCGGCGCGGCCGCCCGGCGCTGGAAGGCCGCTTCCGGCTCGGCATCATCCCGACGGTAGCGCCCTATCTCCTGCCGCATGTGCTGCCGGAGCTGAAACGGCATTTCCCGGCCTTACAGCTGGAACTGCGCGAAGCCGTGACCGCCTCGCTGGTCGACGACACCAGCTCGGGGAAGCTCGATGCCTTCGTCGCGGCACTGCCGCTGGACTATCCCGGCCTGGTCACCGAACCGCTCTTCGCCGACCGGTTCTTCCTGGCCGTGCCGGCCGGCGACCCCGCCTTCGCCTCACCGCCGGTGCCGCCGGAAAGCCCGGCGCTGGAAAGGCTGATGCTGCTGGAGGAAGGCCATTGCCTGCGCGAACAGGCGCTCGCCGTCTGCGGCAGCGTGTGGCCGGTGGCGATGGCAAGCTACGGCGCGACCAGCCTGACGACGCTCTTACAGATGGTGGCGCACGGGCTCGGCGTCACGCTCATCCCGGAAATGGCGGCAGGGCCGGCCAGCACTATCCCCGATCTGAAGATCGTGCCGTTCCAGGAGCCGATGCCGCAGCGCACGATCTGCCTCGCCTGGCGGCGCAACAAGGTGCGCCACGACGAATGCGTCGAACTGGCCAAGATCATCCGCGGGCTGGATGCGGCGGTGCTGGCAGCGTAGAGCGGCGGGTCAAGGATCCGGTTTTAGCCCCGAAGCCAACCCGCAAGAAAGGAACGGCTTCAATCCTTTTCCCAGGCTGCGAGCAACGGGCCGTTGCTTCCATAGACAGGGTCCTTGCGCGGACGGCCAACCCTGGGGATCGTGACGACTGCCTTGGCATGGTCGGCGGCGGTCGTACACAGGTCATAGGTGCCGGATGGAGGATAGGCGCCGACAACCAGAAAATCGTCGGACGCGGAAAGACGCTGGTGCCCGGTGCCGGCCGGAAGAACCGCGACATCGCCGGCCTTCAGCGACAGCGTTCGTCCCTTGCTGCCGCCAAAGCGGACCTTGGCCGTGCCGCGCGCAACGCCCAGCACCTCGTGTATCCGCGAATGGTAGTGGACGTAGCCGTAGATGCCGTTGCGCCAGCTATCGCCCCAGCCATTTGCGTCGAAAAGCGCCTCCATGACCGCCGCCGGATCGAATTCCTCGGGCAGCTTCACGGCGCCGCGATAGACGACAAGCGGCCAGAACGGATGGTTGGGCACCAGGCCATCATCCCTGAACCGAAATTCATTCGCTTTGCGCGGCCGGAGAAGATCGGAAACCTCGCGCTTGCCCGGCCTGGCGATGCCGGTGACCTGCTCGACGGCTTTCTTCGTGGTTTGCAGAATGGTCATGGTGTGGCCTTGGATTGGTGGTGGCTTCATGCCGATTAACCGGCTGCACGGCGCTCGGTTCCGCTGAGGGCAGAGATCCGCGATCCATGCGGTCGGCATTTGACGTCCGGGCACATTGAAGCCGCCCAAGTTTCAAGCCTTGAACACCGCAAGCATGTGAAGATCCAATCGGTCCCGCCGCTGTGTCGTCCCATGGCACGGATGAGACGATACACTGTTTACCACAGCGCTCGCGACAGCTCGCGAAACGGGCGACCCGCAGAGGCTTTTTTCGTGTTATGATGCACCTGCAACGCGCGTAATCTCGACCTCGGCAGTATGGCAAAGGTCGAAAGCAATTTTTGCCCTGGCGTCCCCCAGCACGGACTCAACCCCCGATGACTGGGTGTGCTTACCCGGGCGAGGAGGTTGTCCATGTCCACGAGTAATGTCGAACGCCCGCTGCAGCCGGGCGACCGGGCGCCGAATATTATTCTCGATGCGATCTCCCGCGAAGGCAAAATCGCGCTCACTGATTTTCGAGGTCGTAGCCCATTGTTGATCGGCTTGTTTCGAGGCCTGCACTGTGCGTTCTGCCGGCGCAATGTCGCGGCAATGGCGCAACTCAAGCCGGCTCTGGCTGAGAAAGGCGTCGAATGCCTGGCGGTCGTCAATACACCGGTAGAGCGGGCACGGCTCTATTTCCGTTACCATCCGACACCCGATCTTCTCGCCGCGTCCGACCCGGAGCGGGCCTCGCACCGTGCTTTCGGCTTGCGCGAGATCGGGATGGACAAGGTCATGGGGATCCGTATCGATCTCCCGGGCGAGTTGCCCGAGCCTATGGACCCCATCGCAATAAACGAGTTGCTCAACAAGAAGGAGGGGTATGAGATTACGGAAGCCGATCAACAGATGATGGCTTCCGCTAAGGAGCTGCTGGTTGGTCAGTTTCTCATCGACCGAGGGGGCATTGTACGCTGGAGCTTCACTGAAGTTCTGGAGGCTGGCCTCAATACCCCCAAGGCGCCGAATCCGGAGGAATTGATGTCAGCGGCTTCCCAAGTTGCACATTAATGGGCTGCGGAAATAGGCGGCTGACAACTCGCTCGACGACCGCGCCCTTCCCGCTCACTACCGGGGAAAGGCCGTCCTGGGTCAAAACCTGAAGATCGTGGATGACCGCTTCGCGCCCCATGTCGGCCGTAGAGATCAGCTTCTCCGCGTCCTGAAAGCAGACATCGCAAGCGAGGACTCCGGAGGTCGCGGGTGCGCCCTCAAGCCCCGCCCGGTCGACCAGATAGAAGATCGCATTGGCCTCGCCGCCCGGCATCGTCTCGCCGAGCTGGATGCGGCTGTTAGGCTGGATCAGACCGGGCAGGGTCTCCGCCGCACCTCGACGCCGAGGTCGCGCAGATCGTGGCCGTTGCCGCGCCGCGCCGATTTTCTGGAGTGATAAGCCGCGCCCGACGCGGCGAATTCGTAACCCTACTCGGCGGCCGTCTCCGATGGCGCCTCTGCCGGCCCCGAAGGCTCGGCCTCGGCACGGGGCTTGCGCCGTGAAAACAGCGACCTGAGCGTGACGTAGAACACCGGCGTCAGGAACAGGCCGACGAAGGTGACGCCGAGCATGCCGGAGAATACCGCGGTGCCGAGCGACTGGCGCATTTCTGCGCCCGGGCCCGTTGCGATCATCAGCGGCACGACGCCGAGGATGAACGAGAAAGCGGTCATCAGGATCGGCCGCAGCCTGAGCCGGCAGGCTTCGACGGCAGCCTCGGCGGCCGACAGCCCGCGTTCCTGCGCCTGCCGCGCGAATTCGACGATCAGGATCGCGTTCTTGGCGGCAAGCCCGATTAGCACGATGAGGCCGATCTGCACGAGGATGTTGTTGTCCAGCCCTCGGAACGACACGCCGAGCAACGCCGCGAGCACGCCGAGCGGCACCACCAGCACAATGGCGAACGGCAGCACCCAGCTTTCATATTGCGCCGCCAGCGCCAGGAACACGAACAACACCGACAGTCCGAAGATATAGACAGCGGCATTGCCGGTGTTGCGCTCCTGATAGGCGAGCTCGGTCCATTCATAGGAGGTACCGGCCGGCAGCGTCTTTGCCGTGATCCCTTCCATCAATGCCAGCGCGTCGCCCGTGGAAACGCCGGGCGCGGCGTTGCCCTGCAGCGGCACCGAAACGTACATGTTGTAGCGCTGGACCAGCGCCGGGCCGGTGACATCGCGGATCTCGACCAACGTGCCGAGCGGAACCAGCGCGCCGGTCGCCGAGCGCACCTTCAGTTTCAAGATGTCGGCGCGATCGAGACGGAACGCCTGGTCGGCCTGCGCCCGCACCTGGTAGACGCGCCCGAAAGCGTTGAAGTCGTTGACGTAGGCGGTGCCCAAATTGATCGACAGCGCCTCGAAGATGTTGGGGATCGGCACGTTCAGGATGCGCGCCTTGTCGCGATCGATCGCCAGGAAGAATTGCGGGCTCGACGCGGAGAACGTGGTGAACACGCCCGTCAGCCCCGGCGTCTTGTTGGCCTTGCCGGCGATTTCGTTGGCAAGCGCCAGGATCTGCCGCATGTCGGCGCTGTTGCGCTCCTGGATCTGCAGCTTGAAGCCGCCGGCATTGCCGACGCCGCGGATCGGCGGCGGCGGCAGTGCGATAATGAAGGCTTCCTTGATGCTTTGCAGGCTGCCGAACAGATTGCCGATGACCTGGGTCGCCGACTGGCCGGCTTTCAGTCGCTCGTCAAACGGCTTGAACCTGGCGAAGATCACGCCGGCGTTGCTGGCGTTGGTGAAGGTCGCGCCGGAGAAGCCGGCGAAGGCGACTGCGTAGTCGACGCCTGGCGTTTTCTGGATGATCTGCGACGCCTGCTGGATGACCGCATCGGTCCTCGACAGCGAAGCGCCGTCCGGCAACTGGATGACGACGATCGCATAGCCCTGGTCAAGCGACGGAATGAAACCGCGCGGCACCGACTGCACCATGTAGGCCGTGGCGTAGATGAGGGCCGCGAAAACGGCCAGCATGGCGGCGATCGTCATCCACGAGCCGACCAGCACGCGGATGATGCTCGAATACCAATGGGCGACCCTGTCGAAGCCGCGATTGAAGCCGTCGGCGAGCGCCCGTCCGAACCGCGCCAGGAAAAAGCGCGGCGGCGCCGCCGCGGCGTGATGCGGCTTGAACAGCAGTGCGGCCAGCGCCGGCGAAAGCGTCAGCGAATTGAATGCCGAGATCGCCGTCGACACCGCGATGGTGATCGCAAACTGAAGATAGAACTGCCCAGAAATGCCGGGGATGAAGGCTGTCGGTACGAACACGGCTATCAGCACCAGCGAGATCGCGATGACGGCCGTTCCGACTTCGTCCATGGTCAGGTGCGACGCCGGATTGGGCGCCAGCCCTCTGGCGATATTGCGCTCGACGTTTTCGACCACGACGATCGCATCATCGACGACGATGCCGATCGCCAGAACTAGGCCGAACAGCGTCAGCATGTTGAGCGAGAAGCCGGCGGCGTAAAGCACCGCCAGCGTGCCGATCAGCGACACGGGGATCGCCACGATCGGCACGATCGCCATGCGCCACGATTGCAGGAAGACGATGATGACGATGATGACCAGCAGCATCGCCTCGAGAATCGTCTTGTAGACCTCCTGGATCGACTCGGCGACGAACTCGGTCGGATTGTAGACGATGTCGTAGCTCAACCCCTTCGGGAAGTCGCGGGAAAGCTCCTTCATCTTGTCCTGGATCTCCGCGGCTGCGGCGAGCGCATTGGTGCCCGGCCGCTGGAAGATGGCGAGCGCAACCGCCGGTTTGCCGTTGAGATAGGAGTTGGTGACGTAATCCTTGGCGCCGAGCTCGATGCGCGCCACGTCCTGCAGCGAGATCAGGCGGCCGTCGTCGGTCGATTTGACGATCACGTATCGGAAGTCGCGTGCGTCGTTGAAGCGGCCTTGCGTGGTGACCGTGTACTGGAACGCCGTGCCGGTGCTGGTCGGCGGCGCGCCGATCGAGCCGCCCGACACCTGGACGTTCTGGTCGCGCAGCGCCTGCACCACATCGCCCGAGGTCATCCCCAGGGCGGACAGTTTTTCCGGATCGAGCCAGATGCGCAGCGAATATTCGCGTTCGCCGAAGATGATGAGGTCGCCGACGCCGTCTAGTCTGAGCAGTATGTCGCGCACCCGCGAGCGGGCGTAGTTCGAGACGTAGAGCTGGTCGTACGTATTGTCGGGCGACAGCATGTGCACGACCATCATCAGGTCGGGCGAGCTCTTGGTGGTGGTGATGCCGAGGCGGCGGACTTCTTCGGGCAGGCGCGGCTCGGCGACCGACACGCGGTTCTGCACCAGCACCTGAGCCTGGTCGAGATCGGTGCCCAGCTTGAAGGTGATGGTCAGCGCCATCGCCCCGTCGCCCGACGAATAGGACGACATGTAGAGCATGCCCTCGACGCCGTTGATCTCCTGCTCGATCGGCGTTGCCACCGTCGCTGCGACCGTCTCGGCGTCAGCACCCGGATACTGCGCGCGAACGACGATGGTCGGCGGCGCGATCTCGGGATATTGCGCGACCGGCAGCTGGGTATAAGCAATCCCGCCGAGGATCAGCAGGACGATCGAAACGACCGATGCGAAGATCGGACGGTCGACGAAGAAATGTGCGAACCTCATTGCTGCAACTCGGCGGTCTCGGCCTTGGGCGGCAACGTCACCATCTCGACCTTCACCTTGGTGCCGGGCCTGGCGTGCATCAGCCCTTTGACGATGATTGTCTCGTCGCCGGTCAGGCCCTGGCGGATGACCCGGTAGCCGTCGAGAAGCGGGCCGGTGCGCACGGGCTTCGCCGACACCATCCCGGCCTCATCCACCAGGAACACGATGCGGCGATCCTGATCGGCGCCGATCGCCTCGTCGGGCACCAGCACGCCGCTATGCGGCAGCGACCCCGGCACGTTGATGCGCCCGAACATGCCTGGCTGGAGAATGCCATCGGCGTTGGGAAACCTTGCACGCACCCGCATGGTGCCGGTCGCGTTGTCGATCCGGTTCTCGGCAAAATCGAGCTTGCCTTTGAATACCGCCTCCGCGCGGTCGGCGACGCGAACTACCACCTCGAGCCCGCCGGCGCCTTCCTGCATGCTGCCGCCGCGCTCCTTCGCGTCGCGGGCATAGCTGAAATACAGGCGCTCATCGACGTCGAAATAGAAGTCGATCGGATCGCGCGTAACGATGGTCGTCAGCAAGGTGGAATCCGGCTGCACGAGGTTGCCGACCGACACCAGCCGGCGGTCGATGCGGCCGGACAAGGGCGCCTTGATCTCAGTGAATTCCATGTTCAGGCTGGCCGTCGTCAGCGCAGCCGTCGCGCCCTGCATCTGCGCCTGCGCCGAAAGGTATTCCCGCCGTCGGTCGTCGACCGTCGCGGTTGAGATATTGCCGGTCTTGGCGAGTTCGTCGGCGCGATCCAGCTGCATCTTGGAGAATTCGAGCAGACTCTTGGCGACGTCCACTTGCGACTTGGCGGCATCATAAGCCGCCTGGTACGGACGCTCGTCGATGGTGAAGAGCAGGTCGCCCTTATTGACCAGTGCGCCGTCCTGGAAGCTGACCTTGTCCAGATAGCCGCTGACGCGCGAACGGATGGCGGCCTGGTCGACGGCTTCGAAGCGCCCGACGAACTCGTCGTCTTCGACGATTTCACGGACCACCGGCTTGGCCGCTGTCACCACGGGTAGCTGCTGGTCCTGCGCAAACGCAGTGCTGCTGAAAGCCATGCCGAGCAGGAATGCCGCCGACACGGCGGCGCGGGGAAGCCAGCCGGCCGATCGACAGGGTCGCCCGCCCGCGTCGCGATGCAATTGCCCATTCTCTGGGGTGTCCATTTGCGTCCTCGCTCGCTGGACCCGGAGGTCGGTTGATCCGCTTCTACGCTCAGGCTTTTCGTCGAGATCAGAGCACTGCAGTGTTGTGCATGGCAACATGATCATTTTCCATGTGGGCCGAAATGTCCACCCTGTGGCTGCCCCGCCACCCGCCACTGGCAACGCAGATCCACCGGGCGGTCCGGGACGCCATTGAGACGGGACGGCTAGACCCGGGAGCAGACCTTGGTCCCGTCGGGCTGAACGTCCGCAATCCTTCTTCAAACGTTAAAGCCGCCATTCCGCAATCGGCTGCAGATCGAGACGTTCAAGGCCTTGGTGCTAAGCGTCCGCCCACGGCGCAAAGGAGACAAATTGGCGCCCACCCCTCAAGCCGTCTTTGCTGTCACCACTCTCAATTCTCGACCATCGCCTCATCCGGAACTTCTGCGGCTCGCCTACTTCGCAACTCAATGCGGAAACGGATGACCGCTCGTTCGAAAACCGGTCGATAGTGGTTTGCCACCTCCCCCCCAACCCTCACGGCACAAATATCAAAAACACCCAAGTAAAAAACACCACCAGATGCACCAAGCCGGTCAAGAACGTCGTTCTCTCGGTGCTAAAGCTTACATTGCAGATGAAGAGCGCCAGAACCAAAAGCACCGTGTCGGTCGCCGGCAGCCCCAGGGTCAGGCCTCTTCCGGTCAGCAGGCTGGCGGCGGCTATGCCCGGTATTGTCAGGCCGATTGTGGCACAGGCCGAACCCATGGCGACGTTCAGGCCGCGCTGCAGCTCGTTGTTGAGTGCGGCGCGAACCGCCGAAATGGCCTCCGGCATCAGAACCAAGCCCGCGATCATCGCGCCGACAATGGCGTCGGCCTGCGGCACCTGGTAGGCGACGAGCGCATCCTCGACGCTGGCGGCGACCTGTTCGGCCAGCATGACGATGCCGATCAGCCCGATCAGCAGGAGAACAGCGCCGGCGGCGACGCTTTCGTGAGCGTCGGTTCGCACTGCGGCGCCATGCGCTTGCCCGTCGATGAAATCGTCGCGGTGGCGGACAGTCTGCGCGAACAGAAAACCGGCATAAAGCAGCACCGAAAGCACGCTGACGAAGCCGAGTTGCGCCGCCGAGAATGTGCCGGGATCGGTGGTTCGCGTGTAGGTCGGCAGAATAAGCGTCATGACGCTGAGCGCGACCAGCACCGCCAGATAGGCGCTGGTCCCTTGCCGGACGATTGCCTGCTTGCGATGGCGCCAGCCACCAAACGTCAGACACATGCCGACAACACCGGTGGAGGTGATCATCACCGTCGAGAACACGGATTCGCGCGCAAGCGTCGGGTTGTTGGCTCCGTGCAGCATGATGGAAACGATGATCGACACTTCGATTGCCGTCACGGCGATGGTCAGCACCAACGTGCCGTACGGCTCGCCAACCCGCCTGGCCACCGCCTCGGCGTGGTCGAGCACCACGAAAATGGTGATGAACATGATCGCGCTCGACAGCGCGCCGATAAACATCCTGGTGCCCAGCGACCCTTCGTCGACCGACACCCCGCTGGCCCTGACCGCGACAGCCATCGCCAGCGCGGCCAACGGCATGCCGTACGAAACCGCCGATCTTGCGAAACCACTCATTCCAAGCCCCTTCCGCAAGCCCCTTTTGCAAGTCCCTTCTGGGCAAGCCCCTCCTGCGAACCCTGCGAAAGCCTGAAGCGCCTCGCCCTCAAGCCGTCTTCTGCGTCACCAATCCCAGCTCGTCGACCATCGCCTGGCGCATCAGGAATTTCTGCGGCTTGCCGGTCACCGTCATCGGCAATTCGGTGCGGAAGCGGATGTAGCGCGGGATCTTGAAATGGGCGATCTGGCCGGCGCAGAACGCCTTGATCTCCTGCTCGGTGGTGATCTGGCCGGGCTTCAGCACGATCCAGGCGCACAGCTCCTCGCCATATTTCGGGTCGGGAATGCCGAACACCTGCACCTCCTTGATCTTGGGGTGGCGATAGAGGAATTCCTCGACCTCGCGTGGATAGACGTTCTCGCCGCCGCGGATGACCATGTCCTTGACCCGGCCGACGATGTTGCAATAGCCCTCGGCGTCAATGGTGGCGAGGTCGCCCGTGTGCATCCAGCCGTCGGCGTCGATGGCCTCGCGGGTCTTCTGCTCGTCGTCCCAATAGCCCTTCATCACGGAATAGCCGCGCGTGCAGAGCTCGCCCGGCGCGCCGACCGCGACGGTGGCGCCTTCGGCGTCGATGGCCTTGACCTCGACATGCGGATGGACGCGGCCGACGGTCGAGACGCGCTTTTCCAGCGGGTCGTCGACGCTGCTCTGGAACGACACCGGGCTGGTCTCGGTCATGCCGTAGGCGATGGTCACCTCTGCCATATGCATCAGCGACACCACCTTCTTCATCACCTCGATCGGGCATGGCGAGCCGGCCATGATGCCGGTGCGCAGGCTGGTGAGATCGAAGGAGGCGAACTCCGGATGGTCGAGCAGGCCGACGAACATGGTCGGCACGCCGTAAAGCGCGGTGCAGCGTTCCGTCGCCACCGCCTTCAGGGTGGCGCCGGCATCGAACCCCTCGCTCGGGAAAACCATGGTCGCGCCCTTGGTGACGCAGCCCATCGTGCCCATCGACATGCCGAAGCAGTGGTAGAGCGGCACCGGAATGCACAGCAGGTCGTCGACGGTGAGTCGGATCGCCGCGGTGACGAAATTGCCGTTGTTGACGATGTTGTTGTGGGTCAGCGTCGCGCCCTTGGGCGCGCCAGTCGTGCCGCTGGTGAACTGGATGTTGATGGCATCGTCGGGTTTCAGCCCGTCGGAGATGCGGTCGAGCCGGTCATGCTCGTCGCGCCCAGCCATTGCCAGCACGTCGGCGAAATTGAACATGCCCGGCGAATTCTCCTCGTCCATGCGGATAACGGTCTTCAGCGCCGGCAGCTTGTTGGCGTCGAGCTTGCCAGGGGTGGCCTTGGCGATCTCCGGCGCCAGCGTCTCGATCATGCCGAGATAGTCGGAGCTCTTGAACTTGGCGGCGGTGACCAGCGCCTTGCAACCGACCTTGTTCAAGGCATATTCCAGCTCGACCAACCGATAGGCCGGGTTGATGTTGACCAGGATCAGGCCGATGCGGGCGGTGGCGAATTGCGTCACCAGCCATTCCCAGCGGTTCGGCGACCAGATGCCGACGCGATCGCCTTTCTCGAGGCCGAGCGCCAGGAAGCCGGCGGCCAGCGCATCGACCGTCTCCGACAGTTCCTCCCAGGTAAAGCGCTTGTCCTGCTCGACGAAGACGGCGGCATCGAGCGTGCCGTATTTGCCGACCGTATCGGCAAACAGCGCCGGGATGGTCAGGTTGAGCAGCGGCACGCTGCGCTCGCCCGAGACATGCGCCGTGCCGTCGACCGGCGCAATGAACGAACCCCCATCGCGCTTGGAGCGCAAATTGGTGGCATTCTTCAACTCGTCGAGATTGATCGGCATCGCCGTGTCCTCCGCAGACAGAACGAGCCTATCAGCCCGGCGGGGTGGTGGAAATCCCGCCGATGGTAGGGCTGGGTGGGAACTCGCCTGTAAGGGCCGAAAATAAAAAACCCGCCACGGAGGGCGGGTCTTCGGGGCCAATTGGCACCATAGCGAGATTAGTAGCATAGCTGCCGGCACAAAGCAAGAACAAAATTGCTGTACGTCAAGAAAATCGCTTCAGGTCGGTTCCAGCGGCCAAGCTGCCAATCTCCCTCCTTGAGGGGGAGATGGCCGGCAGGCCAGAGGGGGTCGTCTCGCGTGGAGCACCTGCCTGCCGTTAGGAGAGTCGCGTCAAGACGTACCGACCCCCTCTGTCGCCTTCGGCGACATCTCCCCCTCAAGGGGGGAGATTGGCGACGTCAGCCTGAATTCACCGATGCCATCCCGGCCGCAATATCGCGCAAAGTCGCCTCGTCGGCCACAGCGCGCTGCTTCCTCGACGCGACGAGACAGGCCTGCGAGCGCAGGATGAGCCCATCGGCCAGCACCTTGAGATGGTTGGCGCGCAAGGTCGAGCCTGACGTGGTGATGTCGACGACGATATCGGCCAACCCGGCCGCCGGCGCGCCTTCGGTGGCACCCAGGCTTTCGACGATGCGGTAGACCTGGATGCCGTGCTTTTGCGAAAAGAACTGCTGGGTCAGGCGCCAGTATTTGGTGGCGATCCTGAGCCGGCGGCCGTGGCGCTGGCGGAAATCGGCGGCGACGTCGTCGAGGTCGGCCATGGTGTCGACATCGAGCCAGATATCGGGCACGGCGACGACGACATCGGCATTGCCGAAACCGAGGCGGGCGATGATTTCGGCGCGCGCCTCGCAATCGGCAAGGTTTTCGCGAAGCAGATCCTCGCCGGTGATGCCGAGATCGACCGAGCCCTGGCCGATTTCGCCTGATATCTCCGAGGCAGACAGGAACGCTATCTCGACGCCGTCAAGGCCGTCGATGCGGGCGCGATATTTGCGCTCGTCGCCGGGCAGGCTGACGGCAAGCCCGGCCTTGGCCAGCACCTCCAGCGCCTGCTCCTTGAGCCGGCCCTTCGACGGGATCGCCAGCGTGATCATGGCGCCGTCTCCCGCAGCGCCTCGATGCGGTCGAGCCAGACGGAAAAACCGACACCGGGGATCGGCGTTTTGGCGCCGAGCAGTGTCAGCAGCCGGTCGTAGCGGCCACCACCGGCGAGCGGCCGGTCGCCATCCTGCGCCGCGATCTCGAAGACGAGGCCGGTGTAGTAATCGAGCGGCCGGCCGAAGGCGGCATCGTAGCTGATTTCAGACATCGGCAGGCCGAGGCGTTCTATGGCCGCGGCGCGGGCTGCGAAATTCTCCAGCGCAGCCCCCAGTGAAAGCCCGGCATCGGCTGCAAAACGTTCGAGCGCTCCGGCGGCGTTGTCGAGCGGCACGTCGATCGCCAGGAAACTCTTTAGTGCCGCAAACGCCTCGTTCGACAGCCGTACGCTGCGCAATTCGGCCTTCTCGATCAGGCGCCGCGCAATCTCGGACGGCGAACGCCCGGCCGTTGCCGACAGCCCGGCCTCTTCCATGCCGCCGGCGATATGCGCCGAAAGGCTGTCGAGATCGCCATCGAGGACAAGGGCTGCGACCGGGCCGGCAAGCTGGCTGTTGCGCGGCGGATTGGCGAGGTCGGCAAGCGCCGCCTCCAGCATCGGCGCCGAGCCGAAGGCGCGCGCCAGCCGCATGCGCCAACCGCGCGGCAGGCCAAGCGCTGCAAGCACCGCCTCGAAAATGGTCTGGTCGCCGAGCGTCACCGCCAGCTCCCGGCCGGGCAGCTCCAGCGACAGCAGCGCATGCGCATCGGCCAGCGAACGGGCGTCGGCGGCGGCTGTGTCGCGGTCGCCGAGATCTTCGATGCCGGCCTGGAAGAACTCGTTGCCGCCCTCGCGGCGCTGGCGAAACACCTCGCCGAGATAGGAATAGCGGCGCGGCGTGCCGGCCTGGCTGGCAATGTGGTCGAGGCAGACCGGAATGGTGAATTCCGGCCGCAGGCAAAGCGTCTGCCCGGTCTCGCTCTCGGTGAGAAAGATGCGGCGCCGCAAATCCTCGCCGGCCATGTCGAGGAACGGATCGGCCGGCTGCAGCACAGCGACCTCGACGGCATGGGTGTTGCGCGCGGCGAAGAGGCTGGTGATGTCGGATGCGATGGCGGGGCGGGAGGTCATAAAACGCCACCTCCCCTTCTCCCCTTGTGGGAGAAGGTGGATTGGCGCGACGCGCCAAGACGGATGAGGGGTGCCGGAAGAAATGAGGCGCCGGCGTTCCCTGGAACACCCCTCATCCGACCGAGCTTCGCTCGGCCACCTTCTCCCCCAAGGGGAGAAGCAAGCGGCGCCCTACTTGCCACGCGCCCGCTCCTCGGCCTGCGCCGCCAGTATCTTCTTCACCTCGGCGACCAGATCGCCTTCCGCCACGGTCACCTGCGCCGGTCGTGCGGCGCGCCATTCGGCGTTGTCGGCGATCTCGGCCGACATTTTCGCGCCTTCGATCAGGTCCTTGATCTGCACCTCGCCTTTGGCGCGCTCGTCGCCGCCCTGGATGACGGCGACCGGGCTGCCGCGGCGGTCGGCATATTTCAGCTGCGCCTTCATGCCGGCGCCGCCGAGATACATTTCCGAGCGGATGCCGGCGGCGCGCAGCTCGGCCACCATCTTCTGGTAGCGGCCGAGGCTTTCCGTATCCTTGTCCATGGTCAGCACGACGACCGGCGCGATGACATCGGAAGTATCGAGCTTGCCGAGGTTCTTCAGCGCCGTCATCAGCCGCGAGACGCCGATCGAAAAACCGGTCGCCGGCACCGGCTCGCCACGAAAGCGCGAGACGAGGCCGTCATAACGTCCGCCGCCGCCAACCGAACCGAAGCGCACGATCTGGCCGTCCTCATTGGGGATTTCGGCCAGCAGCTCGGCTTCGTAGACCGGGCCGGTGTAATATTCGAGGCCACGCACGACGGAGGGATCGATGCGGATGCGATCCTCACCGTAGCCGCTTTGTGCGACCATGGTTCTTATCTGCTCCAACTCTGCAAGACCCTCGACAAACGAGGCATTCGTTATGCCCAGATGTTCGAGTTTCCTTTCCTCGACAAGATTGCTGAGCCCTGGGGTGATAGATCCCAGTGTCTGGACAATTTGTTCGGGATCATGCTGCGCCATGACCGTGAAATAGCTGATCACAACATCGATTTGCGCGTTACCCAGCCCGGCACCCTTGGTAAAATCACCGCTCTCGTCCTTGCGCCCGGCGCCCAAAAGCAGACGAACCCCCTCGACGCCCAGCTTGTCCAGCTTGTCGATCGCCCGTAGCACCTGCAGCCGGCGGCCAGCGTTCTCGCCGCCGCCAAGGCCGATCGCCTCCAGCACGCCATCGAGCACTTTGCGGTTGTTGACGCGGACGACGTAATCGCCGCGCTTGATGCCGAGCGCCTCCATCACATCGGCCATCATCATCGCCATCTCGGCATCGGCGGCAACGCCCGGCGTGCCGACCGTGTCGGCGTCGAACTGCATGAACTGGCGGAAGCGGCCGGGGCCGGGCTTCTCGTTGCGGAACACCCAGCCGGAGCGATAGCTGCGATATGGTTTCGGCAGGCGCTCGAAATTCTCGGCGACAAAGCGCGCCATCGGCGCGGTCAGGTCGTAGCGCAGCGACAGCCACTGGTCGTCATCGTCCTGGAACGAGAACACGCCCTCGTTCGGCCGGTCCTGGTCGGGCAGGAATTTGCCGAGCGCATCAGTGTATTCGATCAGCGGCTGGTCGACCGGCTCGAAACCGTAAAGCTCAAAGACCGAGCGGATCGTCGCCATCATCTTCTCGACGGCGCGCAGATCGTCGGCGCCGCGGTCGACAAAGCCACGCGGCAGGCGCGCTTTCATCTTTTCGGATTTGTCGGCCATGGGATGGGTACTCGGTGTTTCGTGGCGCTCCGGGGATCGGTTAAATAACCGATTTCCACGGCGCGGGTGTCCTAACCGATGCAGCCGGGAGCGGCAAGGGTTTGCGCTTCTCCTTCTCCCCTTGTGGGAGAAGGTGGCCGAGCGAAGCTCGGTCGGATGAGGGGTGTTCCAAGGAACGCCTGCGCCTCATTTCTTCCAACACCCCTCAACCGGCTCGGCGCTGCGCGCCGATCCACCTTCTCCCACAAGGAGGGCTTTGCACGGGAAGCGAAATCCTGGTTGGTGAGTTAATGGGGCTTTTTTGAAGGCCGGGAAAGCAGTTTTCGACGGCTTGGTATGGCATCGACC
>NZ_JAMYQC010000024.1:0-105203 GCF_040320645.1 Mesorhizobium sp. M0633
AGGATGCCGAGGCGCTCGTCCGCCGCTTTCCGTGGCTGTCGGTCGAGGGCATTTCCGCCGGCGCCTATGGCCGCAGCGGCGAAGGCTGGTTCGACGCGCATGCTATGCTGATGCTGTTCCGCAAGGCACTGCGAAGCAAGAACATCGATTTCATCACTGCGTCGGTGACCGGTATCGAGCGGCAGGGGAAGCGCGTCGCCGGTGTGACCCTCGACAATGGCGAGCGGCTCGAGGCCGGCACCGTCGTTAACGCCGCCGGGCCGAATGCCGGCAAGGTGGCAGCAATGGCCGGGCTGGCGCTGCCGGTGGAGCCGCGCAAGCGCAATGTCTTCGTCTTCGAGGCGCGCGAAAAATATGACGACATGCCGCTGCTGGTCGACCCGAGCGGCATCTATGTCCGGCCGGAGGGCTCGGTCTACATCACCGGCGGCGCCGAGCCGGAAGAGGGCGAAGGACCGGCCGACCCCGCCGACTTCGACCCCGACTGGCCGCTGTTCGAAGAGGTGATCTGGCCGGTGCTGGCGACCCGCATTCCGGCCTTCGAGGCGATCAAGCCGACGCGCGCCTGGGTCGGCCATTACGACTACAACACGCTCGACCAGAACGCGGTGATCGGCCCGCATCCCGAGGTCGGCAATTTCCTCTTCGCCAACGGTTTTTCCGGCCACGGCTTGCAGCAGGCTCCGGCGGTCGGCAAGGCGCTGGCCGAACTGATCGTGCATGGCGGCTATCGCACGGTGGATTGCTCGGCGTTCGGGTACAGCCGGATCGCCGACGGGCGGCCGTTCCGGGAATTGAATGTAATTTAACGCTTGCGCGAAGGGATGCTACCGTTGGGTTAGGCCGCCACCAAGCCGCCTGCACCAAGATACGCCTGAAGCCAGCCCAGCACCCTACCCCAGCCTTCCGCGTGCTCTGTTGCAGCGTCAGCGAGGCCGGCAAAGCCGCCATGGCAGATGGTGACGCGCGTGCCGCCGGCGATCGGCTCCAGCAGCCAGGCGACTTTGGTTTCGCGGCGGCCAAGCGTCGGATGATCCCAGTCGTATCTGCGCGTCTGCACGATCCGGCGCGGCTCTTCGATCTCCAGGAATTCGCCACTGGCGGGCAGGTGTCTGCCGGCCGCCGTCTCGACGGTGATGCTCCAGCGGCCGCCGACGCGGAGGTCGGCCGCCCATCCGGTCATCCGGTAGGTCTTGGCGGACCCACCAGCGCTCGACCTCGCGTGTAACGAGCGCGTCAAAGATCCGCTCGGGCGGCGCGCAAACATCGGCGCTCGCCATGACGGTCTCGCCATTGGTCATGCTGTGCACCGCGGAACCGTGCATCACCTGTCCTCCAGAAACGTTTCGCTATCGAAACGACCTCAAGCCTTCGACGCCGGGCGCGACAGGCCTTTGCCGGTTTCGAGCAAGCTCTTCAGGCTGGACAGGATGAGCGGCCAGCCGTTCGCCACATGGCCAAGCAGCTTGTGCGGTCCATCGGCTTCGTGTGTGATGGCGAGCTTCATCATCTCGCCCTCCTGCTCGATGGCGAAGGTGCAGCGTGTGTAGCCGTCCGCCTTGACCTCGGGCATGAACTCGTTGCGCCATTTGAGCACGATGCGCTTGGGTGGATCGATCTCGAGGACCTCGCCGCTGTCGGTGACGCGGCCGTCGGTGTAAACCATCTTCCACGCCGAACCTTGTTTCCAGTCGCTTAGCATCTGGGCGCCGAGGAAATATTGCCGCTGGAACTCCGGCTCGGTCAGTGCTTGCCAGAGTTTTTCGGGCGAGGTGCGGATGTAGGTGACATAAACGAAAATGTTGCTCATCAGTCTTCCCTTTCGAGGCGTTTCTTCAAATCGCTGAGGGCGCCCAGTCGCCCCCGCTCGAATTTGCCGATCCAGCGTTCGGCGATCTCGTTGATGGGAACGGAATTCAGATAATGTTGCTTCTCGCGTCCCTTGCGGATGGTGGTGACGAGGTTTGCTTCTTCCAGGATCGCCAGATGCTTGGTCACCGCCTGGCGCGTCATGTCCATCTCACCGCACAGCGCGTTCAGCGTCTGCCCGTTCCTGGCATGAAGGCTGTCCAGCAATTGCCGGCGTGTCGGGTCGGCCAAGGCGCGAAAGACGGCATCCATGCTCATGACTCTAATATGCAACCATTTGGTTGCATGTCAAGAGGCAGAACCCTAGCCAAGAATGCGCGGGTTGAGGTCGCTGGGAGTGGATTTCAGCGCTTGCGGCCGAACCAGAATGCGTTGGGCATGCGCTCCATGCCGATACGCTCATAGAAGCCGACGGCGTCGGGCATGGAGATCAGGCTGATGGCAACGGAAGGTCCGAGTTGCCGGCGTGCCTCATCCATCAGGCCCTTGCCGATACCCAGCCCTTGCGCCGATGCAGAAACAGCGAGCTCGGAGATATAGCAGACCCAGGAAAAGTCGGTGATGCCGCGAGCGACACCAACCAGCGGCTTGCCCGGTGCATCGATGCGCGCGGTGAGCACCAGGTCGGCACTCGTGAGCATCGCCTTCAAACGGGCATGATCATCGACGGGCCGTGTCTCGCCGAGGCCGGATTCCACCAGAACGCGGCGGAACTCGGCGATGCCGAGGCCCGGTTCGCTGGCGTAAAGGATCGTGGATCGCGTTGTCATGTCGACAAAAGTGCACCATGGGCTGGTGGTTTTGAAGCTGTTTTGTACCGATTTTGTGTTTCGATCGACGACGGAAGTCCAAAATCAGCCGTCTTTTATTTGCCCGCGGCATTGTGTAAACCGAGCGCCAGCAATTCCCCGCAACGAGAAGAAGACGGGCAAGAACCATGGAAAAATTCACCAAGCTCACCGGTGTCGCCGCGCCGATGCCGATCGTCAATGTCGACACCGACATGATCATCCCCAAGGATTATCTCAAGACGATCAAGCGCACGGGGCTCGGCACCGGCCTGTTCGCCGAAATGCGTTACAAGGACGACGGCTCGGAAAACCCGGACTTCGTGCTCAACAAGCCGGCCTACCGCAAGGCGCAGATCCTGGTCGCCGGCGACAATTTCGGCTGCGGCTCGAGCCGGGAACATGCGCCGTGGGCGCTGCTCGATTTCGGCATCCGCTGCGTCATCTCGACCTCGTTCGCCGACATTTTCTACAATAACTGCTTCAAGAACGGCATCTTGCCGATCACCGTCAGCCCGGAAAACCTGGAGAAGCTGATAGACGATGCCTCGCGCGGTTCCAACGCGACGCTGTCGGTTGATCTCGAAGCCAAGGAAATCCGCGGGCCGGACGGCGGCGTGGTCAAGTTCGACCTCGACGAATTCAAGCGCCACTGCCTCTTGAACGGCCTCGACGATATCGGCCTGACCATGGAGAAGGCCGGCGCCATCGCTTCGTTCGAGAAGAAGAACGCTGCTGAGCGCCCCTGGGCCTGAGCGGTACGATGACCTGGCCGCGACAGGCCGGGTTCGTGGCGGCTGAACGGAGGGGACAGTCATGACACGTTCGCTTCTTGCCGGGGCCTGCGCGCTGGCGTGGATTCTGATGCCGGTCGCAGGCGCGCATGCACAGACCGACATGGTGCTCGTGCCGGCTGACGATGCGTCCGGCGGGGCCGCCGACCAGGGCGCGTTGAGCAATGCGGCCCTAGCCGACAATGACAAACAGGCGCCGATCCCGTTCGAGGGCGGCCAACTGACTGTCACCCAGGAGGAAGAGTACGGGGAACGGGTGCTCGCCTTCGACGGCAAGGAACTGGCGCGCAATTACGACGTCTTCTTCGACAAGATCGTCGAGGTCGGCGGCGTTAAGGTGGCGCTGGTCGATGTCGGCGACGGCGGCAATCAATGCGGCCCGGCCAAGGTGATCGTGTGGAAGCCGGAAGGCGGCACGATCCAGACGACCACGGTCGAGCAGGATGAATGCGGCGCGCCGCCGGCCGCGATCTCCGACAGGGCCATCTATTTCGTGCCCTATCTGCTGCCGGGTGATTCCAAGCCGGCGCTGCAATGGTCGCCGACGGACGGACTGACGACGTCCGGTAATCTGACCTACATGCCGGAGCCGGGCACCGACTGGAAAGACGTCGATCCGTCGAAATACGACAATATCATTGATGCCTTTCACAACGAGGCCGTCTACAGGCTAGCCGAGACGCTGCTCGGCAAGGACATGCCCGACATGGCGACCAGCCTGCTGGTCGGCGGCGGTACTGAGGAGACCGCTTCGGGCGCCTTTTTTGCCAGCGGCTGCGTGCCGCATGATTGCGGCGGCAATGACGGCTTCATGGCCGTTGACCCGGTCAACCAGAAGCTCTATTTCGCCCGCCGCGGCGACAAGCCCGAGCCGGACGCGTGGCCAGCGGTGAGTACATGGCCGGCCGACGTCAAGGAAGCGCTGGACAAGGCGCTGGGGTCGGCGAATTAGATCGTTCTGCCGCGATCCTTCGCGCGCCCCGGACATCTCCCCACTTGGGGGGAGATCGGCCGCCACCGCCGCTTTCGCCAAACCGCCTACGCTGCAAAAAAGGAGGACCTATGCGAAAACTGATCTCCACCGGTTCGCCCTTCGAGAAGACCGCCGGCTATTCGCGCGCCGTGGTGCAGGGCGACTGGTGTTTCGTGTCCGGAACGACCGGCTACGATTATGCGACCATGTCGATGCCGGAGACCGTAGAGGCACAAACGCGCAATTGCCTGGCGACGATCGCCAAGGCGCTCGGGGACGGCGGCTTCGAGATGGCCGATGTGGTGCGGGCACATTACTATATCACCGATGCGGCTTTCGTGGATGTGGTGTTCCCGATCCTCGGCGAGGCCTTTGGCGAGATCAGGCCGGCGGCAACGATGATCGTGTGCCAGCTCAACAAGCCGGAGATGAAGATCGAGATCGAGGTGACGGCGCTGCGGCGCACAGCCTGATGCCTGTCACGGTTGCGACAACGACACGGTTAGCACGAGGATCGGCCCATGGTGAAGGTCAGGCGCATCGTTGCAAACATAGACACGCAGGATATCGCGGCGGCAAAACCCTTCTATCAGGATGTGCTCGGCCTCGATCTCAAGATGAATATGGGCTGGATCGCTACCTACGGCTCGCAAGAGACGATGTCCGTGCAGGTCAGTTTCATGGCCGAAGGGGGATCAGGAACGCCGGTGCCGGACATCTCTATCGAAGTCGACGACGTCGATGCCGCGCTTGAAAGCATGAGGACGGCCGGCTTTGCCATCGAATACGGTCCGGCGGACGAACCCTGGGGCGTGCGGCGCTTCTTCGTACGCGACCCGTTCGGCAGGCTGGTCAATATCCTTTCGCATCTGTAGGCGTTTTGTCTTGAGCATCGGATTCTCCCAAAACCGGTTTCCACTTTTTGGGTCCGATGCTCTGAACCGCGGGCTTGCGCGCCGGCTGCTTGGCGTTTAGCAAGGCCGCGGCTCACGACACAATCGGGACGGTTCTCATGGCTTCGAAAAATCTTCTCCTGCTTGCCGGCGACGGCATCGGCCCCGAGGCGATGGCCGAGGTGAAGAAATTGATCGCCGCCATGAACGACAGGCTCGGCAGCGATTTCGTCACCGATGAGGGCCTTGTCGGCGGTTGCGCTTACGACGCACATGGCGCGGCGATCTCCGATGCCGACATGGCCAAGGCAATGGCGGCGGACGCGGTGCTGTTCGGCGCCGTCGGCGGGCCGAAATGGGATGCCGTGCCTTACGAGGTGCGCCCGGAGGCGGGTCTGCTGCGGCTGCGCAAGGACATGGAGCTGTTTGCCAATCTCAGGCCGGCAATCTGCTATCCGGCGCTGGCGGCGTCCTCCTCGCTGAAGCAGGAGGTGGTCGAGGGGCTCGATATCCTGATCGTGCGCGAGCTCACCGGCGGCGTCTATTTCGGCGAGCCTAAGCAGATCATCGACCTCGGCAACGGCCAGAAGCGCGGCATCGACACCCAAATATACGATACGTTCGAGATCGAGCGCATTTCGGGCGTTGCCTTCGAATTGGCGCGCACGCGCAAGAACCAAGTCACCTCGATGGAAAAGCGCAATGTGATGAAGTCGGGCGTGCTGTGGAACGAGGTCGTCACCCAGACGCACAAGGCCAGGTATGCCGACGTCAAGCTCGATCACATGTTGGCCGATGCTGGCGGCATGCAGCTGGTGCGCTGGCCGAAGCAGTTCGACATCATCGTCACCGACAATCTGTTCGGCGACATGCTGTCCGACATCGCCGCCATGCTGACCGGCTCGATCGGCATGCTGCCGTCGGCCTCGCTCGGCGCGCCGGATGCGAAGACAAAAAAGCGCAAGGCGCTCTACGAGCCGGTGCACGGCTCGGCGCCCGACATCGCCGGCAAGGGCATCGCCAATCCGATCGCCATGATCGCCTCCTTCGCCATGTGCATGCGCTATTCCTTCGGCATGGTTGAAGAGGCCGACCGGCTGGAAGGCGCGATCGCCGCCGTGCTCGATCAGGGCTTGCGCACCAGGGATATTCATTCGCCGGGGATGACCGAGGTCGGCACCGCTGAGATGGGCGACGCGATCATCGCCAAGTTCCTGGGCTGATCCTATGGCGGTCGGCGTCCGCTGGGCGACGACTGGGGATGCGGCGGCACTCGCCACCGTGCTTTGCGAAATGGCGGTGCATTACCGGTAACCGCCACTCGACGCCAGCCAGGTTTTGTCGGCGGCGCAGAAATGGCTTGGCGACGAAAGCCCATCCTATCCGCATTTTGCGCTCGCCTTCGTCGATGGCGAAGTTTGCGGGCTGGCCTCGGTTGCGATCGCGCATCCCGGCATCGATCTCGAGCGGCTGCTGTTCCTCAAGGACCTGTTCGTGCGCGATACCGCCCGCGATGACGGTGTCGGTCGAGCGCTGATGGCATTCCTCGCCGGCAATTGCATGCGCGAAGGCATCGGCCGTATCGATCTGACCACGGAGGACTGGAACGAAGGCGCGCTGCGCTTCTACGTCGGACTCGGCGCGGAGCGCCAGGGCCAGAAGGTCTTCCTCAGGCTTTCGAGCGAGGCGCTGAAGGCGATCGCTAAACCCCGACGCCCGCCGGCACCGGACCCCACTTGTTCTCGCGCGGCTGGGTCGGGATCAGCGCAAAGATCAGGATGATCACGGTGCCGAAGGTCGGGATCAGGAAGAGCAGGAAGAGCCAGCCGGTCAGGCCGGTATCGTGCAGGCGACGCACGTTCAGCCCGAACCACGGCAGGGCTGTCGCCAGCAGGAAGAGACCGGAAAGGCCGACCGTCACTGCCGGCAATTCACTGTTGTCGAGATTGCCCATGGCGTGGTCGATAAAGACGCCGAGTCCTATGACCACGATCAGCGCGATCGTCCAGAACAGACAATAGCCCCAATACTCTTTGCGGCGGGCACGGCCGGCGAAGTTGAAGTAATTCTCGGTCAGACCCCGCCAGAAGTAGCTCCACAGGCCGGCCGATTCGGCCGGACTTTGTTCAGCGGAACGGCCGAAATGTTGCGGCTGACGTGCCGCTGGCGCATTGCCGGCCTGAGACGGCGCGGCGGTTACAGTGGAGGCGTCGGTGGGCGCGCTGGCAGGTTGGGCGCGGATCGCAAAAACATCGCGTGCCCGTCCGCCAGCCGGCTGGAATTCGACGGTCGTACCTCCGGCAACCGATGCTTCGCGGCGCAAATCTTCGCGCGCCAAAGTGTAGCGGTTGCCGTCGGCTCCGGTGATGAAGCCGAAACCCTGGTCTTCGTCGTAATGAAGAACTTCGCCGCGCATGTCCTGCCCACCCCCATTTCCCCGCCCCAGACTGTGCAAAGTTCCGGCAGACCGCAAGGGGCGTGCGGAAATGGAGAGTGCTGGCTATTTACCCCGGCCGTTCTTCGATTTCTTGTGTTTCGCAGGTCCGCCTTCGAACTTCGCCTTGGCCGGTTTCCCGGCCCAGGGCTTCGCCTCGAATGCCGGGCGCTGGTCGGCCGGTGCGCGCTTCTCGAATTTGGGCGTGTTCTGATCGAAGGTGCGCTTGCCGCGGTGCGGCTTCTTGTCGGGCCGTGGTTCCTGATAGCCGGCCCGCGACAAATCCGGCGTGCCGTCCAGCCGCTTGACCGCAATGTTGCCCTGCAGCTTCCGGTCGGGGCCGATCGCAGCGAGGAAACGCTCGGCCCAGTCCGCCGCGATCTGCACGAAGGTTTCCTCCGGCTGCATCTTGATGGCGCCGATCTCGCGCTTGGAAATGCCGCCTGTCCGGCACAGCATCGGGATCAGCCAGCGCGGCTCGGCATTCTGCCGGCGTCCGACCGACAGCGAGAACCAGACGCTGTCGCCGAAATCGTCGCGGCGGCTCGGTGTCTCGTCCCGCCGCGCAAATTTTTCGCCCGACGGCGTGAACGCTGCCACGTCGAGAAGATCCTCCGGCGCCGAGTGGCTGGAGCGGCACATCCGCACGAAGGCGGCAGCAACCTGTTCGGGCCCGTGCTGATCGAGAAGCGCCTCGACGAAGCCGCGCTCCTCATCCTTCATAGGCTCGCTGAAGACCGGATCAGCGAGAATGCGCTCGTCGTCGCGCCGTATCACGTCGTCGGCCGACGGCGGGCTCGCCCAGGTTGCCGCAAGGCCGGCACTTTGCAGCAGCCGCTCGGTGCGCCTGCGGGCACTATTGGGCACGATCAGCGCGCTGACGCCCTTGCGTCCCGCACGACCCGTGCGTCCGCTTCGGTGCAGGAGCGTTTCCGGGTTGGTCGGCAGGTCGGCATGGATCACCAGCTCGAGATTGGGCAGGTCGATGCCGCGTGCCGCGACGTCGGTGGCGATGCAGACCTTGGCGCGGCCGTCGCGCATCGCCTGTAGCGCGTGGCTGCGCTCGTTCTGGCTAAGCTCGCCGGACAGCGCCACGACGGAAAAGTTGCGATTGTTGAAGCGCGCCGTCAAATGGTTGACGGCGGCGCGCGTGTTGCAGAACACCAGCGCGTTCTTGGCCTCGTAAAAGCGCAGCACGTTGATGATGGCGTTTTCGCGATCCGCCTGGGCGACGCTCAGCGCCCGGTATTCGATGTCGAGATGCTGCTTTTCCTCACCGGAGGCCGAGATGCGTACCGCATCGCGCTGGTAGCCTTTGGCCAGCGTGGCGATGGAGCGCGGCACGGTCGCGGAAAACATCAGCGTGCGGCGATCGGCGGGTGCGGCATCGAGGATGAATTCCAGATCCTCGCGAAAGCCGAGATCGAGCATCTCGTCGGCCTCGTCGAGCACCACTGCCTTGAGCGCCGACATGTCGAGCGAATTGCGGGTGATGTGATCGCGCAGGCGGCCGGGCGTGCCCACGACGATATGGGCGCCGCGCTCCAGCGCGCGCCGTTCGGTGCGCATGTCCATGCCGCCGACACAGGACGCCACCGTGGCGCCGGTCAGTTCGTAGAGCCATTCCAGCTCGCGCGTTACCTGCAGGGCCAACTCCCGCGTCGGCGCCACGGCCAGCGCCAGGGGTGCCGCCGCGTGGGAAAAGCGCTCCGCGCCATCGAGAAGGGTCGGCGCCAAAGCCAGACCGAAGGCGACGGTCTTGCCGGAGCCGGTCTGGGCCGAAACCAGCGCATCGGCCTGGCCAAGCTCGAGAACGGCCTTCTGCACCGGCGTCAGCTCGACATAGCCGCGTTTTTCCAGCGCCTTTGCCAGCGCGGGAACAATAGCTTCGAAATTGGACATCTTGCTCTTTCGAAATTCGGATTCTGAATACCCGGCGACGGGTCAAATGTCGGCAAGCGCCACAGACGGGCGCCACGAGCCAGACGATGCTCGTTCGTACTTGGTGCCGCCGTCATTGTACAGGGCGGGCGGGTCGGCCTGGTTGCGATTGACTCTAGACGTAAACCGCGTAAAAGCCGGCACCGAACGGGATAGTTTTCGATGCGCGGCCTTTTGATGGCGCTTTCTGCCTTCGACATCCCCGGCCCCAATGCGAACCATTGGGCCGGGCGCGTCGCTGCGTCTCCTCGTTCCAGCAAAATCACGTTCTTGCTCAAAAAAACCGGCAAAACGACCACCAAAACGGTCTGATTCCCTTGGCCTAACCACCCTCTCCCGGGTCCGGCCCGGGGGTTGAAACCCGCATCGGCCGGCGGGTTTTCTCCAGAACCGAGCGGAGAGGGACAGGAGATTTCGATGAGTTTCAAGGTTGCGATCGTCGGCGCCACGGGCAATGTGGGCCGGGAAATGCTCAACATACTGGAGGAACGCGGCTTTCCGGTGAGCGAGGTGGTGGCGCTGGCCTCGCGGCGCAGCCAGGGCACGGAAGTGTCGTTCGGCGACCGCACGCTGAAGGTCAGGGCGCTCGACCAATATGATTTTTCAGACACCGACATCTGCATCATGTCGGCCGGCGGCAACGTCTCCAAGGAATGGTCGCCGAAGATCGGCAAGCAGGGCTGCGTCGTCATCGACAATTCGTCGGCCTTCCGTTACGACCAGGACGTGCCGCTGATCGTTCCGGAAGTGAACCCGGATGCGATCTCGCTGTTCACGCGCAAGAACATCATCGCCAACCCGAACTGCTCGACGGCGCAGCTGGTCGTGGCGCTGAAGCCGCTGCATGACGCGGCCACCATCAAGCGCGTCGTCGTCGCCACCTACCAGTCGGTCTCCGGCGCCGGCAAGGAAGGCATGGACGAATTGTTCACGCAGACGCGCGCGGTGTTTGTCGCCGACCAGGTCGACGTCAAGAAGTTCACCAAGCGTATCGCCTTCAACGTCATCCCGCATATCGACGTCTTCCTCGACGACGGCTTCACCAAGGAAGAGTGGAAGATGGTGGCCGAGACCAAGAAGATGCTCGACCCGAAGATCAAGCTGACGGCGACCTGCGTGCGCGTACCGGTGTTCATCGGCCATTCGGAAGCGGTCAACATCGAGTTCGAGAAGCCGATCACCGCAGATGAGGCGCGCGAGATCCTGCGCGAGGCGCCGGGCTGCCAGGTCATCGACAAGCGCGAGGACGGCGGCTACATCACGCCGCTGGAATCGGCCGGCGAGGACGCCACCTTCATCTCGCGTATCCGCGAGGACTCGACCATCGACAACGGCCTGTCGATGTGGATCGTCTCCGACAATCTGCGCAAGGGCGCGGCACTCAATGCGGTGCAGATCGCCGAGCTGCTGGTCGAGCGCGGGCTGATCCAGCCGAAGAAGAAGGCGGCATAGTTCGCTCACGGCCGTATCGCCGCTAGCGCGGCTGGCCTCCGCGGGGACGCCGGACGACCGGCGGCCTGCGGTCGCAGGCTCGGCCTTCGGCCGCGATTTTTGCTCAGCTTGCTTTTCCGCTCACGGCCGTATCGCTGCTGTCGCGGCTGGCCCTCCGCGGGGGCACCGGACGACCGGCGGCCCGCAGTCGCGGGCTCGGCCTTTGGCGGTTGTTTCGCTCACGGCCGTATAGCCGCTACGCGGCTGGCCTCCGCGGGGGCGCCGGAAGGCCGGCGGCCCGCAGTCGCGGGCTCGGCCTTCGGCCGTTAGCGCCCTTCTCCCCGTTCACGGGGACAAGGTGCCGGAAGGCGGATGAGGGGCACAGGCGTCCAAATAGGCAGCAAGGCGACGGCGTCACAGCCGGTTCTCCTCCGCTAGGTCCAACAGCAACTTCAGCGCCTCCTCCGCCCGGTCGGCGGGCACGAACAAATGGTCGTGGTAGAAGGCCGAGACCGGATTGACGCCGATGCCGGCGGTGGCCAGCCGCGCGGTGATGGCGGCGAGGAAGCCGACCGCTTCCAGCGACGAATGGATGTTCAGCGTCAGCATCCGGCAGCGGAACACGGTTTTCAGTCCAGCGGCCTTGGCATGGTCTTCAAGCACGATCAGCGTCGTGCCCTCGCGCTCGCGAAATAGCATCACCGGGTGGAGCCTGTCGGGAACGGGCGCATCGGGTGGCAACGTGGTGAAGACATGAACGCCGGCAAGCAATTCCGGCGTCATTGCCGCCAGCAACTGTTTCAGGTCGGTCTCTCCGGCCATCGGTTGCTTTCGTTGTGCGATCAGGCGGCGGCTTCCGTCGAGCGTCGGAAGACACCCCTACGGATTTTCAATAACGCCCTCCATCTCACCTCGCAAGGTGGACTTGCCAGGTTCGTTGCCGGCTGAACTTGTACATCCGAGGTCGCCGTCCCCCGGAGTGAAAAAGAACTGGAGGCATGTCGGATCGCCGTCATGGGCCGCGTCCTTGGTTCGAGCTGGCGAAGGAGCCAGTGCTCACAACGACCGGAGGGAACATCAATGACCATGTCTCAGGCAGCACCCGTCTCACCGCGTGCCCTGTGGACCAGCCGCGTGCTCAGCGCCGTCATCGTGCTGTTCATGATCTTCGACGGCGTCATCAAGCTACCGCCGCTCGAAATCGTCACCCAGACCATGGTGCAGCTCGGCTGGCCGGCCGATGCCAATGTCTCGCGCATGCTCGGCACCATTGGATTGGTCTCGACAGCGCTTTACGCGCTGCCACGCACCTCGGTGCTCGGCGCCATCCTGCTCACCGCCTATCTCGGCGGCGCCGTCGCCACGCATGTGCGTATCGGCAGCCCTTTGTTCTCGCACATACTGTTCGGCGTCTATCTCGGCGCCGTCCTCTGGGGTGGCCTGTATCTGCGCGATCCAAGGGTGCGCGCGTTGTTCCCGTTCAGCCAATAGCGGCGACATCGAAAGCCGTTCGATGGTGGCCACGCCGCCAGAGCGGGCGCGGTCTGCCGCCGCCTTTCTACTCTTTGGATCAAATTGAGCGCCGCCGGGCGGCAGCCGATCTTCTTCTTTGGATCAAATCGCCTGGTTGCGAGTTAGGGGGTGCAGCGGCGAGGACGGCACCCTGTTGGAGAGGAACGACAATGAAAAAGGTGATGATCTTGATGGCCTTGCTGGTCCCGCTCGGTGCCTGCTCCCGTACTGAGCAAGGCGCGGCAGTTGGTGGCCTGGGCGGTGCGGCGGTCGGCGCTGCGGTGGCCGGCAACCCGACCAAGGGCGCGGTGATCGGCGGTGCGGCCGGCGCTTTGGCCGGTGCACTGATCGGCCGTGCCAGCGAAAGCGGCCAATGCCGTTATCGCGATCGCAACGGTCGTGTCTACGTTGCGAGTTGCCCGGAAGGCTATTGATCGGGCCGCATCATATGGATGCAATAGCAAAACGGCGGGCAGGGCCCGCCGTTTCGTGGTTGTGGAGATGATTTATTCGGCGCTGGCGGCTTCCGCCTCGGCCGGCGCGGCTGCGGCGGCGGCAACGGCCGCGGCGGCATCTTCCTGCGCCTTCTTCAGCAAGGCTGCGCGCTCCTGCGCCTTCTTGCCGGGCTCGGCCTTGTTCGGGTTGGAGCGGGCTTCGCGCTTGGCGATGCCGGCTTCATCGAGGAAGCGCAGCACGCGGTCGGTCGGCTGGGCGCCATGCGACAGCCAATGCTTGACGCGCTCGGCGTCGACCTTGACGCGTTCGCCGTCCTTGGGCAGCAGCGGATTCCACGAGCCGAGCGACTCGATGAAACGGCCGTCGCGCGGCGAACGCGCGTCGGCGACGACGACATGGTAATAGGGACGCTTCTTCGAGCCCGCACGGGCCAATCGGATTTTCAGTGGCATTTCTTTTCTCCTAAAAGCTCTGATTCGGTTGATCGGTTGGTGGCTGGTCCTCAGCCGGTTTTCGCTACGCCGTTGGATGCGGCGATCTGCTCGTGATGGCGGATCACTTCGCGGACGACGAAGTTCAGGAATTTCTCCGCGAAATCCGGGTCGAGATGGGCGTCCTTCGCCAGTTGGCGAAGACGGGCGATCTGCTCCTGCTCGCGCGCCGGATCGGCAGGCGGCAGGCCATGTTCCGCCTTCAGCACGCCGACTGCCTTGGTGCAGCGGAAGCGCTCGGCCAGCATGTGGATCAGCGCCGCGTCGATATTGTCGATCGAGGCGCGATAATTGGCCAGCGCCGCACGCGCGTCCGCCATGTCCTTCTCTTCGTTCATGGCGCCCTCACTTCTTCTTGCCGAGGCCAGGCAGCCCGCCACCGCCCGGCAGGCCGGGAAGTTTCATGCCACCGGGCAGCCCAGGCAGGCCACCGCCACCGGGAAAACCACCGGGCAGGCCCTTCATGCCGCCGAGCCCGGCCGCCTGGGCCTGCTTCTGCAAGGCTTCGAGCTGCTTGGGGTCCACCTTGGAGAGGTCCGGCATGCCGCCGCCCATCATGCCGCCTGCGCCGCCAGGCATCATGCCGCCGAGCCCCATCTTGGAAGCGAGGCCGCCCATCATGCCGCGCATCAGGCCGCCGCCTTTGCCCTTGCCGCCCATCGCCTTCATCATGTCGGCCATGCCGCGATGCATCTTCAACAGTTTGTTGATTTCGGCCGCGTCGGTACCCGAGCCGGCGG
Organism: Mesorhizobium sp. M0633; assembly: GCF_040320645.1. NCBI lineage: Bacteria > Pseudomonadati > Pseudomonadota > Alphaproteobacteria > Hyphomicrobiales > Phyllobacteriaceae > Mesorhizobium > Mesorhizobium sp. M0633. Next base: position 14,323 of record NZ_JAMYQC010000024.1, read on the forward strand.
CGATGCGCTTCTTGCGCGAGTGCTTCAGAATATCGGGGTTGGCGCGCTCGGCCTTGGTCATCGACGAGATGATGGCGAGCTGGCGACCGAACATCTTGTCGTCGAGCCCGGCGGCGGCCATCTGGTCCTTCATCTTGCCCATGCCGGGCATCATGCCCATGATGCCACCCATGCCACCCATTTTCGACATTTGCTGAAGCTGGCCGGCGAGGTCGTTCAGGTCGAACTTGCCCGACTGCATCTTCCTGGCCATCGCCGCGGCCTGTTCGGCGTCGATGTTCTCGGCCGCCTTTTCGACGAGGCTGACGATGTCGCCCATGCCGAGGATGCGGTCGGCGATGCGCTTGGGGTGGAATTCCTCCAGCGCGTCCATTTTTTCGCCGGTGCCGATCAGCTTGATCGGCTTACCGGTGACGGCGCGCATCGAGAGCGCCGCACCACCGCGGCCGTCGCCGTCCATGCGGGTCAGCACGAGGCCGGTGATGCCGACGCGCTCGTCGAAGCTTTTTGCCAGATTGACGGCGTCCTGGCCGGTCAGCGAATCGGCGACCAGCAGGATCTCGTGCGGCGACGACATCTTCTTGATGTCGGCCATCTCGACCATCAACGGCTCGTCGATATGGGTGCGGCCGGCGGTGTCGAGGATGACGACGTCATGGCCGCCGAGCTTGGCCGCCTGCACGGCGCGGCGGGCGATATCGACCGGCGTCTGGCCGGCGACGATCGGCAATGTGGCGACCTTGACCTGCTCGCCGAGCTGGCGGAGCTGCTCTTGCGCGGCGGGACGCCGCGTGTCGAGCGAGGCCATCAAGACTTTCTTGTTTTGACGGTCGGCGAGGCGCCTGGCGATCTTGGCCGAGGTCGTCGTCTTGCCGGAACCCTGCAAGCCGACCATCATGATGACGACCGGAGCCGGTGCATTGAGGTCGATGGCGACGCCCTCGGCGCCGAGCATCTCGACCAGCTCGTCATGGACGATCTTGACGACCATCTGGCCGGGCTTGATCGACTTGACCACGGCGGCGCCGACGGCCTTCTCGCGCACCTTGTCGGTGAAGGAACGCACCACTTCCAGCGCCACGTCGGCCTCAAGCAACGCACGGCGCACCTCGCGCAGCGCCGCCGAGACATCAGCCTCCGACAAGGCGCCGCGGCCGGTGAGGCCGTTCAGGATCGAACCAAGACGTTCCTGTAGCGATTCAAACATTCTTTTTCCTTTTCCCTGGCACCCGGATGATGCCCGAGAGGTAATGCGTTCGCGCCAACTGTCCAAGCAAAAGCCGGTCTGGGCAAAGCCCAAAGCCAAAAAGCACCCGGGGGCGCACAGCGCTGCCGGGTGTTGGCCTCCGGGATCGATTTACAGCACTTCACCTCAAAGAGGTTTCGGCGTCCCGGTCGGTTTGCTCGGAGGAATACTCGTCGCGGAATTCGCGGCGTGTAGACAGGAAATCGGCCGCAGAGTCAAGCTTTGGTCAAGCTTTGCGTCAAATAGCTCAGGACGACCAGGCAATGCACATCAGCGCACGCTGCCGGCGCGCGCCATATCCGGCTCGACCTTCAGCGGTGAGCGCGGATGTAAAAGCAGCAGAACGGTCAACAGGCTACTGACGATGCCGATCGAAGCGATGAGGACGGCGTCTGAAGTCGTCCAGCCGGCGGCTTCGAGCGGCTTGGCGTTGAACAGGGCGAAGGAATTATAGCTTTGCTGGTGCGAAATCAGCAGGAAGCCGGTCAGATTGTTGCCGAGATGGGCGCCAAAGCCGGCACCGAGATTGCCGGTTGCATAGACCAGAAGCGTCAGCAGCAGCGCAAAGGCGGCGATCGAGGCCAGCACGCAGGCATTGATGGCAGCGCTCGAACCTGGGCTCCAGTGCAGGGAGGTGAACAGCAATCCCGGCAGCAGCGCCCAGATGAAAGGGTTCTGAAACCGGCTGGCCAGGCCCCTGAGCAGATAACCGCGAAACAGCATCTCCTCCGACGATGTCTGCAGAAAGGTCAGGGCGGCGATCGGGATCAGGAACGAAAGCCACGCGGACAGGCCGATCGCGCCGCGGGCGATGTCGGGCTGCAAACCATAAAGCAGGATCTCGGAAAGCAGCGAGGTGATCAGCACCGCAGTCAGTCCTTTCAGGAACCCCGACCAAGAAATGCGCCGGCTGACGCCAATCAGGGCTGTCAGCTTCTCGCGATGGATCCAGCGCATGGCAGCCCAAAGGCCGAGCCAGATTCCGGCAAATGAAGCCAGCGCCGCGAGGATGCCCGCAGGAGAGGCCATGAAATCCTGCACCGCTCCTCCACCTGGCGGGGCGGTGCCAGACGATGCCTGCCAAACGGCAAAGGCATAGGTGCCGCCGAACAGCACGGCGGCAGTGGTTCCGAGCCAGAACAGGATGACGACCACCGCTCCAAGCAGAAGCCGCGGCAAAGTGGTCTTGTTGTTGGCGGTGTGCCGGTACTGTTGGAAGGCGGTTGGGTCGATCGTCACGCGGGCTCGCTGGCTGGTGCTTCGGCTCGCAAGGTCTAGAACATCGGCCCCAATGTGGAAACCGGTATTGCAGCGGCAATACCGGCTTGTGGCAATATCGGGGTTTGTGAGCGGCCGCCGCTACTGCAGGGCGACCGCCCTGTTGGTAACGTCAGCGCACGACGTACATGATGCGCCTTGTGTCCGGATCGATCAGCGCCGGCTGACCGTTCACGTAGACGTAGCGGTAGTCATAGTCCGGAATCTCGCGTAGCTCGACGGTGTCGGGCAACGTCGCGCCCGTGACCACCTCGCCCTCGAGATAGACCGGATCGAGCCGATGCGTACGGACATAGGTACGGATCTCGGCCGGCGGTCTCCGGATAGGCTCGATCGCCTCGCCGGCGACGATTGCTCCGGTATAGCTGTCGGAATATTCGGCGCTATCGGCGGGCGGCGTCACGACGGCAATGTCGGCGCTGGCCGGACGCTGTGTCAGGACCACACGGCTGCCGCCGAAATCGGCCGTCACATAGTCGGAATAGACCCAGCCCTGGCCGTTAGCCGCGGCGATAGTGCACCATTTGCTGTTGGCGATGCAGCCGTCGAGCGTCGCCGACTGGCCGGCCGCGAGCACGCCGATCACCGGATATTGCGGGCCGGGGCCGGCGCGTACATTGAGATCAGTGATGGCCGAGACGGCGGTGTCGGCCAATGCAGAGCCCGACATCGCTATGAGCGCTCCGGCCACCGCCGGAAACAATATGCGTTTCATGGTCTTCTCTCCGTTTCACAGTCCCTTGGCACGGAAAACGAAGCAAAGCCGCATGCGTTCCGGCTAAAAGGCTTCGGCCGGCTCACGATTTGTTCCAGTCGTTTTCGGCAGGTCGGTCAAAAGCTCGTGAACAAAAGCAAGTTTTTGCGCCGCCACGTTCGAGATGACGAAGGGATAGAGATCGGGCAGGCCCATGCAGCGGTTGATCGAGTTGGACGCCTCCGACAGCACCAGCCAGCGGTCGAGAATCCTTTCGAAAGGCTCTGGCCTGGAGGCGGGTTCCGATGGTGCCGGCTGCAGCTTGCCGCCGGTATCGGCGCGCGGCAGCTCGTTGGCTTCAACGGTTTCCAGCCGGCCGAGCGGGAAATTCAGGGCATGCACCATCTCCAGCGTGTCGGTGATGTGCATGTGATGCGCCCATGTCTCGGCCCAGTCCTCCCATGGGTGCGACGTCGCATAGGCCGAGATATGGCGCTGCTGCCAGTCGGGCGGCGCGCCATCGGCATAATAGGTCTTCAGCGCCTGTTCGTAGCCGGCGCGCTCGTCGCCGAACAAAGCGCGAAAACCGGCAAGCTTTTGCGAATCGTCGCGGATCAGGCGGTCCCAGTAATAATGGCCGAGCTCATGGCGGAAATGGCCGAGCAGCGTGCGGTAGTTCTCGCCCATCTCGACGCGCCGCCGTTCGCGCTCTGCCGAATCCGCCTCGGCGACGTTGAGCGTGATCCGGCCGTTGTCATGACCGGTCAGGATACGTTCGCCGCCCGGACCGCCGCCGATCGGATCGGCAAGAAAATCGAAAGCGAGACCGATCTCGTCGCCAACGTCCTGCTTGGGTGCGACCGGCAGGCCGAAGGCGAGCAGCGAATAGACGGCACGCTTCTTTGCCGCCTCGACACGGATCCAGCGGCGGCGGTTGCCGTCGACCGACAGATCCGGGATCAGCTGGTTCAGCGCACAGGCGCGGCAGAAGGCGTGGCCGGGCTCCGCCATCCAGTTGCAGGCGCATTCGTCGGCATTGGTGCAATGGAAGACGTCGGCGCCGGACAGCGCGAAGCGCGCATGCTCGGGATCGTAGAGCACGAGGCTGGCGCAGTTCAGGCATTGCGCGTTCTCGAAATAGAGACGGTGGCCGCAATGCGGGCAGTCGAAAAGCTTCATTGGCGTCTCAAATCATTCGAAATGCGGAGGACGATACGAGCAGGAGAACGCCAAACGCCTGTCAGCTGCCCACGTTCCTGCCGGCCGATGCTATTTTGCCGCAAGCTGGGCGACGACCTCCTTGGCCACTGCCTCGCCCGACAATCTGGCGCCGCCGCAGGTCTGCATCAGCGGACCGGCCAAATGCTCGCCGGCGAAGAAGATCTTTTCCGCCACGGGCTGCATCAGCGTGGCGCGCGCTTGCGAGCGGCCGGGCCGCGCCGCCGCATAGCACACAAACCGCTCAGCGCCCCGCCGATGATCACGACATCAACGTCTTCCATGCTTATTCTGTCCCCGCCACAATAATTACTTGATCGTAGGCAAATTCCCGGGCGTCCGCCAGTGTGGTGGATTTGAGGTTCCTGCTGTATTGAGTGCATCGGCGTCCGGGGCAGTGACAAGCAGGTGTTTCGCAGGCAAGTTCGCAATTGGGAACGTGATTCAGGCAACCAGGAGAGCAGCATGGCATTTCTTGCCAAGGGGAAGATGTTTGTAGTGGCCACGGTGGTGGCGGTGCTTGCGCTGGCGACGGGCGCGCAGGCGGCGGCCAGCTGTGGCAAGAGCGGCGCCGGCTTCGAGGCATGGAAACCGGAGTTCGCCGCGGAGGCGAAGGCCGACGGTGTCGGCTCGAAGGGTCTGGCCGCTCTGGCTCGCGCAACCTACGCGACAAAGACGATCTCCGTCGACCGCGCCATCCATAAGGCTTTCAGCGGCTCGGTGGAAGCTTTCATGAAGCGCCGTGGCGCGTCCGCGATCATTGCCAGGGGCCGTGCGCTGAAGAAGGCCAATGCTGCGCTGTTCGACAAGATCGAACGGAATTACGGCGTGTCGCCGGGCGTGTTGCTCGCCATCTGGGGTATGGAGACCGGCTTCGGTTCCGCCATGGGCAACCAGAATACGGTCTCCGCCATTTTAACGCTGGCCTATGACTGTCGCCGTCCGGAGTTCTTCTATCCGCATGCCATTGCAGCCCTGAAGCTGGTTGATCGCGGAGCGTTGAGCGCCTCGTCGGTCGGTGCCGCGCATGGCGAGATCGGCCACACGCAGTTCCTGCCCGGAAATGTTTTGACGTATGGTGTCGGAAACAAAAATCTGCGCGACAAGAGCACTGCGTTGGCTTCCACCGCCAACTTCCTCAAGAGTCATGGTTGGCGGGCCGGCGCGAGCGCGCAGGCGAATATGGGCGCAATCGCTGGCTGGAATTCCGCGAGCGTCTATCAACAGGCCATCGCCCGCATGGCCACAGCGATCGATGCCGACTGATAGAAATCCTAGAGCGGTTTACCGTTTCAGGGAAACGGCGAACCGTTCCATCTCTTTGACGCAAAAACCGTTTCACACTTTTTCTGGAATTGCCCTATTCGACCGAAAGCCGGCCATGCGCCGGGCTTTCTATTTCACGTCGAGCGCGTAGGAACAGCCGGCGAGCACCTTGCCGGGATGTGAATCGACGGTTGAGACATTGACGGCGATGCGGGTGGAAAATGTTATGCCGTCCGCTTCCTCGCTGCTCTCGAGAATGATCTTCTCGCCGAGGAATTTTTCCGGCGTTGAGATTTGCGCTGCGACGCCGAGCGCTCGAGCGAGATCGGGCGCGGAAACATCGTCAACACCGCCATCGGCCCGGTCGCAGTAAGGACGACGGACGCCGTTTCGCGCCCGAACACGCGAAGCGGGGCCGGCAATTCATATTGCTTGAGGAAAGGATTGCCGGAAGAAACGTCGAGCTTTGCGGGCGCATCGGGGCGGTCGCTCAGCCAAAGGGCAAAACCACTATAGGTCGGAACGTCAGCCCTGCACTCGACCAGCGCGGGAAGGTCGAGGGAGGGAGGTCATCGTTGGCTTTGGCGACGGCCAAGTTCGCCAGGACAGCCAACGCGGGCAGGAAACCAGCTCCAAGCGTGGCCAAGCGCCTGGGCACATCACGCTCAATAATGCACGTAGCCGCTCAACGGGCATTTCTGGGAAATGGGAATCTGGAAGGGGCCGTCAAAACTTTTGCAGGTACGGAATTTGGAATTCCGCGGCGCCGGGGTAGCCGCCTTTGGCTTGTCCGCGATGACCGTCGGGACTCTGGGACCCTGCGCGTAGCCGCTCAACGGGCATTTCTGGGAAGCGGGAATCTGGAAGGGGCCGTCAAAACTTTTGCAGGTATGGAACTTGGATGTTTGCCCCGCCGGGACTTGGGTGGATTGACCCGCGGTAAAGACGGCCACCGCCGCAAGCAGAAGAAAAATTCTGTTTTTCACTGTCAAAGCCCTCCGACCCGCAAGAGAAGTAAGATTAAACCACGGAAAGGTCAAACAGGAAACGATCTGAGAGCGCGGCTTCTATTATATTAGAGACGCCAAATAAAACCCGGCGTCTTCACCGGGTTCCTAACTCATCTAAGCATTGGGCCTATCAACCCTTGCGATTGCGCGCGGCAAGCGTCCGCAGCCTCAGCGCATTGAGGCGGATGAAGCCTTCGGCATCCTTCTGATCGTAGGCGCCGCGGTCGTCCTCGAAGGTGACCAGCGCGTCGGAATAGAGCGTCTTCCTCGACTTGCGGCCGGTGACAATCACGTTGCCCTTGTAGAGCTTCAGCCGCACGGTGCCTTCGACGTCTTCCTGGCTCTTGTCGATCATCGCCTGCAGCATCAGCCGCTCGGGCGCAAACCAGAAGCCGTTGTAGATGAGCTCGGCGTAGCGCGGCATGAACTCGTCCTTGAGGTGGGCGGCTCCGCGGTCGAGCGTGATCGATTCGATCGCCCGGTGGGCCGATATCAGAATGGTGCCGCCGGGGGTCTCGTAGACGCCGCGCGATTTCATGCCGACGAAACGGTTCTCGACCAGGTCGAGCCGGCCGATGCCGTTGTCGCGGCCGAGATCGTTCAGCGCCGCCAGCATCGTTGCCGGCGACAGTTTCTTGCGGTTGAGCGCAACCGGGTCGCCCTTGAGGAATTCGATCTCGATCTCGGTGACCTCATCCGGCGCATCCATCGGCGAGATGGTGCGCTGGTGGACGAATTCCGGCGGCTCGCTCCACGGATCCTCCAGCACCTTGCCCTCGGAGGAGGAGTGCAAAAGGTTGGCGTCGACGGAAAACGGCGCGTCGCCCTTCTTGTCCTTCGGCACCGGGATCTGGTGCTGCTCGGCGAAATTGATGAGATCGGTGCGCGACTTGAACGACCAGTCGCGCCAGGGCGCGATGACCTTGATGTCGGGGTTGAGCGCATAGGCTGAGAGCTCGAAACGCACCTGATCGTTACCCTTGCCGGTGGCGCCATGGGCGATCGCATCGGCGCCGGTCTCTTTTGCGATCTCGACGAGATGTTTCGAGATCAGCGGCCGGGCGATCGAGGTGCCGAGCAGATAGGTGCCTTCATAGACGGCGTTGGCGCGGAACATCGGGAAGACGAAATCGGATACGAACTCCTCGCGGACATCGACGATGCGGATGTCCTTGATGCCCATCATCTCGGCCTTGCGCCTGGCCGGCTCCAGTTCGCCACCCTGGCCGAGATCGGCGGTGAAGGTCACGACCTCGGCGCCGAGCTCGGTCTGCAGCCATTTCAGGATGATCGAGGTATCAAGGCCGCCGGAATAGGCGAGCACGACTTTCTTGACGGCTTTTGCTTTCGACATGGTGGGCAGTTCCGCGACAGGGGTTCTTCGCGGGCGAGGTATCACGGCGTTTTAGGCCAGCGCAAGGGACGAACGATGCCTGGACCAGATGCTTCATCTCCAAGAGGCTGGCGAGGACACGGCTCTTGCGGTATGGCTGCGCCGTCTTTTGCCGCTACGAGACGAGCCATGTCCTTCATCCCCGACAGTACGACGCTTATCCAGTTCTCCATCGCCACCTTCATCCTGGCGATCACGCCCGGGCCTGACATGACGCTGTTCGTGTCGCGCACGCTGAGCCAGGGCCGTGCCACCGGCTTTGCCTCGATGGCCGGCGCCTTGTGCGGCACGCTGATTCACACCACGCTGGTGGTGGTCGGCGTCTCGGCGCTGATCGTCGCCTCGCCGATGGCGTTCTTCGTGCTGAAGATTTTCGGCGCCGGCTATCTGGTCTTCCTGGCATGGCAGGCGATCACAAAAGGGTCGGCGTTTTCACCGGAGAAGAAGAGCGGGCCGCAGATCTCGCTGTTCCGCAGCTGGGCGGCGGGGCTCGGGGTCAATCTGCTCAACCCGAAGATCATCCTGTTCTTCATGACCTTCCTGCCGCAATTCGTCTCCGCGCATGATCCCAACGCGCCGGGAAAGCTGTTCTTCCTCGGCGCGATGTTCGTCGTGCTGGCGATCCCGGTGACGGCGCCGATGGTGCTGGCGGCGGAAAAATTCTCGGCCGCGATGAAATCCAGCCCGCGTGTGACCCGCGTCGTCGACTATCTGTTTGCCGGAGTTTTTTCGGCCTTCGCGCTCAAGATCCTGACGGCCCAGGCGAAATAGGGCGTCCGATCTGACGCCAGCTTCCGGCCGAGCGCCCGGCGCTCAGCCAGTAGAAAATACCGCCGACCATGCCGCAGCCGATCACCGCCAGCATGACGCTGGTATTGGTAACCTCGAAATTGGCATCGGCCGTCTGGTGGACGAAGCCAAGGAAGACCGCCGAGACCACAGCACCCGCCAGCGCATAGAACAGCCAGTCACGCCGGCCAAGGATCTCGGAGACGAGGATGGCGATGGCGGCCGGCATGAAGGCGAAATAGGCGACGAACAGCGCGACGAAGGGGATTGAAAACCACAGCGACGCCTGCGCCGCCGGTTGCGTCTCGTCCGTTATCAGCCCAAGAGACGCCAGGAACATGATGTTAAGGAAGGCGCTGGCCGCCAGCGAAGCAACGCCGTAGCCGACAAGGATGACGGCGAAGCGGATCAGATAGGCGCCGACGTGATTCACGCCTCGCCATGCCCCGCGATCATCATCGCTTCCAGCGCCAGCCGGTCGACCTTGCGCATGCGCTCGGAGTCCGACTTGAGCTGGCCGCAGGCGGCGAGGATATCGCGGCCGCGCGGCGTGCGGATCGGCGAGGCATAGCCGGCATTGTTGATGTAATCGGCGAATTTCTCGATCGTTTCCCAGTCCGAGCACTGGTAGTTGGTGCCCGGCCACGGGTTGAACGGGATCAGATTGATCTTGGCCGGAATGCCCTTGAGCAGCTTGATCAGCGCCTTGGCGTCGTCGATGGAATCGTTGACGTCCTTCAGCATCACATATTCGAAGGTGATCCGCTTGGCGTTCGACAGGCCTGGATAGGCGCGGCAGGCAGCGATCAGTTCGTTCAGCGGATACTTCTTGTTGATCGGCACCAAAAGGTCGCGCAGATCGTCATTGGTGGCGTGCAGCGAGATCGCCAGCATGACGCCGATCTCTTCGCCGGCGCGGAAGATCTCGGGCACGACGCCCGAGGTCGACAGCGTGATGCGCCTCTTCGACAGGGACAGCCCGTCGCCGTCGGATGCAATCAGCAGCGCCTTCTTCACCGCCTCGAAATTGTAGAGCGGCTCGCCCATGCCCATCATGACGACGTTGGACACTTTCCGGCCTTCGGCCGGCACGATGGCGCCGTCGGGCGTATCGCGGTCGGGGAAATCGCCGAGCCGGTCCCGGGCGGTCAAAAGCTGGGCGAGGATTTCCTCCGCCGTCAGGTTGCGCACCAGCTTCTGCGTGCCGGTGTGGCAGAAGGAGCAGGTCAGCGTGCAGCCGACCTGCGAAGAGATGCAGAGCGTGCCGCGGCCTTCTTCGGGAATGTAGACCGTCTCGATCTCGACCGGCCGGCCGGCGCCGCGCGGCGGAAAGCGGAACAGCCATTTGCGGGTTCCGTCGGAGGAAATCTGCTCCTCGACGATCTCGGGCCTGGCGACGGTGAAATGCCTGTCGAGGGCGGCGCGCAGATCCTTGGAGATGTTGAACATGCCGGCAAAGTCGGAAACGCCGCGCACATAGATCCAATGCCAGAGCTGTTGGGCGCGCATTTTCGCCTGGCGCTCCGGCACAATGCCGGCGGCGACGAGGGCGCCCCCGAGTTCGGCGCGCGTCAAGCCGATCAGCGACGGCTTTTCGGGCAGCGTGCGGGTGCGCAACGCGTCACGCGCGCCTTCGGCGGTAAGATCGAATGAAAGGGTCATTGTTGCGCCAATATAAGCGATTTGCGGCCGAATACAGCATCGTGCCCGAAATGAAGCGCGGCGCATAGCACAGGTTAGCGGCGGAGTCATGCCGGGGTTCTTCCTTCTCCCCTTGTGGGAGAAGGTGGCCGAGCGAAGCTCGGTCGGATGAGGGGTGTTCCAGCTTGGCATCACCTGCACTCCGTCCAGCACCCCTCAACCGTCTTGGCGCTGCGCGCCAATCCACCTTCTCCCACAAGGGGAGAAGGAAAGACCGCACGAACGCTGGTTCTTTACGTCGCTGTGTTAGGTGGTGAACGTCACGGACGAGGACTTACTTGCACTTGGCGATCGAGGCCAGCGCCGCTGAGATGCCCTTCAGCGAGAAGACGTAGGTGGTGGTGTTGCCGCGGCCGGACTTGGCCGACACCTTCATGTCGGTGCCGGTCTTCATCGCGGCGATCAGCACCGGCTCCTCGGCGGCGTTCTCGACCCAGGCCGACTTGCCGCGCGTGAACATCGAAAAAGACTTCTTGTCGATGGTGACGGTGGCCTTGGAACCTTCCTGGAAGGTATAGCCGGCGATGAATTGCGGCTCGTAGGACACTTGCTGCCCCGGCCGCTGGCTAACGAAGAAGAACATGTCGCCGTGATCGAGCGTCGGCGGCTGCTTGTCGGTTGGCACCGTCAGGACATAGCAGACCTTGCCGCCGCCCGACGCCTGATAACTGTAGGTGCCCCAGGCATTATGCTGGCCGATCTTGGTTGCCGACTGCGCCAGCGCGGGCGCCGTCAAGGCCACCAGGGCCAGGCTGGAAACTATAGCAATCAATCCGCGCATCGCTTTTCCCGTATTCCACTGGTGCGGCGGCAGGCCGGCTCGGCGTCCTGCCCGTCGCTTCATTTTGATTTAATCTGGGTTACCAAACGGTGAATGTCCCTGAGAAAAGGATGTTCACGCCAGGAAACCGCCGCCGTCTTCGCGCTGCCGCTCGAAAAAGCGGCTGGCGCACTTCCCTGCCGCGACTTGGAGGCCACGAAAACGGCAAGAGTTTGACTTTTCAAGCAGCTAGGTCTTGCGGCGATTCTCGCTTTTTGAGGTGCGTGACGAATTTCCCTGCAGGCGGTACCATGTCTGCGTTCGCCGCCACGGCGCTCGGCCAGGGTGCCCTCCCTGGCGGCTTACGGGAGATTTGGCCATGGCCATTTCCGAGACAGTTCTGATCCTCGCGGGCGGCACAGCCGTCCTGGCGATTGTGTTCGGCATTCGTGTCGCCATGCGGCGGGCGGCCGGTGGCGCGGTGCGCCGGTCGGATGCCGGGGAGACGGCGGGCGGATCGGGCGCGCCCGACGTGCCCGGGGTCATTGCGCTGCCGCCTTTGATCTTTCTCGGTTTCCTGGTGGCGGCAACCGTGCTCGAGGTGCTCGTTCCGCTCCCGGTCATGGCCGGGCAGGCGCTCGCCCGCTATCTGGCTGGCGCTGTGCTCGCGGTGTGCGGCTTCGTGTTCATCTTTATGGCGGCGGGCCGCTTTCAGGCCGCTGGCACCAACATACCACCGACCTTGCCGACGACGGCACTGGTCGTCGACGGCATCTATCGGCGGACCAGGAATCCGTTCTATCTGGGAACGACCCTCGTCTATCTGGGCCTCGGCGTCGCGGCCGGAAGTCTTTGGGCTATTGCGCTCGTGGTCCCGCTGCTGTGGGTGATCAATACCGGCGTCATCGCGCCGGAAGAGCGCTATCTCGAGCGGAAGTTCGGAGATGCCTATCGCGCCTACAAGGCGCGGGTGCGGCGGTGGGCTTGACGGCCGGAAAGTCGGTTCTCACGCGATTTTTTGCGCCGCACCGGCTCAGCTCTTGTCGGCGATGGCCTGCCTGGCGGCGAGCCGGTGCGCCGGCGTGATGTGGGCGCTGACGGCGGTAATCGCGGCGGTCAGCACGGCGATGTCGTCGGTGAAGCCTAGCCCAAGGATGAAATCGGGGATGACGTCTGTCGGCAGCACGAAATAGCCGAGCGCAGCAAGCAAGGTGCCCTTGGCGCGAAGCGGCGTCTTCTTGTCCATGGCACAGTAATAGGCGGCGACCACCTCTTCCATGAACGGGATCTGCCGGGCGGCCTTCTTCGCCGTACGCCAGAACTTTTCGCGCACTTCGCTCTCGTTGCCCGGCTTGCTGCCGAGGCCGAAGAAATCAAAACCGGATTTTTGCGCCATCAACCTCTCCTTGCGGCCGTCGCGTGACTTCACGCGTGACCGCGAGGCAAAATGTGGTGAAAGCCGAACCTCGCTGCAAGGTGCAGATAGGCTCAGCCGCCGAAATAGCGGTTCATTTTCCTGGCCAGATCGAAATCCAGCGCGGTCAGGCCGCCGGCGTCGTGCGTGTTGAGGGTCACGTTTACAGTCTTATAGACGTTCGACCAGTCGGGATGGTGGTCCATCTTCTCCGCGGCCAGGGCAACGCGGGTCATGAAGGCAAAGGCTTCGGAGAAATTCTTGAAGGTGAAGCTGCGGGTGATCGAGCCACCATCCTTGGCCAGCGACCAGCCGTCGAGGCCGGCAAGTTCGGCGCGGATCGCCTCTTTTGCTAGTTTCTCCCTGGCCATGTCCGTCTACCGCATGATCCGCGAAGCGTCGGCGGCGCCGACCAAACGGCTGGCGACGCGGTTGTCAGCACCTGAAAGCGGCCAGGCCTCCTCGACGACGTAAGGCCCGCCGCCGACCGAATCGCGCGACGACATCAGCACGAAGCGGCCGATCCGGAACGGCAGCGTCGAAAAATTGCCGCGCGCCGACAGATACTGGGCGACATCGAGCGGGCTCGAATTGCGCAGGCGGGCCAGCGTAACATGCGGCATGAACTTGCGCGGGTCGGCCGGGATGCCGAGCCGCTGGCAGATGCGCTCGATCTCGGCCTGCAATGCGGAAAGATCGGGCGAAGCGGCGACCCCGGCCCACACCGCATGCGGCTTCTTCTGGCCGAAGGCGCCGACGCCGGACAGCGTCAGCGGGAAGGACGGGCGGTGAACACGGTCAAGCGCATTGGCGATTTCGTCGGCGACATGGCCCTCGACATCGCCGATGAAGCGCAGCGTCAGATGATAGTTTTCGACGTCGATCCAGCGGGCTCCGGGCAGGCCGCCCCTGAGCAGGGACAGCGAAAGAGCGGCATCACGCGGTATCTCGAGGGCGGTAAAAAGACGCGGCATGGCAAGCCTCCTGTCCTCGAATCGAACTCTTGCCCCTAGCGAATCATCGATATTCAAACAGGGCAAGGGGTTTGTTGGTCGCAGGCCTGCCTAAAAGCTTCCCCTGCGGAAGGTGTTGCGACGGCGAACCCTCGCCTTCAGGAATTGCCCCGGACCGCTTCAATGGTCTTCTCCACACTGGGCAGGATACCCTCGACGATGCGGTCGACGCCTCGGGCGTTTGGATGAAGGCCGTCCTCGAGTTGCAGGACGGATTGACCGGCGATGCCCTCGAGAAAGAAAGGATAGAGCGGCACGCCATATTTTTCAGCCAGTCTCGGAAAGGTCGCGTCGAAGGCGTTCTGGTAGTCGGCGCCGAGATTGGGCGCCGCGCGCATTCCGGCAAGCAAAACGGCGATCTTGCGCTGCTGCAGCTTTGCCAGCATGGCGTCCAGGTTCTTTTCCGCTATGGCGGGCGAAACGCCGCGCAGCATGTCGTTGGCGCCGAGCTCCAGGATGACCAGCTGCGTGCCGTCCGGCACCGACCAGTCGAGCCGCGACAGGCCGCCGCTCGTCGTATCGCCGGAGACGCCGGCGTTGGCGACCGTGACATCGTAGCCCTTGGCGCGCAGCGCCGCCTGCAGCTTCTCGGTGAAGCCCTGACCTGGCCCGAGGCCATAACCCGCCATCAAGCTGTCGCCGAAACCGACAATGGTGAACGGTTCGGCGCGCGCCGACGAAATGGCGCCGCAAATGGCGAGGAAAAGGGCGAAGGCTGCGGCAAAGGTGTGTTTGAAAGCCATGCGGCAGGCCCCATATGACCAGGAACATCTGTTGGCGAAGGCAGGTTTTCGTCTTTGTCGAGCATCGGATGCACTAGCCTTCATCCCCCATATAGGACGATTTGATTTTGGAAGAAGCCGTCATTTCGCTGAAAGACGTATCGCTGACGCTCGGCGAAGGTGCATCCTCGGTCCATGTGCTGAAGGGCGTCAGCCTCGATGTGGCGGGCGGCGAAGCGACAGGCATCGTTGGACCTTCAGGTTCGGGAAAGTCGACATTGCTGATGGTTTTGGCCGGACTTGAAAGGGTCGATTCGGGCACGGTCCGAATTGCCGGCGAGCTGCTCAACGGCAAAAGCGAAGATCAGATCGCATCGTTTCGGGGACGAAACATCGGCATCGTGTTCCAGTCTTTCCATCTCATCCCAAATATGACGGCGCTGGAAAACGTTGCGGTCCCGCTGGAGCTTGCCGGCCATGTCGATCCATTCGGCGTGGCGGCGCGCGAGCTGGCGGCGGTCGGTCTCAGCGATCGCGTCACCCATTACCCCGGCGAATTGTCTGGCGGCGAGCAACAGCGCGTGGCCATCGCCCGGGCACTGGCGCCGTCGCCGCGCATCCTGATCGCCGACGAGCCGACCGGCAATCTCGACCAGGCAACGGGGCGGCACGTCGCCGACCTGCTGTTTGCCAAGGCGGCCGAACGCGGCATGACGCTGGTGCTGGTCACGCATGACCCGCTACTCGCGGCGCGCTGCTCGCGCCAGGTGTCGATGCGGTCGGGGCTGATCGAAGACGCGCCTAAGCCGGCCACCAGGGCTGGCAAGGTGACCGCGTGATGCCGCTGGCGCAAACGCTGAGGCTCGCCTTTCGGTTTTCGCTGCGCGAAATGCGTGGCGGGCTGTCCGGCTTCCTGATCTTCCTT
Source organism: Mesorhizobium sp. M0633 (assembly GCF_040320645.1). Classification (NCBI taxonomy): domain Bacteria; kingdom Pseudomonadati; phylum Pseudomonadota; class Alphaproteobacteria; order Hyphomicrobiales; family Phyllobacteriaceae; genus Mesorhizobium; species Mesorhizobium sp. M0633. The sequence goes on from NZ_JAMYQC010000024.1 coordinate 29,752, forward strand.
GCCTGCATCGCGCTCGGCGTCGCTGCGATCGGCGGCGTCAATTCGGTGGCGCAGGCTATTTCCGCCGGTGTTGCCGACCAGGGCCAGACGCTGCTCGGCGGTGATCTCCGCTTCCAGCTCAACCAGCGCGATCCGACCAGAGCCGAACGCAGCTTCCTCGACCGGCTTGGCACGGTTTCGCACAGCGCCAATATGCGCTCGATGGCGAGGCTCGAGGACGGCTCCGACCAGGCGCTGGTCGAGGCCAAGGCGGTCGACGGCGCCTATCCGCTCTATGGTGCGCTGGAGACCGAGCCGGTGCTGTCGCGAGAGGATCTGTTCGGCGAAAAATCCGGCGTCTTCGGCGCCGCCGCCCCGGACCTCTTGTTCGAGCGGCTGAACCTTGGCATCGGTGACCGGCTAAAGCTCGGCAGCGCGACATTCGAGCTGCGCGCCAGGCTGGTCAACGAGCCGGATGCAGTGTCGGATGGCTTCGGTTTTGCGCCGCGGCTGATGGTGTCGACCGACGGGCTTGCCGCTTCCGGCCTGATCCAGCCGGGCAGCCTGGTCGAGAACGCCTATAAGGTCCGCCTGCCCGGCGGCACCACTGAGGCACAGATCAAGGCGATCCAGGAGCAGGCGGCAAACCAGTTCCCGCAGGCCGGCTGGTCGATCCGCACCCGCAGCAACGCAGCGCCGGCGCTGTCCTCGAATATCGAGCGGTTTTCGCAATTCCTGACGCTGGTTGGGTTGACGGCGCTGGTGGTCGGCGGCGTCGGCGTGGCCAATGCCGTGCGTGCCTATCTCGACGGCAAGCGCGGCGTCATCGCCACCTTCAAGAGCCTGGGGGCTTCGGGCGGGTTCGTCTTTGCCGTCTATCTGGTGCAGATCCTGATGATCGCAGCACTCGGCATCACGCTAGGCCTTGTGCTTGGCGCGCTGATGCCGTTCGCGGCCAGCGCGGCACTCCAATCGGTCATTCCAGTGCCGGCGGAAGGTGGGTTCTATCCCGGCGCCCTCGGCATGGCAGCGCTGTTCGGGCTGCTGGTGACGCTGGCTTTCGCCTTGCTGCCGCTCGGCCGCGCCCGCGACGTGCCGGCAACGGCGCTGTTTCGCGAAATGGGTTTCGAGGGCCGCGGTTTTCCCCGCCCGCTCTATATCGCCGCGGCATTGGGCATCGCGCTGCTGCTCGCGGTACTGGCGATCCTGTTTTCCGGCGACCGCCGTATTGCCTCGATCTTCGTCGGCGCCACGATCTTTTCGTTCCTGGTGCTGCGTGTGGTCGGCTCGCTGGTGCAGTGGGCGGCGAAGAAAAGCCCGCGCGTGCGCTCGACCGCGCTCAGGCTCGCCATCGGCAACATCCATCGGCCTGGCGCCTTGACGCCGTCCGTGGTGCTGTCGTTGGGACTCGGGCTGACGCTGCTGGTGACGCTGGCGCTGATCGACGGCAATCTCAGGCGGCAGATTTCGGGCAGCCTGCCGGAAAGGGCACCGAACTTCTTCTACGTCGATATCCAGAGCGGTGACGTCGATGCCTTCTCCGCGCTGGTCGGCAAAGAGGCACCGCAAGGCAGGCTGATCAAGGTGCCGATGCTGCGCGGCCGGGTGATGGCGCTCAACGGCGTCGATGTCGACAAGGTCAAGGTTCCGGCCGAAGGCGCCTGGGTACTGCGCGGCGATCGCGGCCTGACCTATGACGCAAAGCTGCCGGAGAATGCGACGCTGACCGAGGGCAGCTGGTGGCCGGAGAACTATGCCGGCGAGCCGCTGGTCTCGTTTTCCGCCGAGGAAGGCAAAGAGATCGGGCTGAAGCTCGGCGATACCATCACCGTCAACGTGCTCGGCCGCAACATCACGGCCAAGATCGCCAATTTCCGCCAGGTCGAATGGGAAACCATGGGCATCAATTTCGTCATGGTGTTCTCGCCCAACACATTCGCCGGTGCGCCGCATGGCTGGTTGGCGACGCTGACCGAGACGAATGCGTCGGCAGCCGACGATGCGCATCTTCTCAACGTCGTCACGCGTGCCTTTCCCGCGGTGACGACGGTCAGGGTCAAGGACGCGCTCGAAATCGTCAACCGGCTGGTGGCGCAGCTCGGCACAGCAATCAGGGCAGCAGCGGGCGTGGCGTTGATCGCCTCGGTGCTGGTGCTGGCCGGGGCGCTCGCCGCCGGCAACCGGGCTCGCATTCACGACGCGGTGGTGCTGAAGACCCTGGGTGCGACCAGAAAAACGCTGATCGCCGCGTTTTCGCTGGAATACGTGCTGATCGGCCTTGCTACCGCGATCTTCGCGCTGGCGGCGGGCGGTGTGGCGGCATGGTTCGTCGTCGCGCGCATCATGACGCTGCCATCGCACTTCATGCCCGAGGTGGCGGTGGCGACCATCGGCTTTTCGCTGGTGGTCACGGTCGGCATAGGCCTTGCCGGCACGTGGCGAGTGCTGGGCCACAAGGCGGCGCCGGTGCTGCGGAATCTTTGAGCCAGAGCCGGTTTCGATTAAATCTCGGTAATGTTCCGGGCGGAAAGGCCAATAAAACCGTATCTCCGGCACTTCACGGAGCATTACGCCTGGTTACGGTCTTGTCCTTTACGCCAAGAACCATCATATTTCGGCGCAGGCATGCTGGAGCCCCGCCAGCGGCGCCTGGGTTCAAAAGGACCTGACACCGGACGGGGCAGAAGCAATATGAGGATTTCCATGGCTGATCCCGTTCGCAATTATCAGACGCGCGCCGTGCCCGGCGCCGGCGTCGATGCTGCCATCGACCAGGGCCTGCGGGCCTACATGATCAAGGTCTACAATCTGATGGGGCTTGGCCTCCTCATCACCGGCCTTGCCGCGGTCGGCACAATCATGCTGGCCACCACCAGCGATCCCGCCTCGGCCGTCGCGACGTTGCCAAGCGGCGAGATGCTGACCTCGTTCGGCTACGCGATCTTTGGTTCGCCGCTGAAATGGCTGGTGATCTTTGCCCCTCTGGCAGCGGTGATGTTCCTGTCGTTCCGAGTCCAGTCGATGAGCGTTTCGGCCGCGCAGACGACGTTCTGGGTCTACGCCGGCCTCGTCGGCCTGTCGCTGTCGTCGATCTTCCTGGTCTACACCACCGCCAGTATCTCGCAGACCTTCTTCGCCACCGCCGCCGCCTTTGGCGGGCTGTCGCTCTACGGCTACACGACCAAGCGCGATCTCTCGGCGTTCGGGTCGTTCCTGGTCATGGGCCTGGTCGGCCTGATCATCGCGATGGTGATCAACATCTTCCTGCAGTCGTCGGCGCTTTCCTTCGCCGTTTCGGCGATCGGCGTGCTGATCTTCGCGGGCCTCACCGCCTACGACACGCAGAACATCAAGGAGATGTACTTCGAGGGCGACGAGACTGATGTCGCCGGCCGCAAGGCGATTATGGGCGCATTGAGGCTCTATCTCGACTTCATCAACCTGTTTATGTTTCTGCTGCAGTTCATGGGCGACCGTCGCTAAATACGGTTTTCCTGGACCAGCGAGTTTGGAAAGGGCGGCCCAATGGCCGCTCTTTTCTTTTGTGCCGGCCTTTGCTGTGATATAGGGCAGATGAACGACGTGCCTAAATTATGAGCAGCATCACCTTGCGGGCCGCGACGGCGGCCGATCTCGACCGGATCACCGAAATCTATGCCGACGCGGTGACGAATGGCACGGCGAGCTATGAACTCGAACCGCCAAGCCGCACCGAGATGGGCGCGCGCTTCGACAACCTGATGGCGGGCGGCTTTCCCTATCTCGTTGCGGAAAAGGCCGGCGGCGTGCTCGGCTATGCCTATGCCGGGGCGTTCCGGCCGCGCCCGGCGTACCGCTTCGTCGTTGAGGATTCCGTCTATGTCGCGCCCGAGGCCAAAGGGCAAGGCGTCGGGCTGCTCCTGATGCAAGGGCTGATCGAGGCGGCCAAGGCGGCGGGTTTTCGCCAGATCATCGCGGTGATCGGCGACGGCCGGCCCGACAGCGCCTCGGTACGGCTGCACGAAAAGCTCGGCTTTCGTCATTCCGGCCGCCTGGAAGGCTCAGGCTACAAGCACGGACGCTGGCTGGACACGGTGTTCATGCAGCTGCCGATCAACGGCGGGGCGTCCATCCCGCCTGATCCGCAATCGCTGCCCGAGCGGAAGTTCCGCCAGCAAAAATAAAGGGTTACGCCTCGACCAGCTTCAGTGTTCGGTCGAACACGCCAAGCACCCGGCCGAGTTCCTGGCCGCGCTTGAGGATGCGCCCGCCAGCGGCGATGACGGCGAACGCGCCTTGCCGGCGCGCCAGCTTCGGATCCTTGACGATCTGGAAAAGCGGCACTTCGCTGGTGCGGCGGAAGACGGAAAAAACGGCGCGGTCGGCGAGATGGTCGATGGCATAGTCGCGCCACTCATTGGCGGCAACCATACGGCCGTAGAGCCTGAGGATCTGGTCCAGTTCGCGCCGGTCGAACCTCACCTGCTGGTCGAGGCGTTCGCGTCTTGCCTCATGCAGCGGGATCAATATTGCGGATGCGTCCCCATCCTCCGTCCCGCTGCTGCGATCAGTCATGCCTGGATCCTCGCAATGAATCGTACGCCGACCAAAATTGGCGCTTTCGTTGCCGAATTGCAAGGCCCGGCCGGGCAAGGCCAGCACCGCGCGGTTTCTCCAGCGTCCAGTCACGTTTGCGAAACGCCTGTTGGAATTGGTGATGCTTCGCCACAATCCTGCCTTTTTTTATCCGTGCTCATGCCCCAATGTCCGACGAATTTACCGGTGTTGCCTGAGACGGTTCGGTCCGGCACCGGCTCGTAAACCCCAAGCCCCCCGCCCACGGGTCTGCGTCGGATCGAACCAACCTCGGTTTTTCCTTGGAAAGATCGGGTGCGACGATCCCAAAACCTAAATGACCGGCGTCAGAAGCAAGCTGACGCCGGTTTTTTATTGGCCGGAGCCGTGGCGGTGCGATCCGTCCGGATTGGCTGCCATCAGAAGGTTGAGCGCGGTTCTCCCTTCTCCCCTTGTGGGAGAAGGTGTCGCCGAAGGCGACGGATGAGGGGTGTTCCCGCTTGGCAATTTCCTTGAAATCGCCGCCGCCTCAATTCTTCCAGCACTCCTCAACCGTCTCGGCGCTGCGCGCCGATCCACCTTCTCCCACAAGGGGAGAAGGAGAGGTCCCCGCTTAAGGCTTGCGGATAAAGGCTGCACCCAGGATCGGCCCGGGCATGCCGTCCTTGCCGACCGACTGCAGCAGCACGGCGCAGCCGCCCTTCTTGGCGATCTCGCTCATCGGCAGTTCGTAGCGCTGCGCCTTGCCGTGCCACATGCCGGCGGTCTGGATGGTGGAGACGGCGTTCCAGTAGGTCATGCTGCGGCCGCTGTTTTCGCCCTTGCCGATCTTTATCGTCTGTGGCGGGTTGAAATAGACGATGACGACATGCGCGTCGGTGGGGCCGGTCACGGCGTCGCCGGCATCGATCATGACGCGATCGCTGGTCCGGCTGACCTTGATGCCGACGCGCATGCCTTCGCCGACCCTCTCCATGCGGGCCAGCGCGCCGTCGACTTCCTCGCGGCTGGCGCCGTTGACATGGCTGCGGCCGTTTATGACGGCTTGCGGGGTGTAGACGGAACGACTGCCGAAGGCGCGCATATACTCGTATTGCCGCTCGGTATTTTCCTTGCGGCTCAGCGTGTCCTGCCAGCCGAGGTAATCCCAATAATCGACATGATAGGCGAGCGCGACGATGTCCTCCTTGGCGGCAAGCTCGGCGAAGAGTTCGTCGGCCGGCGGACAGGAGTTGCATCCCTGGCTGGTGAAGAGCTCGACGACGCCTAATGGCTTGTCAGCTGGCTCGGCAAGGGCCGTGCCGGCAAACGCCGAGAGGGCCAGCGCAAGGGCCGCAAGCCGCAATGGTCTTCGAGATGGCATGGCCGTTCCGATCCCGCCGGTGACGCCGGCTTTGTTCTGGTTGTCGAAATATGTGGCAGAAGCGGCAGTCAACGGGAAGTCACGTTGCGGTGAAATTTTGCCGTTGCAACCGCTGGCAAGGGCGCAATAGGTGGACTTGCACTTCACGATGGAAGCGATTCGGGCGGCAATCAGCATGTGGCAATCTCTCCTGGCGCCGGTCGACCTCTATTGCGAACGGACGGGGCCGGAATTCTGGGCCGAACCGCTCAATGCGCTGAGCAATCTGGCTTTTTTTGCCGCCGGGCTATGGGGTGTCTGGCAGGTGCGCAAGCGCGGCACCGGCACCTTCGCCGAAGTGCTGGCCTGGTGGGTGGTGGCGATCGGCGTCGGCTCGTCGCTGTTCCACACCTTTGCCACAAGGGCAATGATCCTGGCCGACGTGCTGCCCATTGCAGGGTTCACGCTGGCCTACACGCTGTTCAACCTGCGACGTTTTCTCGGCATGAAATGGGGCAAGGCGATCGCCATTTTCGTTGCCTTTTACGCCGTTGCCGGGCTGGTGACCTTTGCCGTGCCGGACTGGCTGCGCCAGGCGTCGAACGGGACGACCGGCTATCTGCCGCCGTTTCTGGCGCTCGCCTTCTTCGGCGCCTGGGTGGCGGCCAGCGGCAATCGCGCCGGCTGGTACAATCTGGCGGGTTCGGCGATCTTCGTCGTGTCGGTCATCTGCAGGATGATCGATCCGCTGGTCTGCGGCGGCTTTCCGCTCGGCACGCATTTCCTGTGGCACATATTCAACGGGCTGATGCTCGGCGTGCTGCTGGCGGCGACAGCGCGGTTTGGAAAGCCGGGAATTGGGGGAATAGGGCAGTAGGGGAATAAGTCGCTTCTCCTTGCTTCACCCTACTGCCCTACTCCCTTATTGCCCTACTCCCTTAAGCGGCCAGATCGCGCAGCACGTATTGCAGGATGCCGCCATTCTTGAAGTAGTCGAGCTCGTCCAGCGTATCGATGCGGCAGATGATCGGAACCTCTTTGACGCTGCCGTCGCCGTAGGTGATCCTGGCGATCATCTTCTGCCGCGGCTTGATGTTGCTCAGTCCGTCGATTTCGACCAGTTCGTCGCCCTTGAGGTTGAGCGAGGCCCATGAGGTGCCTTCCTCGAAGACGAAGGGGATCACGCCCATGCCGACCAAATTGGAGCGGTGGATGCGCTCGAAGGACTGGGCGATGACCGCGCGGACGCCCAGCAAATTGGTGCCCTTGGCCGCCCAGTCACGCGACGAGCCGTTGCCATATTCGACGCCGGCGAAAATGACCAGCGGCACGCCTTCCTTCTTGTAGCGCATCGCGGCGTCGTAGATCGATTCCTCTTCTTTCGAGGGGTAATGGATGGTGTAGCCGCCCTCGCGGCCGTTCTCGCCCAGCATATGGTTGCGGATGCGGATATTGGCGAAGGTGCCGCGCATCATTACCTCATGATTGCCGCGGCGTGTGCCGTACTGGTTGAAATCGGCGACGCCGACGCCGTGGTCGGTGAGATACTTGCCGGCCGGCGAGGCCGCCTTGATCGAACCGGCCGGCGAAATGTGGTCGGTGGTGATCTTGTCGCCGAACAGGCCGAGCACACGCGCGCCCTTGATATCGCCGATCTTGCCGAAGCCTGACTTCATGCCGGCGAAATAGGGTGGGTTCTGCACATAGGTCGAATTGTCGTCCCAGGCATAGGTCTGGCCTTCCGGCGCCTTGACATTCTGCCAGTACTCGTCGCCCTTGAAGACGTCGGCATACTTGCGGGCGAACAATTCGCGCGTGACGTTCTTCTCGATGAATTCCTGGATCTCGACCGAACTTGGCCAGATGTCTTTGAGATAGACCGGACTGCCGTTGCGATCGTCGCCGAGCGGCTCGGTGGTCAGATCTTTGGTCACGGTCCCGGCCAGCGCGTGGGCGACGACCAGCGGCGGCGAGGCGAGATAGTTCGCCTGCACGTCGGGCGAGACGCGGCCTTCGAAATTGCGGTTGCCGGACAAGACTGCCGCAGCAATCAAGCCCTTATCGTTGATGGTCTTGGAGATCGGCGCCGGCAACGGGCCGGAATTGCCGATGCAGGTGGTGCAGCCGAAGCCGACCAGGTTGAAGCCGATCTGGTCGAGCTCCTTCTGCAGGCCGGATTTCTCGAGATATTCGGCGACGACCTGGCTGCCCGGCGCCAATGAGGTCTTGACCCACGGCTTCTGCTTGAGGCCGAGCCGGTTGGCGTTGCGCGCCAACAGCCCGGCGCCGATCAGCACGCTCGGGTTCGAGGTGTTGGTGCAGGAGGTGATGGCGGCGATGACCACATCGCCATGGCCAAGATCGTAGTCCGTGCTCTCGACGGCATAGCGCTTGTCGATTTCGGCGGCCTTCCTGTATTCGGTCTCCATGGCCTTGGCGAAGCCGGCCGGAATGTCTTCAAGTGCGACCCGGCCTTCAGGCCGCTTCGGGCCGGCCATCGACGGGACGACACTGCCGAGATCGAGCTCCAGCAGGTCGGTGAAGACCGGATCGGCAGAGCCGGCATCGCGCCACAAGCCTTGCGCCTTCGAATAAGCCTCGACCAGGGCGATGCGGCTTTCGTCGCGACCGGACATTGTGAGATAGCGGATGGTTTCGCTGTCGACCGGGAAGAAGCCGCAGGTGGCGCCATATTCTGGCGCCATGTTGCCGATGGTGGCGCGATCGGCCAGCGTCATGTTGGACAGGCCCGGCCCGAAGAATTCGACGAACTTGCCGACGACGCCCTTCTTGCGCAGCATCTGCGTGACGGTGAGCACCAGGTCGGTGGCGGTCACGCCTTCCCTCAACCTGCCGGTGAGGTGAAAGCCGATGACTTCCGGCAGCAGCATGGAGACCGGCTGGCCGAGCATCGCGGCCTCCGCCTCGATACCGCCGACGCCCCAGCCGAGCACGCCAAGGCCGTTGATCATCGTGGTGTGCGAATCGGTGCCGACGCAGGTGTCGGGATAAGCGGTGGTCTCGCCATCTTCGCTGTTGGTCCACACGACCTGGCCGAGATACTCAAGATTGACCTGATGGCAGATGCCGGTGCCGGGCGGCACGACGCGGAAATTGCGGAACGCCTGCTGGCCCCATTTCAGGAATTTGTAGCGTTCCTCGTTGCGCTCATATTCAAGCTCGACATTGCGGGCGAAAGCCAGTGGCGTGCCGAATTCGTCGACGATGACCGAGTGGTCGATGACTAGATCGACCGGCACCAGCGGATTGATCTTTTGCGGGTCGCCGCCGAGCGAGGCCATGGCGTCGCGCATGGCGGCAAGGTCGACCACGGCTGGAACGCCGGTGAAATCCTGCATCAGCACGCGAGCCGGGCGATAGGCGATCTCGACGCCGGCGGTGCCCCGGTCAGTCAGCCAGCCGGCGACCGCCTGGATGCTCTCCTTGGTGACGGAACGGCCGTCCTCGTTGCGCAGCAGATTCTCCAGCAGCACCTTCATCGAATAGGGCAATTGGGCGATGCCGGTGAGGCCGTTCTTTTCGGCCTCGACAAGGTCATAGTAGATGTACTCGGCGCCGCCGGCGGTCAGCGTGCGGCGGCAATTGAAGCTGTCGAGTGATTTGGACACGTGCGATCCCTAACTGTCGGTTGCCGGAAGGGAACGGACGCCAGTGGGCATGCAAATCACGCGCAAAGGTGCGGGTACGGCCATTTCCGCTATCCGTTCCCAAGCGTCCGGGCCGTTCAAGGCGGCACGCGCGCTGGTTCGGCGCAAATTCGGTTCCCGTGCCGACCGCTGGCACGGATGATGCGGATATAGAGAATTTTCTGGAATAGTTCTAGACACGGATTCGCCATTTTTGCTGCGGCGCACCGAAGCCGCACCTGAACTTTCGGCGAAGGGGGACGGATGCGGCTGATCGCCGAAAATCTGGGCGGCGAACGCGGCGGCGAGACGGTATTTTCCGGCATCGAATTCGCGCTGGGGGATGGCCAGGCGCTGGTCGTCACCGGGCCGAACGGCGCCGGCAAATCGACGCTGCTCAGGATCGTCGCCGGACTGTTGCCAGTGGCGGCAGGCCGTGTGCGGTTCGAAGGTGGTGGCGAAGACTTTCCGTCGGCCGCCTCGGCGTGTCACTATCTCGGCCACCTCAACGCGATGAAGACGGCGCTGAGCGTTACGGAAAACCTGCGCTTCTGGCGCGATTTTTCGGGCGCCGGTTCCGCGGGTGTTGAAGAGGCGCTGGAGACTGTCGGGCTGGGCGGTATCGGCCATCTGCCGTTCGGCTACCTCTCGACCGGGCAACGCCGGCGAGCGGCGATTGCAAAACTGCTGGTCAGCCACCGGCCGTTGTGGCTGCTCGATGAGCCGACGGCAGGGCTGGACAAGGCTTCGGAGGAGAGATTCGGCGAATTGATGGGGAAACACCTCGAGAGTGGGGGGATCGTGGTTGCGGCGACGCATTTGCCGCTTGGGATCGAGGGAAAGGAATTGAGGATGACCGGCTGATGTTGGCATTCCTTCACGCCCCCCTCTGTCCTGACAGCCAATCTCCCCCCTTGAGGGGGAGATGTCCGGCAGGACAGAGGGGGGTGCCCAGGCGAAAGCATCTCACATCATGCTAGCCCTCTTCCTGCGCGACATCCGCCTGAGTATCCGCGCCGGCGGCGGGGCGCTTACCGGCGTGATTTTCTTTCTCGCCGTTATCGCGACCATCCCCTTCGGCGTCGGTCCCGAGCTGAAGCTGCTGGCCCGCATCGGCCCGGCGATCCTGTGGATCGCCGCCTTGCTGGCCTGCCTGCTCGGCCTCGACCGGCTGTTCCAGGCCGACCGCGAGGACGGCTCGCTCGATCTTCTGGTGCTTGGCAACGACCGGCACATGCTGGCCTTGACCGTTCTGACGAAATGCCTGGCGCATTGGGCGGGAAGCGTGCTGCCGCTGGTCATCGCCGCTCCCTTGCTCGGCCTATTCATGAACATGGAGCCGACCGGCATCGGCGCCACGGCGTTGACGCTTCTGGTCGGCACGCCGGCGATCACCTTCATCGGTGCTGCCGGTGCAGCGGTGGCAGTGGCGTTGCCGCGTGGCGGGCTGCTGATCTCAGTGCTCGTGCTGCCGCTGACCATTCCCGTGCTGATCTTCGGCGTATCGGCAAGCTATGGCGCGGTGGCGGACCCCGATCCATTCCTGCAGCCCTTCCTCATTCTTGCCGCGCTGACCTTGTTTCTTGCCGTGCTCGGCCCTGTGGCGGCGGCGCTGGCGCTACGGCACGGAACGGATTGATGTGGCCGCTGCGCATAGAGAACCCGATCTTTCTCCAGACAATCTACGGCAACTATCCGGACCTGTCTTCCGTCGAGGTCACCAAGGCCGAAATCAATCGTGACGGGCCTAGCATGTACCTTTCCTTCATCTCGACCGTCCTCCCCTACCGGCCCCCCGCCAAATGGGCGGCGTTCAATGCCGTGTCTTTCGGGCTTGAGTTCATCGCGGTCGAATCGATTAGCCTTCGCAAGTTCCGGAGCCATGGCTGGAGTGCAATCAGGATGTGGGATGACGCCGGTAGAATCCTGCTTACCTGCGAAGGGGCTGTCAGGCTGTCTCTGACGTGCCAATACATGCGTATCAAAAACATATCAGGTGTTTTGCGTTCGCAGTGACCTTCGGCTTGCGATAACCGCAAATCTGCCGCAGACCCGTTCATTGCGACAAACAGCCGGTGAGGCTATGAATTCCGCCGTGAGAAGCCTTGGATCGGGAAAATGAGCGTTCACGCCCTTTATGTCACGGCGGCGTATGCGATCACGGCCCTGGTGCTGGCCGGGCTGATCGGCTGGATTCTGCTCGACCAGCGCGGCCGCAAGCGAGAGCTTGCCGAGCTGGAGGCATCCGGCGTGCGCCGGCGCTCCGATAAGGCAGTAAAATCATGAGCACGGAAACCCAAACACCGGCGCGCCGCCGCCTGATCGTGCTGCTGCCGCTGCTGGTCTTTCTCGGGCTGGCGGGATTGTTCCTGGCGCAGCTTTTGTCCGGGCGCGACGTGTCGGAAGTGCCATCAGCGCTGATCGGCCTGCCGGCGCCGCAGACCAACCTGCCGGCGCTCGAAGGCACCAATTTGCCGGGCCTCGATTCAAAACAGTTCGCCGGCAAGGTGACGCTGGTCAACGTCTTCGCGTCCTGGTGCGCGCCGTGCCGCGAAGAGCATCCGGTGCTGCTGGCGCTGTCGCAGGACAGACGCTTCGTCATGGCGGCGCTGAACTACAAGGACCAGCCGGAAAACGCCCGTCGGTTCCTTGGCGATCTCGGCAACCCATTCCAGGCGATCGGCGTCGACCAGGCCGGACGCACGGCGATCGACTGGGGTGTCTACGGCGTGCCGGAGACCTTCGTCATCGGCAAGGATGGCAAGATCGCCTATAAGCATGTAGGGCCGCTGACGCCGGACTCGGCGCGGACGCTGCTGTTACCCGAAATCGAGAAGGCGCTGGCCATGCCGGGCTGATGGCCCGCCGTTTCGTCATGCTAGGGTCTTTGCTCCGCTTTGCGTTGCTACGCCCAAGGATGACGAACGTGATAGGTCGACCACGTGATAGGTCGACCGAAGACTCAGCCGTAGATCTGCTTGTGGACCTGGTAGAGCATTTCGCTGCGGTCGGCGCGCATGTCGGCGAGGTCACGGCTGCTGAAGCTGTCGATTTCGGCGACGAGGCGGTTGTAATGCCGGCGCTTGGCGATGCTGGCGCGAGCGCGGCTCATGAGGCTGTCGATGATCATAGCGAGTTTCCTTTTTGCGCCGCGTTTCGCGGCCAGTTGTTCCTCCCTTGATCGATACGGAGCATGACATAGTTATGGTGCATTGCAAAAATAAGATGTTGCAATGCACCATTGCGCTGGGCGCATAGCCGGTTAACGGGATGTGACCTGCCGTCCGGGCCAGCATTCGCTTCCATAATGCTTCTGACGCATCATCGATCTTGCCATATCGATCGTGGGCTGGCTTGATCGCGCCTTGCCAAGCGACTGCTACCGGGAGGAACCATGGCCAGCGAATTCTACGAAGTTCTCGATCCGCGCTTTTCGCGGCTGTTCAACGGCAATGCACAGGTCGACAGGCTGTTTACCGGCTGCCGATGGGCGGAAGGACCGGCCTGGTTCGCAGCCGGGCGCTATGTGGTTTGGTCCGACATCCCGAACAATCGCATGCTGCGTTACGACGAGACCGACGGCAGCGTCAGCGTGTTCCGTCAGCCGTCCGGCAATTCCAACGGCAACACGGTCGACCGGCAAGGCCGGCTGGTTACTTGCGAGCATTCCGGCCGCCGCGTCAGCCGCACCGAGCATGACGGGTCGGTAGTCACCATCGCCGACAAATGGCGCGGCAAGCGGCTGAACTCGCCCAATGACGCGGTGGTCAAGTCCGACGGCTCGATCTGGTTCACCGACCCGAGCTACGGCATCGATACCGATTACGAGGGCGACAAGGCCGAAAGCGAGATCGGCGCCTGCCATGTCTACCGGGTCGATCCCGGCACCAGCGAGACCGAGGCGGTGATCACCGACATGGTCAGGCCCAACGGGCTCGCCTTCTCGCTCGACGAAAGCAAGCTCTATGTCGCCGACACCGGCCGCACCCATGGCGCGCAAAACCCGGCGCACATCCGGGTGTTCAATGTCGACCAGGGCGGCAAGACGGTCTCAGGCGAAAAGGTCTTTGCCGACTGCACCGCCGGCCTGTTCGACGGTTTCAGGCTGGATGCGGACGGCCGCATCTGGACCAGTGCCGCCGACGGGGTCCATTGCTACGATCCGGACGGGACGCTGATCGGCAAGGTCAAGGTACCGGAAGTCGTCGCCAATTGCGTGTTCGGCGGCAACAAGCTGAACTGCCTCTACATCGCCGGCACCACATCCCTCTACATGGTCCGGCTCATGGTCAACGGCGCCAAAACCTACTGAGCGGCCGCCAAGCATATGCAAGGGAGGGAACCATGCCATTCGTGAATATCCGCCTGGTCAAGGAGGTGATTGCCGATGACCCGGCCGGCAAAAAGGCCGCGATCGCCGCCCAAGTGACAGCGGCCATCACCAGCGTCACCGGCCTGACCAACAATGATGTCTGGGTGGTTTTCGAGGAGGTCGCTGCACGCGACTGGTTCGTCGGCGAGACCGACGTCGAGACGCGGAGGGGCAAGGGATAGTTCCCGGCACAGATTGGCCGCAGCTCCTAGCGTCGTCATCCCAGGGCGGAGCAGGAGCGAAGCTCCGTCGCGGAGACCCTGGGATGACGAAAGCACGGTCCGGCGTTCACCGCGAGCGGATGAACTCCGCGAAGGCGGATAGGGCATCGCGCATCGTCAGCCGGTTTTCAGGCTGCGATAAGATATCCTCCACCTCCAGCAGCTTCTTGCCGAGCAGCGCTATTTCGAGCGCTGCTTCCTCATGGAGCGCAAAAGACATTGTCCGCATGATCTCGACCAGTGCGGCGCGGGCAAACAGCGAGCGCGGCGAGGCATGCACCAGCATGGCTGGCTTGCCAACGGCGGCATCGCGCGACACCAGCCAGTCAAGCGCGTTCTTCAGGCCGCCTGGCACACCGTGGGCATATTCCGGGCAGGAGACGATGACGCCGTCGGCGGCGGTGACCGCATCGATCAGCGCCGCTGCTTGCGGCGGCGTTCGCTCGCCTTCGTCGTCGGGGTTGAAGATCGGCAGCCGACCAAGCCCGTCATAGACGGAGACGTGACAGTCCGGCGGCGCGTTTTGCGCGAGTGCCGCGACCAGGGCCGAATTGGTCGAGGCGGCGCGCAGGCTGCCGGAGATGGCGAGGATGTTGAGCAAAGGAATGGAGACCGGCTTGGGCGATTCGTTGCCGATCACGCTACCACATGGTCTCCCTGTATTCCTCGTCCAGCCAGCGGTCGGTCGCCTCGGCCGAATCGGCGAGCGCCAACTGGTCGCGCAGGATCTGGCCGAGCGTCGGCAGCGTCGCGCGGTCGTACCAGCTCTCCGGCTTCCACAATTCGGAGCGCATGAAGGCCTTGGCGCAATGCATGTAGGCGGCCTTGACCGTCACCACGACGACGCTTTGCGGTGCCTTGCCGTCGACCGCCAGCCGCTCACGCAATGCCGCATCGACGGTGATGCGGGCATCGCCATTGACACGCAGCGTTTCGTTCATGCCGGGAATGAGGAAGAGCAGCCCGATCGAGGGATTGAGAAGGATGTTCTCCAGCGTGTCGAGCCGGTTGTTGCCGGGACGGTCGGGGATGGCGATGGTCTTCTCGTCGAGCACTGTTACGAAGCCCGGCCTGTCGCCCTTGGGCGTCACATCGGCATTGCCGGCGCCGTCGGACGAGCCGATCAGCACGAAAGGGCTCTTGCCGATGAAGGAACGGCAGTGGCCGTCCAATGCCTTCAGTTCCTTGCGGATCGAGCCGTCAGTCGGCCGAGGCGTCTTGTAGATCGTCCTCAACTCGTCGCGTGTGGTGATGAATTCCATGCCCCTCTCCTCTTATTCTGACGCAATTCCCTAGGGAAAGCGCTACGCGCTTTTCCCGGGAAAACCGTACACACTTTCCTGGAATTGCTCTATTTGCCGGCCTTCTCTTCCTTGCCGGTCTTGTCCTCGAGCGAATGGCGCAGGATCAACGGCATTTGGCTTAACGTGAAGACAAGGGTAATGGGAATCGTGCCCCAGACCTTGAAATAAAGCCAGGCTTCCTCAGAAAAGTTGCGCCACACGACCTCGTTCAGCGCAGCCAGAAAAAGGAAGAAGAGCCCCCATCGGAAAGTGAGCTTGCGCCAGCCTTCGGCGTCGAGATTGAAGGCGGAATCAAAGACATAGCCCAACAGCGATCTGCCAAACGCCAACCCGCCAAGCAACGTGATGCCGAACAGGCTGTTGATGATTGTCGGCTTCATGAAAGCGAAGGTCTTGTCCTGCAGCCACAGCGCCAGCGCGCCAAACACAAACACCACGATGGCCGAGACCAATGGCATGATCGGCCAGCTGCGCGTCAAAATCCACGAAACGCTGAGCGATAGCGCCGTCGCCACCATAAAGAACGCTGTGGCAATCAGGATAGGCTCGCCGATATGGCCGAGGATCGGAAACTTCCCGACAAGCCACGCGCCGCGGATGGTGGTGAAAAAGAACACCAGGCCAGGCCCGAGTTCGAGCAGGAATTTCAGGCCGGGGTTCAATGCCTTGCGGCGCGGATCGGACAGGTCGCGTTCGAGGATGGGTGGGCTCATAGGGTCCTTCTTACGCATGATTCAATCCAAAAAGCCTGCAACTTTTTGGGATCATGCTCGTCAAGCCACGCCAGCGATCGCCCTGGCGAATTCGCTTGCGGAAAAGGGTTCGAGGTCGTCGACCTGTTCGCCGACGCCGATGAAATAGACCGGCAATTTGTGCTTTGCCGCGATCGCCACCAGAATACCGCCGCGCGCCGTGCCGTCCAGCTTGGTCATCACCAGGCCGTTGACGCCGGCGACATTGCGGAAGATCTCGACCTGGTTGAGCGCATTCTGGCCGGTGGTGGCATCGACCGTCTGCAGCACGGTGTGCGGCGCTTCCGGATCGAGCTTGCCCAGCACCCGGACGATCTTTTCCAGTTCCGCCATTAGTTCGGTCTTGTTCTGCAGCCGCCCGGCGGTGTCGATGATCAGCACGTCGGAGCCGGCCTCCTTCGCGCGCTCGAATGCATCGTAGGCGAGGCCGGCGGCATCGGCGCCGAGCTTCGAGGCAATGACCGGCGAGTTGGTACGCTCGCCCCAGATCTTCAGCTGCTCGATCGCGGCTGCGCGAAAGGTGTCGCCGGCGGCGAGCATCACCGAGAGGCCGCCATCGGTGAGCTTTGCGGCGAGCTTGCCGATGGTCGTGGTCTTCCCGGTGCCGTTGACGCCGACCACCAGGATGACATGCGGCTTGTGGCTGAGGTCGAGCTCCAACGGCATGGCGACGTGGGTCAGCACTTTCTCAACCTCGGCCGCCATGATGGCCCGGACTTCGGTGTCGGAGACGTCCTTGCCGTAGCGGCTGGCGGAGAGCGCGTCGGTAACGCGCAAAGCCGTCTCCATGCCGAGATCGGCGCGGATCAGCACATCCTCCAGGTCCTGCAGCGTGTCCTCGTCAAGTTTCCGCTTGGTGAAGACGCCGGCGATGTTGCCCGACAACTCCTTGGAAGAGCGGGCAAGCCCGTCTCGCATGCGCTGGAACCAGGAACGCCTCGGCGCCGGTTCGGGCGCCTTCTGCGGCTCGGCTTTCTGCTCGACCTTCTTGGTTACGGTGACTTTGCCGGGGGCGGGCTTTGGCTCCGGCGATGGTTGCGGAACGGCTTCTGGCTCGGGCTTTACCTCCCCCTCGATGGGAGGGTGGGGCGCCGGCACGACCTCCGGTTCGGGCGCGATCTCGGTCAAGATCGGTTTCGTCTCGGCCGGCGCTGGCTGGCGGATCGGGGGCGGTATTTCGGCGAGAGGGACTTCGCGCGCTGGCGCTGCTGAGGGAGCCTCGGTGGGCACTACCGGCACTTCGACGGGTGCAGGTTCTGGCTGGGAGGGGACGATTTCTGGCTGCTGCGGCTCGGCCCGGATCTCCTCCGGTTCCTCAGCAGGCGTTTCCGGCTCGGGTGGAATGGTCGGCGGCGGCTCAGGCTTCTGCGATTCCGGCGCCGGTTGGGGTGCCGGAGGCAACTCTGGTTCGACTGGCGGTGGAGGTACGGCTTCGACTTCGGGTCGCGACTCGTCGCGTTTCAAAAACTCCGGGACGGCCTGCTCGGCGGCCGGTTTCAGCGCCTCCAGTTCGTCCCATTTGATCGGCGGCAGCGGTGCGGTCTCGTCGGGCCGCTCCTCGACGACTTCCTTCTTGCCGAACGAAAATATCTTCTTGAAAAAACCAGCCATGTCTTGCGTTCTCAGGCGGCGCGGGCGGCAAGCGGCGCGGCGATCAGTCGGATACCGTCATGGCCGGCGATATCAGCCTCGACGATGTCGCCCGGAGCGCCGGCAGAGACCGCGGCCAGCGTAAACCCTTCGGTGCGGCCAAGGCCGTCACGCTCGACCAGGATCGACTGATGCGTTCCAGCGAGCGAGGCAAGATGGCGGCGATAGGCGGCCTCGCCGGCGGCGCGCAGGCGTGCCGCGCGTTGCTTGACGACGTCGCGGCGGAGCTGCGGCATGCGCGCGGCGGGCGTGCCCTGGCGCGGCGAAAACGGGAAGACGTGGAGATGCGTCAGGCCGCATTCCTCGACGATCTCCAGCGAGTTTTCGAACATGGCGTCCGTCTCGGTCGGGAAGCCGGCGATGATGTCGGCGCCGAAAACAATGCCGGGGCGCAGTTTGCGCACATCCTCGCAAAAGCGGATCGACTGGTCGCGGCTGTGCCGGCGCTTCATCCGCTTCAGGATCATGTCGTCACCCGATTGCAGCGACAGATGCAGATGCGGCATCAGCCTCGGCTCGGTGGCGATGGCGTCCAGCAGATCGTCGTCGGCTTCGATCGAGTCGATGGAGGAAAGCCGCAGGCGTTTCACGTCTGGCACCTGCTTCAGGATGGTTTTGACCAATTTGCCGAGCTTCGGTGCGCCCGGCAGATCGGCGCCAAAACTGGTCATATCGACACCGGTCAGCACGATCTCGGCATAACCATTGCCGACGAGTCGCTTGATCTGCTCGACCACGGCGCCCATCGGCACCGAGCGCGAATTGCCGCGACCGTAGGGAATGATGCAGAAGGTGCAGCGGTGGTCGCAGCCGTTCTGCACCTGGACAAAAGCGCGCGCCCGGCCCTCGATGGCGTCGACCATGTGGGCGGCCGTCTCGCGCACCGAAAAGATATCGTTGACGCGCGCCTTCTCAGTGTCGTTGACGCCGAAATCCGGCAGCGCGCGATAGGAATGCGCCTTCAGCTTTTCCTCATTGCCGAGGACGAGATCGACCTCGTCCATGGCGACGAAATCCTGCGGGCCGGTCTGCGCGGCGCAGCCGGTAACGATGATGCGGGCAGCCGGGTTCTCACGGCGGGCTTTTCTGATCGACTGCTTGGCCTGGCGTACAGCCTCGCCGGTGACGGCGCAGGTGTTGAAGATGATGGCACCGCCTTCGAGCCCGCCGAGGCCCGCACTTTCGG
This sequence comes from Mesorhizobium sp. M0633, assembly GCF_040320645.1. Lineage (NCBI taxonomy): Bacteria > Pseudomonadati > Pseudomonadota > Alphaproteobacteria > Hyphomicrobiales > Phyllobacteriaceae > Mesorhizobium > Mesorhizobium sp. M0633. The sequence goes on from NZ_JAMYQC010000024.1 coordinate 48,759, forward strand.
CTTCACGCCGCATCACCTCGGATTCATAGGTGTTCAGCCGGCAGCCGAAGGTGACGACCTCGATACCCTTGTTGCCAAGAGGAGCCATCAGGCGGCGCTTTCGGTGTCGCGCGCCCACGCCCCGGTCGACGGATCGAAGCTGCCGGAAAATTCCCATTCGGCGGCACCGGTCAGGATGACGTGGTCGTCGTCGCGCCACAAAACATGCAGCGAGCCGCCGCCGGGCGTCATCAGCGTGACGCCGCGGCCGGTACGCCGGGTGCGGGACGCGGCGACCACAGCGGCGCAAGCAGCCGTGCCGCAGGCCTTGGTCAGGCCGGCGCCGCGCTCCCAGGTGCGGATGACCATGGTCTCCGGCGAGGTCACCTGCGCGATGGTGATGTTGGCGCGCTCGGGGAAGATCGGGTGGTTTTCGAGCAACGGGCCGAAGCGCTCGAGCTCGTACGACCAGACGTCGCGGTCGACCCAGAAGATGGCGTGCGGATTGCCCATCGAGACGACCGACGGCGAATGCAGCACCGGGGAATCGATCGGACCGATCTGCAGCTCGATCATGCGGGTGTCGCGGAATTCCTCGGCCAGCGGGATGTCCTGCCAGCCAAAGCGCGGCCTGCCCATGTCGACCGAGATCATTCCGTCGGCATGTTCCTCGGCATTGAGGATGCCGGCGACTGTTTCAAAGGCAAATGTCTTCTGGCCGGTCTCGGCGGCGAGCGCCTGGACGACACAACGCATGCCGTTGCCGCAGGCTTGCGCCCTGGTGCCGTCGGAATTCAAGATGTCGATGAAAAAGGCGGTGCCCGGCGTCCTGGGGTCGTGGATCGCCATGATCTGGTCGAACCTGGTCGCCGCATCGGCATTAAGCGCGACGGCTGCCGCAGGCGTCACGCGATCGGCACGGCCACGCATATCGGCAACGATGATTTCGTTGCCGATGCCGTTCATCTTGGCGAAAGGGGCCGCGCTTGCCATCGATCGAAAGGTCTCTTGCCGGTTTGGCGCCTATATGGCGGATAGCGGCAGAAATTACCAGCGCGGCGTGATTTTCAAGTCACCGCGAAGACGCCAAGCACGATCAGCAGGAAGATGATCAGCACGATGCCGATGAGGATGCGGGCGCCGGTGGCGGCGGCTCCGGCCAGTGCCGGCATGCCGAGCAGGCTCGCCGCGGCCGCGATAATCAAAAGAATGATGATCCACCTGATCATGAGAGACACCTCGAAGCCGACAGGTTTGAACACCTACAAACGTCTATGTGATGCCTCAGGTTCCGCCGCGCTAGACCGCCGGCACGTCCCAGACTTCGCCCGGCCGCAAGGCGCGAAAACGTTGCCGCGGCAGGCCGGCAGCATCGAGCGCTTCGCCGAGCTTTCTGGGCGGCTCGTCGATCGGCTCGTTGGTGAGCCGGAACGTGCCCCAGTGACAGCCGGCGGCATAGGCGGCGTTGCACAAAAGCATGCCTTGCACCGCCTCCTCCGGATCCTGGTGATGTGGCGCCATGAACCAGCGCGGCTCGTAGGCGCCGATCGGCAGGATGGCGAGGCGGAACCCGCCGTGCTTTTGCGCCATCAGCCGGTAATTGATGCCACCGTGGAAGCCGGTATCGCCGGCGAAATAGATCTTTGCGTCGGGTGTCTCGACGACGAAACCCGCCCACAGCGCCATCCGCCGGTCGCGAGTACCGCGGGCCGACCAGTGGTGCACCGGCTCGACATAGACGGCGACGCCATCGCCGATATCGACCCGGTCGCCCCAGTCATGCGCGGAAAGCCGCATACGGGGCACGGCAGCGCCGATGATCGTGTCGTTGCCGAGCGGCGTCAGCAGCAGCGGGTCGTGTCTTGTCTTCAGGCGCTTCAGCGTGGCGAGGTCGAGATGGTCGTAATGGTTGTGGCTGACCAGCACGAGGTCGATCGGCGGCAAATGCGAAAAGGCGATGCCCGGCGGATTGACGCGTTTCGGACCGGCGAAGGAGAGCGGCGAGACACGCCGCGACCAGACCGGGTCGGTCAGGATGTTCAGGCCGGCTGTCTGGACGAGCAGCGAGGAATGACCGACCATGGTGAGGCGGAGCGCCGCACCATCGATGCGCTCGACCGGTCTTGCCGGTGGAAACGGGCTCGGATCCGCCGCCGGCCATTTCGAGCGCTCGCGGCTCAATTGCCATTTCAACAGATCGGCAAAGCGACCCGGCGGCCGTCCGTTGGGATTGAAGAACAAGGTGCCGTCGAAATGATCGCTGGGCGGCCCGCTGTAATAGCGGTTGGCGGCTCTCTTTCTCGCGGCCAAGAAATCGGCTCCCTGCAGTTTGCTGATCCCAAGAGATAATGCCGGAGCCGGCCCGCACAAGCATTTGAGGTGAACGCCAAGGATTTGGCGCCAGCGCGCCGTATCGAATCAACCGGAGGTGTCGGCCAAACGGCCAAGGCGTAACGCAATTCAGGCAATGTGCATTTTGCGACAAATTTGCAACATTACCGGCGCAAACCGTATTTTAACCATATCGGGTTGAAATTTCGCCACCTTCGCCATCTTGGTGAGGGGGACATTGCGCGGACGGCACCCCCAGCCCGATCCGACGGAGGTTGAAGAATGAAAATTTCGAAAACCGGCCTGCTGGCCGTATCGCTGGCCGCGCTCGTTGCGAGCGGCTGTTCAACCTCACGGTTCACATCAATGGACGAGCAGCAGCCGGCGCCGCTGGAAGCTGCGCCCGCCGGCAAGGTGACTGCAAACCAGCTGCCGCCACCGGCGACACCCGGCCCGGCCGACCCGTCGAAATTTCCTACCGCGCCGCAGAACACCCAGGTCGCCTCGCTGCCGCCGGACGGGACGGCGCCGGCCGGTGCGGCCGACCTTACCGCGTCCAGCGTCGCCGGCGTGTGGAAGGCAAGCGTGTCCGGCCAGAGCTGTCAGGTGGCGACGCCGCAGACCAAATTCGGTTCGGGCTACCGCGCCGGACCGCTGCATTGCCCGGCGCCGCTCGATGGCATCAAATCCTGGAACGTCGCCGGCAAACAGCTGACGCTCTTTGACGAGAATGGCGGCACGCTGGCACGGCTCTATTCTTCGGGCGGCGAGAAATTCGACGGCCAGACTTCCAACGGCCTGCCGATCTCGCTTACAAGGTAAGTGAACGGCCCCCCATTGTTACGCAATTCCGGACGGAAAACCGTTACACACTTTTCCTGGAATTGCCTCTTTTGTTTTTTACGCAATTCCGGACAGAAAACCGCTACACACTTTTCTTGGAATTGCTCCGGAACGACGTGACCAATGCATCTGCGTGACGGCCTCCAGACCCATGCGACCGTCAAGCAGCGCTATGACCATCTGGTCGAGACGGGCGCCATCGGGCGCGATCCGGCGCAGGAGCGGATCGCCGCTGCGCTCGACCGGCTGATCGAAGAGATATCGGCAAAGCGGCTGGCGCAGAAATCAAGCGCGCTGGGGTGGTTGTTCGCTCGCAAGCGCGAGGTGCACGAGGCGGTCAAGGGCCTTTATATCCATGGCGGCGTCGGCCGCGGCAAGACCATGCTGATGGACATGTTTTTCGAGCTGCTGCCGGTGCGGCGCAAGCGCCGGGTGCATTTCAACGACTTCATGGCCGACGTGCAGGACCGCATCCAGAAGCACCGGCAGGCTCGCAAGAACGGCACGGCCAAGGAGGACGACCCGATCCCGCCGGTGGCGCGCGCGCTGGCCGAGGAAGCCTGGGTGCTATGCTTCGACGAGTTCTCCGTCACCGACATCGCCGATGCGATGATCCTGTCAAGGTTGTTTTCGGCGTTGTTTGCCAATGGCGTGGTGCTGGTTGCCACTTCCAACGTCGCGCCGCAGGATCTCTACCGCGACGGCCTGAACCGTCAGTTGTTTTTGCCGTTTGTCGCTATCCTGGAGCGCCACGCGCAGGTGCTGGCGCTTGACGCCGACAAGGATTACCGCCTCGACAAGCTCAGCCGCATGCCGGTCTACGTCACCCCGGCCGATGCCGCCGCCGACCATGCGCTCGACGACGCGTGGGCGGTGATGACGCATGGCAGGCCGACGGCCGAGACGATGCTGACGGTGAAGGGCCGGCACGTCGTAGTGCCGCGTGCTGCCGGCGAGGCGGCGCGTTTTTCCTTCGCCGATCTCTGCGAGAGGCCGCTCGGCGCCCGCGACTATCTTGCCATTGCCAGCCGTTTCTCGACCATCTTCATCGACCATGTGCCGGTGCTCGGCGAAGGCAAGCGCAACGAAGCCAAGCGCTTCATCCTGCTGGTCGATACGCTCTACGATCATCATGTACGGCTGGTGATGAGCGCCGCGGCACCGCCGGCGCAGCTCTATACGGCCAAGCGCGGCAACGAAGTCTTCGAGTTCGAGCGCACCGCATCGCGGCTGATCGAGATGCAGAGCCACGACTGGCTGGAGGACTGGGCGGAGAGGCAGAGGGCGCAGGGATCATCGACCGAGGCACGGCAGGCTCAGGCGTGAGGGATAGTACAGAAGGGGCCGCTGCCGCCGGCGCCTATAACCGATAAACATACATGACGAACCCCTCCGCCGGCCCATGCGGCTCTTTTCGCGACTCGTAAAGTGCGCGAGCAGCAACATTGTCCGGCTCGGTGCCGACCCACGCCTCCTCACAGCCATGCTCGCGACCGAGTGCGAACATGGCGCCGAGCATCCTCGTCGCAATGCCCTGGCGTTGAAAGGCCGGCGCCACGCCGACCTCGTCTATGTAGAGTTCGCTCACCTTGTCCGGGTGGCGGTGGATGACGGCTGCGCATTGGCCAACGACGATGCCGTCGGCGAGGGCCACGACCATGAAATGACAGGGCTCCGCGAGATAAGGCGGAGAGCCGATCCGGCCTGACCGGCTCGTCGAAGACTTCATCGGCAACCCGCATCACAAGGGCGTCATCGTCAGGAAACAGCCTTCTGATTTCCAGTGCCATTGTGTAGAATTCCTCTAGCCGGCTTCAGAATTTTGACGTTTACGTAATTCCCATTGTTTCTAACCGATTGAAATTACTCACTCCAAAATAATCGTTTGAATTTTTGTGCGGCCGGGGCTATTGCGTGCGGCGAATTTCGCGGTTCCGCAGCATTCCGGCCTCTTCCTCCGACGCCGTCATCAAATCGTCAAGGATTTGGGCGCCGTCATAGTCAAAGGGAAAATATCCTGACATGGCACGCAACAAGATAGCGCTCATCGGCTCGGGCATGATCGGCGGCACCCTCGCCCACATGGTCGGCCTCAAGGATCTCGGCGACGTCGTGCTGTTCGATATCGCCGAAGGCATCCCGCAAGGCAAGGGGCTGGACATCGCGCAGTCGTCGCCAGTCGATGGGTTCGACTCCAGGCTGACCGGCGTCAACGACTATGCCGGCATCGAGGGTGCCGATGTCTGCATCGTCACCGCCGGCGTGCCGCGCAAGCCCGGCATGAGCCGCGACGATCTTCTAGGCATCAATCTGAAGGTGATGGAGCAGGTCGGCGCCGGCCTCAAGAAATACGCGCCGAAAGCCTTCGTCATCTGCATCACCAATCCGCTCGACGCCATGGTCTGGGCGCTGCAGAAGTTTTCCGGCCTGCCCAAGAGCCATGTCGTCGGCATGGCCGGCGTGCTCGACAGTTCGCGCTTCCGTTATTTCCTGGCCGAGGAATTCAAGGTCTCGGTCGAGGACGTCACTGCCTTCGTGCTCGGCGGCCACGGCGATTCCATGGTGCCGATGATCCGCTATTCGACGGTTGCCGGCATCCCGCTGCCCGACCTCATCAAGATGGGCTGGACCTCGAGGGAGCGGCTCGACCAGATCGTGCAGCGCACCCGCGACGGCGGCGCCGAGATCGTCGGCCTGCTCAAGACCGGCTCTGCCTTTTATGCGCCGGCAGCTTCGGCCATTGCCATGGCCGAAGCCTATCTCAAGGACAAGAAGCGGGTGCTGCCCTGTGCTGCCTATCTCTCCGGCCAATATGGCGTCAAGAACACCTATGTCGGCGTTCCCGTGGTGATCGGCGCCGGCGGCGTCGAGCGGATCATCGAGATCGAGCTCGCGAAGAACGAGCAGAAGATGTTCGACAATTCGGTCGCGGCGGTGCAGGGCCTGTGCGACGCCTGCGTCAAGATCGCTCCGCATCTCGCGGCCAAGTAAGCCGGTAACCAAGCCCGCCAAGCAAGCTGGAGACATAGCGCATGAACATCCATGAGTATCAGGGCAAGGCGCTGCTGAAAGGCTTTGGCGCACCCGTGGCCGAGGGCGTGCCGGTGTTCAAGGCGAGCGAGGCGGAAGCTGCCGCCAAGGCGCTGCCCGGCCCACTCTATGTGGTCAAGAGCCAGATCCATGCCGGCGGCCGCGGCAAGGGCAAGTTCAAGGAGCTCGGGCCCGATGCCAAGGGCGGTGTCAGGCTGGCGAAGTCGGTGGCCGAGGTCGTCGCCAACGCCAAGGAGATGCTCGGCCATACGCTGGTCACCAAGCAGACCGGCCCGGCCGGCAAGCAGGTCAACCGGCTCTATATCGAGGACGGCGCCGACATCGAGCGCGAGCTCTATCTGTCGATCCTGGTCGACCGCTCGGTCGGGCGCGTCGCCTTCGTCGTCTCGACCGAGGGCGGCATGGACATCGAGGCGGTCGCCCACGACACGCCGGAAAAGATCATTACCGTCGCCATCGACCCGGAAAAGGGCGTGACGGCCGACGATGTGAAGAAGCTCAACGCCGCACTGAGACTCGACGGCGACGCCGCCAAGGATGGCGCGACGCTGTTTCCGATCCTCTACAAGGCGTTTGTCGAGAAGGACATGAGCCTGCTCGAGGTCAACCCTTTGATCGTCATGAAGAACGGCCGGCTGCGCGTGCTCGACGCAAAAGTGTCGTTCGACAACAATGCGCTGTTCCGTCACCCGGACGTGCTCGAATTGCGCGACACCACCGAAGAGGACGAGAAAGAGATCGAGGCGTCGAAATACGACCTCGCCTATGTCGCGCTCGACGGCAATATCGGCTGCATGGTCAACGGCGCCGGCCTTGCCATGGCAACGATGGACATCATCAAGCTCTATGGCGCCGAGCCCGCCAATTTCCTCGACGTCGGCGGCGGTGCGTCGAAAGAAAAGGTGACGGCGGCGTTCAAGATCATCACCAAGGATCCGGCGGTCAAAGGCATCCTGATCAACATCTTCGGCGGTATCATGAAGTGCGACATCATCGCCGAGGGCGTCATCGCAGCAGTCAAGGAGGTCGGCCTGCAAGTGCCGCTGGTGGTGCGGCTGGAAGGCACCAATGCCGAGCTCGGCAAGAAGATCATCAACGACAGCGGGCTGAACGTGGTGTCGGCCGATGACCTCGATGACGCAGCCAAGAAGATTGTCGCGGCGGTGAAGGGCGACTGATGCATCGGTTGCTGGCCATAGCGCTCTGCGGCATGGCTTTTTGGGCCAGCGCTGCTGCGGCCGCGGATAGTTCGAAGTCGCCCGCCTGGATCGGCAAGAGGGTCAATCTCTTCATGAACTTATGTCCGGCAACGGCGCCCAGCTTCGGCCGGTTCAACGCGGTTGCCCGGCAAAGCGGGTTCAAGGCCGGATCCGACGGGCTGCAAGTCTACAAGGCTACGGAAATCGTTGCCTCAATCAAGAGTTCGAACGGTCGCTGCGACTGCCTGGTCTCCTTCGGCACCAACGATCCGAAGCTGGCCGCCAACATGATCCTGAAAAGGCTTCTGACCAAATATGGCAGCAGTTTCCAAGCCGATGATGACCCCAAGTCCCTTGGTGAATTGAGAACATCTAACGGCAATTTATCGGTGCAGATCGTGACGATCCGGCGCGCCGGGGGCCGATGGATCGGTGCTGTCGTTCACGGAAACCAAAAATGCCCAGCTTGAAAACAGAACTTCAGGGTCAAGGTCGATAGGTGATGCCTCCGCACAAGATAAACCTCGTCGAGGCGGCGGATCAGAAGATCAAGAAGGTCTTCGATCCGCATATCGCCGGCGACGTGAACGACAGCCAGGTCAAGATCGCCAAGTTCGGCGACGTCTTCGACTGGCACGCGCATGACAATGAGGACGAGGCGTTCCTGGTGCTGCGCGGGCGCATCGCCATCGATTTCCGCGACGGCACGGTGGAGCTTTCCAGCGGCGAGTTCATTGTCGTGCCGCGCGCCGTCGAGCACCGGCCGCGCTCGCTAAGCGAGGAGCCGGTGGTGCTGATGTTCGAGCCGGCAACGACGCTCAACACCGGCAATGCCAAAAGCGACCTTACCGTCGCCGAGCTGAAGCGGTTGTGACCATGAGCGCGCGGCCTTCCCCGATCAACGGTTTTTGAAAAGGACCACCATGTCCATTCTCGTCGATAAGAACACCAAGGTGCTGGTGCAGGGCCTGACCGGCAAGACCGGCACGTTCCACACTGAACAGGCGCTGGCCTATCACGGCACGAAAATGGTCGGCGGCATCCACCCCAAGAAGGGCGGCGAAACCTGGACCGGCGCCAAGGGCGAGGCACTGCCGATCTTCGCCACCGTAGCCGAAGGCAAGGCCAGGACCGGCGCCAACGCTTCGGTCGTCTACGTGCCGCCGGCGGGTGCTGCCGAAGCGATCCTGGAAGCGATCGAGGCCGAGATCCCGCTGATCGTCTGCATCACCGAGGGCATACCGGTGATGGACATGATCAAGGTCAAGGCGAGGCTCGACCGTTCGACGTCGCGGCTGATCGGGCCGAACTGCCCCGGCGTGCTGACCCCCGACGAATGCAAGATAGGCATCATGCCCGGCAACATCTTCCGCAAGGGCTCGGTCGGCGTTGTTTCCCGCTCGGGAACGCTTACCTATGAGGCGGTGTTCCAGACCACCAATGTCGGCCTCGGCCAGACCACCGCCGTCGGCATCGGCGGCGATCCGGTCAAAGGCACCGAGTTCATCGACGTGCTGGAGATGTTCCTCGCCGACGACGAGACCAAGTCGATCATCATGATCGGTGAAATCGGCGGTTCGGCCGAGGAAGACGCCGCGCAGTTCCTCAAGGACGAGGCAAAGCGCGGCCGCAGCAAGCCGATGGCCGGCTTCATCGCCGGGCGCACCGCGCCGGCGGGCCGCACCATGGGCCATGCGGGCGCGGTCATCTCCGGCGGCAAGGGCGGCGCGGAAGACAAGATCGCGGCGATGGAATCGGCCGGCATCAAGGTTTCGCCATCGCCGGCCCGGCTGGGTACGACGCTGGTCGAGGCGATCAAGGGAATAGGGGAGTAAGGGAGTACGGGAATAGGGGAGTAAGGAACAAGACGAGGGCATTTGCCCTACTCCCTTACTCCCCTATTCCCTTACTCCCCTCCAACAAAGGAGACGAAGCAAAGGCTTCGACAGTGACATGGCAAGACAAGATCAGGCCAACGACCAGTTTTCGCTTACCTCTTTCCTCTATGGCGGCAATGCAGATTACATCGACGCGCTCTATGCCGCCTATGAGGACGATCCCGCGTCGGTCGATCCCGAATGGCAGGACTTCTTCGCGGCGCTGAAGGACGACGCCGGCGACGTACGCAGGAATGCCAAGGGCGCGTCATGGGCCAAGCCCTCCTGGCCGATGCAGGCTAATGGCGAGCTTGTCTCGGCGCTGGACGGCAATTGGGGCCTCATCGAAAAGCACATCGAAAAGAAGGTCAAGGACAGGGCAGCCGGCAACGGCGCAGCCCTTTCCGACGCCGACGTGCATCAGGCGACGCGCGATTCCGTCCGCGCCATCATGATGATCCGCGCCTTCCGCATGCGCGGCCACCTGCACGCCAATCTCGATCCGCTTGGCATTGCCAAGCCGCTCGAGGATTATAACGAGCTGTCGCCGGAGAATTACGGCTTCACCGAAGCCGACTACGACCGGCCGATCTTCCTCGACAATGTGCTCGGGCTGGAATTCGGCACCATCCGGCAGATGCTCGACATCCTGACCCGGACCTATTGCTCGACGCTCGGTGTCGAATTCATGCATATTTCCGATCCCGAGGAGAAGGCCTGGATCCAGGCGCGCATCGAGGGCACCGACAAGGAGATCTCCTTCACCGCCGCCGGCAAGAAGGCGATCCTGCAGAAGCTGGTCGAGGCGGAAGGCTTCGAGCAATTCATCGACGTCAAGTACAAGGGCACCAAGCGCTTCGGCCTCGATGGCGGCGAGTCGCTGATCCCGGCGCTGGAGCAGATCATCAAGCGCGGCGGCCAGCTCGGCATGAAGGAGATCGTGCTCGGCATGGCGCATCGCGGCCGGCTGAACGTGCTGTCGCAGGTGATGGCCAAGCCGCACCGCGCCATTTTCCACGAGTTCAAGGGCGGCTCGGCCGCGCCCGACGAGGTCGAGGGCTCGGGCGACGTGAAGTACCATCTCGGTGCCTCGTCGGATCGCGAGTTCGACGGCAACAAGGTGCATCTGTCGCTGACCGCCAATCCTTCGCATCTGGAAATCGTCGACCCGGTGGTGATGGGCAAGGCGCGCGCCAAGCAGGACTATCTGTTCGGCCGCAGCCGCGAGGAGATCGTGCCGCTGGAAGAGCGCGCCAAGGTGCTGCCGCTGCTGTTGCATGGCGATGCCGCTTTTGCCGGCCAGGGCGTGATTGCCGAAATCCTCGGCCTGTCGGGCCTGCGCGGTCACCGCGTCGCCGGCACGCTGCATTTCATCATCAACAACCAGATCGGCTTCACCACCAACCCGCGCTTCTCGCGCTCGTCGCCTTATCCGTCGGATGTGGCCAAGATGATCGAGGCGCCGATCTTCCACGTCAACGGCGACGATCCGGAAGCGGTGGTCCATGCCACCAAGGTGGCGATCGAATTCCGCATGAAGTTCCACAAGCCGGTGGTGGTGGACATGTTCTGCTATCGCCGCTTCGGCCATAATGAGGGCGACGAGCCGGCCTTCACCCAGCCGATCATGTATCGCAAGATCCGCAACCAGAAGACGACCATGCAGATCTATGCCGACCGGCTGATCGCGGAAGGCCACATCACCCAGGCCGAGCTCGAAAAGGTGAAGGCCGATTGGCGGGCGCATCTCGAGCAGGAATTCGAGGTCGGCCAGCACTACAAGCCGAACAAGGCGGATTGGCTGGACGGCGCCTGGTCCGGCCTGCGCTCGGCCGACAACCAGGACGAACAGCGGCGCGGCAAGACCGCGGTGCCGGTCAAGACGCTGAAGGAGATCGGCAAGAAGCTAACCGAGGTGCCGAAGGATTTCGAGGCGCACAGGACGATCATCCGCTTCCTCGACAACCGCCGCCAGGCGATCGAGTCGGGCGAAGGCATCGACTGGTCTACGGCCGAGGCGCTGGCCTTCGGCGCCATCCTGCTCGACGGCAATCCGATCCGGCTGTCCGGCCAGGATTCGGAGCGCGGCACGTTCTCGCAACGCCATTCCGTGCTCTACGACCAGCGCGACGAGACACGCTACATACCGCTTAACAATCTGTCGGCGGCGCAGGCCGGCTTCGAGGTCATCAACTCGATGCTGTCGGAAGAGGCCGTGCTCGGCTTCGAATATGGCTACTCGCTGGCCGAGCCGAAGGCGCTGACGCTGTGGGAAGCGCAGTTCGGCGACTTCGCCAACGGCGCCCAGGTGGTCTTCGACCAGTTCATCTCGTCGGGCGAGCGCAAATGGCTCAGAATGTCGGGCCTCGTCTGCCTGCTGCCGCACGGCTATGAAGGCCAGGGGCCGGAGCATTCGTCGGCCCGGCTCGAGCGCTTCCTTCAGCTTTGCGCCGAAGACAATATGCAGGTCGCCAACGTCACGACGCCAGCCAACTATTTCCACATACTGCGCCGGCAGTTGAAGCGGGACTTCCGCAAGCCGCTGATCCTGATGACGCCGAAGTCGCTGCTGCGCCATAAGCGGGCGGTATCGACGCTGCCGGAGATGTCGGGCGAAAGCGCCTTTCACCGGCTGCTGTGGGACGATGCCCAGCTGCTGTCGGGCCAGGCCATCAAGCTCACCAAGGATTCGAAGATCCGCCGTGTCGTGCTCTGTTCGGGCAAGGTCTATTACGACCTCTACGAGGAGCGCGAGAAGCGCGGCATCAACGACATCTATTTGCTGCGCGTCGAGCAGCTCTATCCGTTCCCGGCCAAGGCGCTGATCACCGAACTGTCGCGCTTCCGCAATGCCGAGATGGTGTGGTGCCAGGAGGAGCCCAAGAACATGGGCGCCTGGTCGTTCATCGATCCGTATCTCGAATGGGTGCTGGCGCATATCGACGCCAAGCATCAGCGGGTGCGCTATACCGGCCGGCCGGCGGCCGCCTCGCCGGCGACCGGATTGATGTCGAAGCATCTCGCCCAGCTTGCCGCCTTGCTCGACGACGCGCTTGGTGAATAGAACAGAACCGAAAGAAACGGACAGGCACAATGGCAACCGAAATCCGCGTCCCGACACTTGGTGAATCCGTCACCGAGGCGACCATCGGCAAATGGTTCAAGAAGGTCGGCGACGCGATCGCCGCCGATGAGCCGCTGGTCGAGCTCGAAACCGACAAGGTGACGGTGGAAGTGCCGGCCGCCGCCGCGGGCACGCTCGCCGAGATCGCCGTCAAGGAAGGCGAGACGGTCGGCGTCGGCGCACTGCTCGGCACGATTTCGGCAGGCGCCGGCGCGGCAGCCAATGCCGCCGCTCCGGCAACGAAGCAGGAGGCGGTGTCGCAGGCCTCGGCTCCGACTGCGGCCTCGAGCGTCAGGCAGGCCGCTGCCGAGACGGCCAAGATCGCCGGCGACGCCGGCGCGATCGAGACGCGCACCATGCCGCCGGCGCCGTCGGCGGCAAAGCTGCTGGCCGAGCACAATCTCGCAGTCGACCAGGTGTCGGGCTCGGGCAAGCGCGGCCAGGTGCTGAAAGGCGACGTGCTCGACCTTATCGCCAGGGGCGCGCCGTCGCAGCCGGCCGAAATGCCGAAGGCAGCGCCTGTACCGGCACCCGTTGCCGCGCGCGCGCCGTCCCCGGCCGACGATGCGTCGCGCGAGGAGCGCGTGCGCATGACCAAGCTGCGCCAGACCATCGCGCGCCGCCTCAAGGAAGCGCAATCGACCGCCGCCATGCTGACCACCTTCAACGAGGTCGACATGAGCGCGGTGATGGCGCTGAGGAGCAAATACAAGGACGTGTTCGAGAAGAAGCACGGCGTGAAGCTCGGCTTCATGGGCTTCTTCACCAAGGCGGTCACCCATGCGCTGAAGGAGATCCCGTCGGTCAATGCCGAGATCGACGGCACCGATATCATCTTCAAGAACTACGCTCATATCGGCGTTGCCGTCGGTACAGAGAAAGGCCTTGTCGTGCCGGTTGTGCGCAATGCCGACCAGATGTCGATCGCCGAAATCGAGAAGGACATCGGCAGGCTGGGGCTTGCGGCGCGCGACGGCAAGCTGTCGGTTGCGGATATGCAAGGCGGCACGTTTACGATTTCCAACGGTGGCGTTTACGGGTCGCTGATGTCGACGCCGATCCTCAATGCGCCGCAGTCCGGCATTCTGGGTATGCACAAGATCCAGGAGCGGCCGGTGGTGGTCGGCGGCCAGATCGTCATCCGGCCGATGATGTATCTGGCGCTGTCCTACGACCACCGCATCGTCGACGGCAAGGAAGCGGTGACGTTTCTGGTGCGGGTCAAGGAAAGCCTGGAGGATCCTGAGCGGCTGGTGCTCGACCTCTAGGGGCGGCCGACGTGAGCCGGAGCATGGATCTGCGCCGCCGGATGAGTTCGTCTCGTTTCCGGTCCGGTTTGTTTGTCACAATCTGCGCACTCGGCGTGCAGACGGTCTCCGCGGCCCTCGCCGCCTGCCCGCTCGAGCTCGCCGTCTATGGCGATCCTGAAAACGCCGCCGAGATCGATTTCAGGCCGACCGGCGAGTCGGCCGCCGTCACCAACAGCTTCAAGATGGTGCTCGACAAGGGCGTCGTGCTCGACGGCATCGTCATGTGGACCGAGGGCGCGGCGCGGCCGCATGGCTCGCTGATGTACAAATGCCCGGCCGGCGACGTCACCGGCGACGAGCTCGCCGCCTGCACCGTGTGGGAGGGCGTCATCTACACTGCCGACGACCAGGGCAATATCGCGTTGCTGCCGGGCGAAGGAAAGGATGCGCCGAAGAAGCTGATCTTGCCTGACTTGGGAGCGTCGTTGCAGATGTCGGCCGCCTATGGCGCCAACGGCTTTTCCCAGGTGCCCTGGGACGTCTTTGCCCTGAAGGGATGTCAGGAATGAGCGCGAGCGGAAAGATCCTGCTGGTGACCGGCGGCAGCCGCGGCATTGGCGCCGCTACATGCAGGCTTGCCGCCAAGGCCGGCTATCGCATTGCGGTCAATTACGCGTCGAATGCAAAAGCCGCCGAAACGGTGGTCGCCGACATCGAGGCTGCTGGCGGAGAAGCCTTCACAGTCAAGGCCGATGTCGGCAGCGAGACGGACGTATTGGCCATGTTCGAGGCTGTCGATGGCCGTTTCGGTCGACTCGACGCGCTCGTCAACAATGCCGGCGTGGTCGACCAGAGCGCGCGCGTCGACGAGCTTAGCGCTGCAAGGCTGGAGCGCATGATGCGCATCAATGTGATCGCGCCGATGCTTTGCGCCCGCGAGGCGGTGAAGCGGATGTCGACCAGGCATGGCGGCAAGGGCGGCGCCATCGCCAATGTTTCTTCGATCGCGGCAAGGCTTGGCGGGCCGGGTCAATATGTCGACTATGCCGCCTCGAAGGGCGCGGTCGATTCCTTCACCATCGGGCTTGCCCGCGAAGTGGCCGGCGAAGGCATTCGTGTCAACGCGGTCAGCCCGGGCATCATCGACACCGAAATTCATGCCTCCGGCGGGCAGCCGGATCGCGTCGAGAGAATGCGCAAGGTGGTGCCCATGCAGCGCGTCGGCACCGCCGAGGAAGTCGCAGCCGCAATTCTCTGGCTGCTGTCGGACGAGGCGTCCTACACAACAGGCGCCAATCTGGAAATCGGCGGCGGCCGCTAAAGCAAAAGGGACAGTATCATGGCCTATGACGTCGTTATCATCGGATCGGGACCAGGCGGCTACGTCTGCGCCATCAAGGCGGCGCAGCTCGGTCTGAAGACGGCGGTAGTCGAAAAGAACCCGACCTTCGGCGGTACCTGCCTCAACATCGGCTGCATCCCGTCAAAGGCGCTGCTGCATGCGTCCGAGATGTTTGCCGAGGCCGGCCATTCCTTCGACGCGCTCGGCGTCGAGATCGGCGCGCCCAAGCTCAATCTTGGGAAGATGATGGCACACAAGGATGCGACGGTGACGGCCAATGTCAATGGCGTCGCCTTCCTGTTCAAGAAGAACAAGATCGACAGTTTTCGTGGCACCGGCAAGGTGGTTGCGGCCGGCAAGGTGTCGGTGACCTCCGATGACGGCAAGGTCGAGGAGATCGAGACCAAGAACATCGTCATCGCCACCGGCTCCGACGTTGCCGGCATTCCCGGCGTCAAGGTCGATTTCGACGAGAAGGTGATCATATCGTCGACCGGCGCGCTGTCGCTGGACAAGGTGCCGGGCCATCTGGTGGTGGTCGGCGGCGGTGTCATCGGTCTGGAACTCGGCTCGGTATGGGCGCGGCTCGGCGCCAAAGTCACCGTGGTTGAGTTCCTTGACACCATCCTGGGCGGCATGGATGGCGAGGTCTCCAAGCAATTCCAGCGCCTGCTGTCGAAGCAGGGTTTTGAATTCAGGCTGGGCGCCAAGGTGACCGGCGTCGCCAAGGCCAAGAAGGGGGCGACGGTCACCTTCGAGCCGGTCAAAGGCGGTGCGGCCGAGACGATCGAGGCGGACGCGGTGCTGATTTCGACGGGACGACGGGCCTATTCGGACGCTCTCGGGCTGAAGGAGACCGGCGTCGACGTCGATGAGCGCGGCCGGGTCAAGACCGACGGCCATCTCAGGACCAACGTGCCTGGCATCTATGCCATCGGCGATGTCATCGCCGGGCCGATGCTTGCACACAAGGCTGAGGACGAGGGCGTGGCGGTGGCCGAAACCATCGCCGGGCAGGCCGGTCATGTGAACTATGACGTGATTCCGAGCGTCGTCTACACCACGCCGGAAATCGCCTCGATCGGCAAGACCGAAGAAGAATTGAAAAAGGCCGGCGTCGACTACAAGGCCGGAAAATTCCCGTTCAGCGCCAATGGCCGCGCGCGCGCCATGCTGCACACCGACGGCTTTGTGAAAATCCTGGCCGACAAGGCCAGCGACCGTGTGCTCGGCGTCCACATCGTCGGCTTCGGCGCCGGCGAGATGATCCACGAGGCGGCGGTGCTGATGGAGTTCGGCGGCTCGTCGGAAGACCTTGCCCGCACCTGCCACGCCCATCCGACAATGTCGGAAGCGGTGAAGGAGGCGGCACTGGCGACGTTCTTCAAGCCGATCCATATCTGAGCGGTTGAATCGCAGGCGACGGTGGCGATTGGCGAAAGCGGGCTGGTAGCCAATCTCCCCCAAGTGGGGGAGATGTCCGGCAGGACAGAGAGGGGCGCGAAGGATCACCACAGACGGCTTCCATTCTGAACCGCAGATGGATTCCAGGGTCTCCGCGATGTCGCTTCGCTCCTGCTCCGCGCTGGATGACGAAGATGAAGTTAGCCCATGGCTAATCGCAGCTCAGAGCATCGACTGCTGCTCCCAAAAACGAAACGGCCCGCCTTTCAGCGGGCCGTTCATATATTAAATCAGCAGTCTGATCACTGAGCCGGCGCCGGCGCTGGTGCTGGTGCTGGTGCCGGGGCTGGCGCAGGGGCCGGAGCGGGTGCTGGCTCTGCCGGAGCGGGAGCCGGAGCGGGCGTTGCCGGAGCTGGCGCAGGAGCCGGTTCGGCTGGCTTCATCGGCTCGGCAGGTGCTGGGGCCGGAGCCGGTGTGCTGGCTGCGGGCGGTTCGGCAGGCGCAGGTGCCTCGCTACGTCTTCCAAAAACATAATAGGCGACAATTGCCAGGATAACGACGACCAGTGCAATCAGCCAGCCGCTGCCGCCGCCGCGTGGCCGTGCGGTACCCGGTGAGGTGAATGGGTCGTTCGGATTGGGTGTGTTCGCCATAAAAGTGTCCTCCGTGGATGAAAAACATCAAGTAATAGCCATCAACGTACAATCGTTGAATCGGTTTCACATTAGGCGTTGAAAACGCCGAAAACAGGGCAATTCTGATCTGGAATCGCTCGCAGGCATGCATTTCCACCGCAAAATGGGTTCGATCGAGCCAAACCGAACCTTTTTCGGTTTCTTGGCACGAAGCGCGGCTGGTCCGCCGTCGCGCCACGAGTAAGGGCTGGTCCCGCCTCGGCAATGATTCGGTGTGCAACTCCGCCGTGTCGTTCAGTTGACGGCGGTCACCGTATAGCCGGTCTTGCGGAAACCCTCGACCAAGCCTTGCGCTCCGGGAAGGTGCATGGCGCCGACCGCCATGAAGACATTGCCGTGGGCGAGGATCGGCGCTGCACGATCGACCATCACCTTGTTGCGGCTGGTGATCATGGTCTGCTCGAATTCGGCGTAACCCGATTGGTCGTCGACCTGTTCGGGGATGACGGCCCGAAACAGCGGTACATACATGCCAGTGTCGCCACGCCGGTAAAGCACGATCATGGTTTCGTTGACGTCGTTCACCTTGTCGCCAAGCTTCAGCGTATCGACCAGCCCCTTCAGGTGAAAGGCGATCGGCAGCGAAGCCATGGCGCGCAGCTGGTCGGCGATTGTCTCCAGCCCCTCGACCGATTTGCCCGAAGCCTCGGCGTCCTTGGCAAGCTTGACGTCGAGCACCGGCGCACCGCCAGCCTGGCGGGCGACTTCGCATACAGGTAGCGCCACCATCGCCGACAGCAACCAAGGTTTCATCTTGGCGACGGTCGCTGGCGGGATGCCACGCGCATCGAGCGCCTTGTTGACCACCGCCGCATCCTCCGGCGACAGCAGCGACGAAAGCGTCGTCTTGTCGGTGAACATCATCAGATCCGGCTCTTTCAGCAGTGCTGCCATCATCTTCTGCTTGTCGAGCACTTCGGTGGTCTCGATGATGACGGTGCCAGCCGCATCGAATGCCTTCTGCGCGGCGGGTGGCAGCGTGGTGACGCGCGGGTCGGTAACGTGCATGGTGCCGAACAGGAAGGACGGTTTTTCGCCCGATTTTTCGAGCTTCCACAGCAGGCCCTTGCCGTTCGGCGTCGCTGCCGCGTCTGCCTCGATCTTGCGGTAGGCAGCCGGGTCGTCCTTTTGCAGCGCGCTCAGCATATCGCTACCGCCGCAGGCCGAAGTCTCGGCGCGTGCCTTGCCCGCGGCGAGCAGCGCGACGATGAGGAAAGAGAGGAAAAACAGGGCGTTGAGCGCGACGAGCAGCTTCAGCGACATATGGGTCGCGCGGTCGGCGATGGCGATGAGGCGTTTCATGCTGCGCTTCTAGGCGCAAAAAGCGGCAAAACGGTTAACCGGCGCATCAAAATTGTTGCGAGATGGCCACCGACACATGCATCGATCACGCACGAGGATGAGCTGCTTCGTAAATCTCGAGCAGCCTGGCGGTGTCGACGCCGGTGTATATCTGGGTTGTCGACAGGCTGGCGTGGCCGAGCAACTCCTGGATGGTGCGCAGGTCGCCGCCGCGCCCTAGCAGATGCGTGGCGAAGGAATGGCGCAGCGCATGCGGCGTCGCCGTGTCGGGCAGGTTGAGCGCCGAGCGCAGCTTGGCCATGTCGCGCTGGACGATTGCCGGGTTGAGCGGGCCGCCGCGGGCACCGCGAAACAGCAGGCCCTTGGGATCGAGATGCCAGGGACACAAGCGGCGGTATTCGGCAATCGCCCGCAGTGCCACCGGCAGCACCGGCACCAGCCGGGTCTTGCCACCCTTGCCGGTGACGCGCAGCACGGTATCACCAGGTGAGGAAAGATCGGCGCCCGACAGGCCGAGCGCCTCGGAGATCCGCAAGCCGGACCCATAGAGCAGGGTCAGCACGGCGGCGTTGCGCGCGGCAATCCACGGCTCCTCCGCCAGTTGGCCTTCCACCGAGACGACGTGTTTTGCATCGCTTGCGGTCAGCGGCTTGGGCAGCGATTTCGGCTGCCGCGGCGCGCGCAAGGCTGTCGCACCTGCCGCATTGGCGAGGCCGCGCCGTTCCAGGAAACGCAGCAGCGAGCGGATGCCGGCCAGCCCGCGCCCGAGCGTGCGGGCGCCGGCGCCCTCGGCACGGCGGGCAGCGAGAAAGCCGCGCAGATCGGCGGGGCGCAGATCGGCGATGTCGGAAATGCCGGGCGAGCCGCCGCAATGGCCGGTCAGGAAATGCAGGAACTGGCGCGTGTCGCGCTCATAGGCCTCGACGGTTTCGGGCGATAGCCGGCGTTCGCGCGCCAGCATCTTCAGCCAGGCCTCGCGCGCCGCCTGCAGGTCGGGTTTTGCCGGTATGAGGAATTCCTGCATTGCACTCTTCCAGTTCCCCGCCATCTTCCGGCACGCGGGTTAGGAAGCGGTGAAGAGCGGCGTCATTGAAATGACGACGGGCTGGGGTTAGAGCAAGGCAAAGGATTTTCCGCAGATGATCAAGCCGCAAAACCCCGTCCAGATGGCCGTGATCGGTGCCGCGCATGGCATCAAGGGCGAATTGCGCGTCAAGAGCTTTACCGGCGACCCGCTGGCGCTGGCCGATTACGGTCCGCTCTACGCCAGGGATGGCCGCGCCTTCCAGATCGTCGACATCAGGCCCGCCAACACCGTGGTGGTGGTGCGGTTCAAAGGCGTCAACGACCGCAATGCCGCCGAGGCGCTGGCCGGCACCGAATTGTTCGTCGACCGTTCGGTGTTGCCCGATGAGGGCGAAGAGGATGAATTCTACCATGCCGACCTCGTCGGACTGGAGGTCAAGGATGACATCGGTGCCATCATCGGCAAGGTCGTCGCCGTGCATAATTTCGGCGGCGGCGACATTCTCGACGTGACGCTGGCGGGGCGCAAAGGCGTGCTCATCCCGTTCACGCAGGCCGCTGTTCCGGAAGTGTCGATCGCCGGCGGCTTTGTCCGCGTTGATCCAGCCGCCGCAGGGTTGGTCGAGGACGAGGACGGCGAGCCTCCCGCTGACGACGGTTTCGACCCCAAGGGCAGGCCGCGCGGGCCTAGGGACGCCGGAGGCAACCGGTGAGTTTTTCGGCTTCGGTGCTGACGCTCTATCCCGAGATGTTTCCCGGCGCGCTTGGCCTGTCGCTGGCCGGCCGCGCGCTCGAGACCGGCATTTGGTCGCTCGAAACGATCCAGATCCGCGACTTTGCCAGCGATCGTCACCGTACCGTCGATGACACGCCGGCCGGCGGCGGCGCCGGCATGGTGATGCGGGCAGACGTGCTGGCCAGCGCCATCGACCATGCCTCGCCGGCAGCCGATCCACGTCCGCGCCTGCTGATGAGCCCGCGCGGCAAGCCGCTGACGCAGGCACGGGTGCGCGAGCTCGCCGGCGGGCCGGGTGCGGTGATCGTCTGCGGCCGCTTCGAAGGCGTCGACCAGCGGGTCATTGAATCGCGCGGCCTCGAGGAAGTTTCGATCGGCGACTTCATCCTGTCCGGCGGCGAGCCGGCGGCACTCGTGCTGCTCGACGCCGTGGTGCGCCTGCTGCCCGGCGTCATGGGCAATGCGGTATCGGGCGAGGAAGAGAGCTTTGAAAACGGCCTGCTCGAACATCCGCATTATACGCGGCCGCAGGAGTTCGAGGGCCGGCCGATTCCCGAAGTGCTGATTTCGGGCAATCACAGGAAGATCGCGGCTTGGCGGCGGGCCGAAGCGGAGAGGCTGACGAAGGAGCGACGGCCGGATCTTTCAGCCGCTCAGCCCTTGTCGAAATAGTAGAAAGCCAGGAACAGGCCGACGGCGATGACGAAGCCGCGCACCGCGTTCTGCGGCACGCGCCTAGCGATCCAGACGCCGGCATAGCCGCCCAGCGCGCCACCCGGGATCATGATGATCGCCTGCAGCCAGGCAATGACGCCGCCCGAGACGAAGACGAGGATGGCAACCGCAGCGATGACCACGGCCAGCATGTTCTTCAGTGCGTTCAGCCGGTGATAGTCGCCGGACTGGGTGAGACCGAGCGTCGCCAGCATCATGACGCCCATGCCGGCGCCGAAGAAGCCGCCATAGGCGGCGGTGGCGAACTGCGCCAGCGACCCGACCAGAGAACCCACCGCGGCCTCATGCTCCGGCTTGGGCGCCGGCTTCAGCCATGGCCCGGCAGCAAACAATGCGGTTGCCGCCAGCAGCAGCCACGGCACCAAGGCGCGGAAGGACGGGTTGTCGAGCCCTAGAAGGATGAGCGCGCCAGACAGCGCACCGAGAGCCGAAATGAGGCTGAGCAGCAGTGCGCCGCGCCAGAAATGCTTGATGTCGTGCCAATAGGCGAGCGTCGAGGTGATGTAGCCGGGGAACTGCGTCACCGACGATGTCGCATTGGCGACGATCGGCGGCAGGCCGGCCAGGGTCATGGCGCCAAAGGTTATGAACGTGCCGCCGCCGGCAACGGCATTGACCGCGCCTGATAGAAAGCCGGCGAGAAAGAGCAGGACCGCGTCCAAGATTGGCATGAGGGGTGTCGTCGCTGGAGGAAAATGCTTATCTTCCGGCTTAGGAAGCTTGACGCGCGGGCGCAACCCCCTGGACCACAAGCGATCACGGGATTGCCACAGCGGGCGCCAGCCCAAGAAGCAGCGCAAAAAAGAAACGGCCCAAAAAAGAAACGGCGAAGACGTGACAAAGCGCCGAAATAGCTGTATGTGCGCGCCGAACCGGAAGAAAAATCTGCCAAGAGCGATCTTCTGGCCCGTCAACAATGACGGTGTAGTCGCCCCTGCCCGATGTTCTCGAACAGACGTTCTCGAACGAAGGGCATAGCCGAGCGGTCGATGCGACTGCAAGGCGAGTGTCGGGCGCTCTGACTGTCGGAAGAACAAGAAGTGGATTTTTGAGATGGACATCCTCCGTCAGCTCGAGGCCGAGCAGGCCGCCAAGATCGAAGCCAAGCGCAAGCTCCCCGAATTCCAGCCCGGCGATACCGTGCGCGTCCAGGTCCGTGTGACCGAAGGCACCCGCACCCGCGTCCAGGCCTATGAGGGCGTCGTCATCGCCCGCGCCGGCGCCGGCTTCCAGGAAAACTTCACCGTCCGCAAGATCTCCTACGGCGAAGGCGTGGAGCGGGTGTTCCCGGTCTATTCGCCGATGGTCGAGGG
Organism: Mesorhizobium sp. M0633; assembly: GCF_040320645.1. Taxonomy (NCBI): domain Bacteria; kingdom Pseudomonadati; phylum Pseudomonadota; class Alphaproteobacteria; order Hyphomicrobiales; family Phyllobacteriaceae; genus Mesorhizobium; species Mesorhizobium sp. M0633. The sequence continues at coordinate 70,966 of NZ_JAMYQC010000024.1, forward strand.
CGTCGAGATCGTGCGCCGCGGCAAGGTGCGTCGCGCCAAGCTGTACTATTTGCGAGACCGTCGCGGCAAATCGGCCCGCATTTCGGAAAACACCGGCGTGCGCGCCCGCAAGCTCAACGACGAAGAGCGCGATGCGCTGAACGCCGAGAAGGCGCGCATCGAGGCCGAGAAAGTGGCCGCCGCCCAGGCGCTGGCCGCCGAGAAGGCCGCGCAGGACGCCGCCGAGAAGAAGGCCGCCGACGAGGCCGCCAAGGCCGCGGAAGCAACTGCCGCCGAATAAGGCGTCTTCAAAACTCATGGTTTTGGAAAGGCGGCTTCGGCCGCCTTTTTATTTCACGAGGTGGATTCGATTTTGCCGGTCCGCAATCGATACGGATCGTTCTGTAATTGCCGCCGTTGAAAGCATTGGAATTCATTTTCGTGCCGAGCGGCGCATCAGAGCGGCTTGCAAGGCGCCTGCGGAAAGCTAAAGTCGGCGCCGGATTTCCTGCATGCCTCGGTCGATCGAGGCGGTTCAGTTCCTGGGGAGCATAGTCATGATCAATTCGAAACTGCTGCTGGCCGGCCTGCTGGCTTGCCTTCTCGTGCCGGTCGCGGCTCTGGCGCAGGCGCTGCCCGACCTCGGCGGCAAGAAGGTGGTGGTGGTGACCGAAAACGCCTATCCGCCGCTGCAGTTCATCGATGCCAAGACCGGCAAGCAGATCGGTTGGGAATATGACGCGATGAACGAGATCGCCAAACGGCTGAATTTCAAGGTCGAGTACCAGAATACCTCTTGGGACGCGATGATCCAGGCGGTTTCCGACAATCAGTACAACATCGGCATGACCGGCATCACCATCAAGGACGACCGCAAGCAGAAGGTCGATTTCTCCGATCCGTATATGCGCTCGGAACAGTTCATGCTGGTGCGCGGCGACGAGAAGCGCTTCACCGATGCAAAGACGTTCGCCGCCTTCAAGGACGGGCTGATCGGCGCGCAGGCCGGCACCACGCCCTTCTACACCGCCGTCTACAGCGTGCTCGACGGCAACGAGCAGAACCCGCGCATCAAGCTGTTCGAGACGTTCGGCGCGACGGTGCAGGCACTGAAGGCCGGCGACGTCGACGTCGTGCTCACCGACGGCACTGCCGGCAAGGGCTATGTCGATGCGTCCAATGGCGGCCTTAAGCTGATCGGCGGCCCACTCGGCACCGAGGATTTCGGCTTCATCTTCCCCAAGGGCTCCGACCTGGTGAAGCCGGTCAACGCGGCAATCGCCGCGCTCAAGGCCGACGGTACGCTCGACGCGCTCAACAAGAAGTGGTTCCTTGATTACAAGATGGGGCAGTAGGCCCGCTTGTTGCGCGCATTTCATGACGATTGTGCGCGGGAACTCGCGCTGACTCTGCGCTCGTACACCCCCCTCTGTCCTGCCGGACATCTCCCCCTCAAGGGGGGAGATCGGATTTCGCATCGGCTTTCGCCAATTTTCAGTGTTGCAGAACGGGCCGCGAGGTCAAAGCTGCCGATCTCCCCCCTGGAGGGGGAGATCGCCGGCAGGCCAGAGGGGGGTGTGACAGAACGCTGCCTTCGTGACTCTGTTATCGGTACCGCTTGATGCCGTCGGCGCCTCCCGCCTCAGCCAAATCCGACTTCCCGTGGTGGCTTGCCGTGGCCGTGGCGATCGCCTTGGCCGCCGCCATCTTCATCGCTGCCAGCGACCTCTATGCCCAGGTCTTCGCAACCGTCGCCAAGGGCATCGGCGTCACCATCTTCGTCACGGTGGTCGCCTTCGCGCTGGCTTGCGCGATCGGCCTCGGCGTCGCGCTGATGGGCCTGTCGGGCTCACGCTGGCTCAGCCAGATCGGCCGCTTCTACGTCGAGATCATCCGCGGCGTGCCGATGCTGGTGCTGTTGTTCTGGATCGCCTTTGCCGGGGCGCCGGCCTTCGTCGCGGCATGGAACGCGCTGACGGCGCCGCTGCAAAGCGCCGGCCTCTTCGGTGAGCTGCTGGTACGCGACGTGTCGTTGCTTTGGCGCGCCGTCATGGCGCTGACCATCGGCTATTCCGCCTTCATCTCGGAGGTGTTCCGCGCCGGTATCCAGGCGGTCGAGAAGGGGCAGATCGAGGCGGCCAAGGCGCTCGGGCTGACGCGCACCCAGCGCTTCCGGCTGGTCATCTTTCCGCAGGCGATCCGCACCATCCTGCCGCCGCTCGGCAATGATTTCGTCGCCATGGTCAAGGATTCCTCGCTGGTCTCGGTGCTCGGCGTCGCCGACATCACCCAGATGGGCAAGATCTACGCCGCCGGCTCGTTCCGCTTCTTCGAAACCTATTCGATCGTCGCCTATATCTATCTCATCCTGACCGTCGGCCTGTCGTTGGCCTTGCGGGCGCTGGAGAAGCGGCTCCGCCACCAGCATGGGGAATAGAAGGCAGGCGAAAACGGCGCTACCATCGAGCGGACGCGACCGGGGAGGACCCATGATCATCGACAAGGCCAATGCGGCGCTGGAAGCGGTCTATACGGCCGACACGCCTGAGACGCTCGCCAAGGCCTATGCGCAATGGGCCGCGACCTATGACGGCGAAACCGCGGCGCTCGGCTATCTCCTGCCGTTCCTGATCACCGCCTGGGTGGCGCGCCATGTGCCGGCGGGCGAAGGGCCGCTGCTCGACGCCGGTTGCGGCACCGGCCTGTCGGGGCCGTCCCTGAAGGCACTCGGCTACCACGATATTGCCGGGCTCGACCTGTCGCAGGACATGCTGAAAATCGCCGGCAGCCGGCAGGCCTACAGCGAGCTGAAACAGGCGATGCTCGGCGGGCCATTGCCTTGGGCGGACGGGTATTTCCGCGCCTTTTTCTCGACCGGCGTGTTCACCATCAGCCACGCACCGGCGTCGGGCCTGCATGAACTGGTACGCATCACCAGGACGGGCGGCCACGCCATCTTCACGGTTCGCGACCAGGTGTTTGAAAGCGGCGGGTTTCAAGCCGTGTTTGGCGAACTGGAGCAGGCGAAAAAATGGCAGCCGGTCGAGGAGAGCCCGTGGTTCCGCTGCTACGCAATCGCCGAGCCCGAGGCGCTGGTGAAGACCTTCGTGTTCGAGGTGCTGTGAAGCGCCTGCGAAGGCAGACGCGATTGCTGAAAAGCCAAAACATTGATATGAGCAGCGCCATGGAAGAGCTTTTTGGCGATCCGGCCTATAAAGGTTTCGTGCTGCAGGACAGGAAACGCCTGCCGTCGCGATTTTCCGCGCGCGTCTGCGGGGCGCTGACCAGCCGACTTAGCTAGGGCAGACTCGCCAGGCTGTTTCGCCGGTCCGACCGGCGTCGTTTTCCCTTTTTAAATCGACGGATTTACGCAAATGAGCGCACCGCGCACCCTCTACGACAAGATTTTCGACGACCATGTTGTCGACCGCCAGGACGACGGCACCTGCCTGCTCTATATCGACCGCCATCTGGTCCACGAAGTCACCAGCCCGCAGGCTTTCGAAGGCCTGCGCATAACCGGCCGCAAGGTTCGGCATCCGGAAAAGACGCTGGCCGTGGTCGACCACAATGTGTCGACTTCGCCGGAGCGAAAGTTCGGCATCAAGAACGAGGAAAGCCGCATCCAGGTCGAAGCGCTGGCCAAAAACGCCAAGGATTTCGGCGTCGAATATTATTCCGAGAAGGATATCCGCCAGGGCATCGTCCACATCATCGGGCCGGAGCAAGGCTTTACGCTGCCCGGCATGACCATCGTCTGCGGCGACAGCCACACCTCGACGCATGGCGCGTTCGGGGCGCTGGCGCATGGCATCGGCACCTCTGAAGTCGAGCATGTGCTGGCGACGCAGACGCTGATCCAGCGCAAGGCCAAGAACATGCTGGTGCGCGTCGACGGCGCACTGCCGGAAGGCGTCACCGCCAAGGACATCATCCTCGCCATTATCGGCGAGATCGGCACGGCCGGCGGCACCGGCTATGTCATCGAATATGCCGGCGAGGCAATCCGTGCGCTGTCGATGGAAGGCCGCATGACGATCTGCAACATGTCGATCGAAGCCGGCGCCCGCGCCGGCCTGATCGCGCCCGACGAGACCACCTTCGCCTATGTCAAGGACAAGCCGCGCGCCCCCAAGGGCGAAGCCTGGGACGCCGCGCTCGCCTACTGGAAGACGCTGCAGTCCGACGAAGGCGCGCATTTCGACAAGGTGGTCGTGCTCGACGCGGCAAAGCTGCCGCCGATCGTCTCCTGGGGCTCCTCGCCCGAGGACGTGGTCTCGGTGCAAGGCATCGTGCCGAACCCGGACGACATCACTGATGAGAACAAGCGCACCTCCAAGCAGCGCGCACTCGACTATATGGGCCTGAAGCCGGGCACCAAGATCACCGATATCGAACTCGATCGCGTCTTCATCGGCTCCTGCACCAATGGCCGCATCGAGGATCTGCGCGCCGCAGCCAAGGTGATCGAGGGCAAGAAGGTCAATCCGCGGGTCAGTGCGATGATCGTGCCGGGCTCCGGCCTGGTCAAGGAACAGGCAGAGGCCGAAGGCCTCGACAAGATCTTTGTCGCCGCCGGCTTTGACTGGCGTGAGCCGGGCTGCTCGATGTGCCTTGCCATGAACGACGACCGGCTGAAGCCGCATGAGCGCTGCGCCTCGACCTCGAATCGCAATTTCGAGGGGCGCCAAGGCTTCAAGGGCCGGACGCATCTGGTGTCGCCGGCAATGGCCGCGGCGGCGGCGATCGCCGGCCATTTCGTCGACATCCGCGAGTGGAAATAGGGCAGGCGCGCGCAGTCGGATATGAGGAGCCCGAGCCGCAATGCGGTTCGGGCATTCTTCAGTCGGGCCGCCTGACGAATTCGTGGAATCCCTCACGGCGGCCGGGTTGGTCCTTTGCGACGACCAGCGCCAGTTGGCGCTCGTCGAAGAGTTTGAACCATTCGTCCCATTCGACCAGTTCGTAGCCGCCGGCATTGACCGGGCGTTCGGCCTCATCCTGGTCCTGGTAGGCATGCTGGCCGAAGACCAGCCTCAGCATGGGCTGCGTTCCGGCTTCGGGCGACACGTCGACGATCGCCGGAAAGCCGGCGCGTGCCGCGGCCCATGAGCGAATTGCATCGTGATCGGTCAGCATGATCGTGTCGGCCATCGGAGCGTCTCCTGGTTGCCGTCGTGAAACGCCGCTCGCCGTTCGCGGTTCCGCCCAGCGGCTTTGTCGACGCACCTGTCGTATATTCGCTTTCGCTTAACCGCTTGTTTGGGCTTCCGCTCTAAGGTCCTCCAAGGGGAAGCGAGGGGAAATTACAGCGCTTGGACACCGGCCTGCTCATAGCGCTGCTCAATCCAGGCATCGCCCTCACACTCGGCGCGGCATTTCTCGTGCTGTGGTTCTATCAGCGCCACCGTCCCTATCTGGGCGTGCTGGCGGCGGGCTACTCGGCCTCGGCCGCAGGCTTCCTGCTCCAGTATTTCACGCTGCCGGTCGGCATGGCACCGACCAAGCTCATCTCGATCCTGTGCTTCACCTTCGCCACCTGCTGTCTCGCCGGCGCGGTCATTGCGCGCTATGGGCGGCGCGTGCCTTACCCGGCGGTCGGCATTCTGGCCTGCGGCGGCCTGGCCGCGTTTTCGTGGTTTCTTTTTGCCCGGCCGGATCTCACCTGGCGCATCCTTGCCATCAATTTCAGCTTCGGCGGCATCAGCCTGGTTGTCGCCGCCGAGTTGCGCGTGGTGCGCAACAACGGCCCGACAGAAATGATCCTGTTCGTGCTGTCGCTGCTTTCCGGCCTGAACTTCCTGGCGCGGACGCTTGCCGTCGTCATCGCGCATGGGCCGTTCACCAGCTATGAAGGGCTTTACTCCTCGTCCTACTGGACGACGGCTCTGCTATCGCATGCATTGCTGTCGCTGCTTATTGCGCTTTGCCTGTTCGGCGCCGCCGCGCTCGATGTGATGAAGGCCCTGAAGACCGAAACCCTGACAGACCCGCTGTCGGGCCTGCTCAACCGCCGCGGCTTCGAGGAGCGCGCCATGCTTGTCCTGCAGCACTGTGCCACGGCGCAATTGCCGGTTGCGCTGGTGCTTGCCGATCTCGATCATTTCAAGGCGCTCAACGATCAGCATGGCCACGCGGCCGGCGATCGTGTCATCGCCGACTTCGCTGCCAAGCTTCTGTCGGCTGCAGGTACGCGCGGCGTTGCCGGCCGTATCGGCGGCGAAGAGTTCGCCGTGCTGTTGCCGCTCAGCGACCTTGGCGCGGCAAGACTGTTTGCCGAAGCCATTCGCACGGTCTATTCGGCGGGCAGAATCGACGGACTTCCGCCCGACACGAGAGTGACCGCGAGCTTCGGGGTGGCCGCCCGCACCAGCGACGAAGGGCTGGACCCGCTGATGCGCCGCGCCGACGAAGCGCTCTACAAAGCCAAAAGGAGTGGCCGCGACAGCGTATGCCTGTCCTATCCGCGGCCTGAAACGGTCGTCCTTCCCAATCGGACCAGTGCTGGCTGAGCGTCAGCGGCGGCTTCGAATTAACGTCTTTTTCGCGCGTTGGTGATTTGCTGTTCGGGGGGAAGTGCCAAAACGCCATGGGCAGCGCTAATTTCATCCTGCTGATCAACCTGTTCGTTGCCGGGCTGCTGGCGGCGGCCTTCATGACGATCGCGGTCTATGACGCCGGCCGGGTGTCGGCACGCTGGCTGGCGTTCGGCTATGTGCTCGGCACGGCTTATTTTGCGATCGAGTTCAGCATTCCTGCCTTCGACAATGCGCGCCCCGTGGTTGTCGCCGCCTTTGCCGCCTTCCTTGGCGCTACCGTCGCCTTCAATGGCGGGCTTGCCCATAAATACCGCGTTTCGCCGCCTTGGCCGCCGATGCTGTTCTTCCTGGTCTTCGCCACCCTCGCGGTCCACTTCGTGCAGGACCTGCCACGCCAATCCTTTGTGCGAATGGCGGCCTACCAGCTTCCCTATGCGGCTATGCAGTTCACCGGGCTGGCGATCGTCTTGTCGTCCAGGCAAAGACGCGAGCGGCTCGACTATATGCTGATGGCTGTCCTGGCGGCCAGCACCTTGCAGTTCGCCAGCAAACCCTTCATCGCCCATGCGCTTGGTGGCTGGGGCGCCAATCCGCAATCTTATGCGCAGACCAGCTATGCGTTGGTGTCGCAGTCGGTCGGCACCGTGTTCGGCCTGGCGCTTGCGCTGGTGACATTGGCTATCCTGGTCCGCGACGTGCTCGCCGAGGCGACGTCGAAATCGGAAACCGACACGCTTTCGCGGCTGCTCAACCGTGGCGGCTTCGAGCGCCATGCCGAGATCGCGCTGCGTGACGCCATGCGGCGCGCCGTTCCAGCGGCACTGGTCATTGCCGATCTCGACCATTTCAAGCGCATCAACGATACTTACGGCCACGCGTCGGGCGATCGGGTCATCGAGACCTTTGCCGGTTTTCTCCGCGATGCCGCGGCCGACCATCATGTCGCCGGCCGCATCGGCGGCGAGGAATTCGCTATTTTCCTGCCGGGGACCAATCTAGCCGCCGCCCGGCTCTTTGCCGAGGGCACGCGTAGCGCCTTCGGTGCCACGCCGATCGACTGCCTGCCCGCGGATCACCGCTGCAGCGCCAGCTTCGGCGTTGCCGAGCTTGGTCCGGGCGAAAGCTTTTCCGACCTGCTGCGGCGCGCCGACAAAGCGCTCTATCAGGCGAAGGGCAGCGGTCGCGATTGCGTGCGTGTCTCGGTGGGGCCGGCTGTTGCCCTGCCGGCGCCGTCAACCAAGGGCGGCGTGGCCGTCAGCGGCAGGGGCTGAGCTCCGGCATTTCGCCGTCGGAGAGGCCGTACATATAGCTGCGGCCCTTGACGAAAACCGGCGGCCTATAGCAGTCGCCGCCGCGGACATCGTCCGATTCGTTTTCGTAGATCACGTCGGGCTGGCCGGCGCTGGTGTAGTCGGACAATTCCTTGGCCAGCTTGCCCTCGCCAACGAGGATACGCTTGTAGCCGGCGGCGCTGTCGATGACGAGATTGCCGAAGGAATCGGCATAGACGCGGTCATGATGGCGCGTCCCGGCGAATGCCGGTGCGACGACGCCGACGGCGAGCGCCGCCAATAGGAACCAGGGAAGGCGCGATCCTGCTGAATTCGAATGCATGGCGTGCTGCTCCATTGCTGAGAGGCAAGCCTCCTCGAATCAGAAATTAACCTTTTATTAACCTTTGTTAAGAGGGCAACCGCAGCAGGGGCGAGGTCTCGGAAAATATGGTTAATACTCGATCGCCCACCGGCCATCATTCGGCCGTGCCTTGTTCCCACCATCCCCAGTATCGGGCGCGACTCGAAAAGCATGAAATCCGGTGGCTTGCCGGAGCATCGCCGCGGGCTCGATACGCGGGGGGAAAGCAGCAAATGAGATTACGCCGCACGTTTCGGATGGCGCTGGCCATTCCGCCGCTGCTGGCTGCCGCCGCCTGCGCGCCGCAGACCAGCGCGCCCAAGCTCGGCAACACGGCCGCCGCTTCGGTGTCGCTGGCTCCCGCCGCTAGCGAACCGACGGCACCGCAGCCGCGCACAGCAACTTACAACTGCGCCGACGGTAGCGTGATGACCATCGAGAATCTCGGCACGTCGGTGCGCGTCCTCGGCCAGAACGGCGCCAGCGCCGAGCTGCCGGCGTCACCGGCCAATCAGACCAGCCGTTACGGCGAGGCGCATGACGCAATCGTGATCGATGGGCGTGAGGCGCTGGTGATGAAGGGCGGTGCATCACCGCTGGCCTGCAAGCGCTGATCCGCCCCTTGCGCCAGCCATATTTTGCAGTGCGGCGACATTGTGCCGGCGCAAGGCGACAGCCCTAATCGATTGAAGCTGAAAGCCTCGCTTTCATCAGACTAAATTACGTTTTCGAAACGGTTTTCCGGCTTTGACGCGGTGCAAAAAGAGCATTAGAAACCGGCTGTCCGAAGTCGCAACCGGAAGCGGTAATGCCGCATTCCCACCTGCGGCTCCAGAGACGCCGAACTGGGGGAGCCATGAGCAAATCACCAGCCACCCGCGAATTTGCCAGACGTGAACGGCCGCTTTCGCCGCATCTGACCGTCTATCGGCCGCCGATCACCATGACGATGTCGATCGTCCACCGCATCACCGGCGGGGCGCTCTATTTCGGCACGCTGCTGGTCGCGCTGTGGCTGATGGCGGCGGCGAGCTCGGAGGCGACCTTCAATGCCGTCAACTGGGCCTTCGGCTCGTGGCTGGGACGGCTGGTGCTGTTCGGCTACAGCTGGGCGCTGATGCACCACATGCTGGGCGGTGTGCGCCATCTTATCTGGGACACTGGGGCAGGGCTGGAAAAGCATACGGCATCGAGGATCGCCTGGGCGACGCTGGCCGGCTCGGTCACGCTGACGCTGCTGATCTGGATCGCCGGCTACATGGCGCGGGGAGCCTGACATGAACGGCAAGAACACCGACATGCGCACGCCGCTGGCCAAGGTCCGCGGCCTCGGTTCCGCCCGCGAGGGCACCGGCCATTTTTGGCGCCAGCGGCTGACGGCGATCTCCAACATCCCGCTGGTCCTGTTCTTCGTCGGCTTCCTGATCGCACTCAACGGCGCCAGCTATCTCGAGGTGCGCGCCGCGCTTGCCAATCCGTTCGTTGCACTGGTGCTGGCGCTGGTGCTGTTGTCGGTGCTCTACCACATGCGGCTCGGCATGCAGGCGATCATCGAAGACTATGTGCATGGCGAAGGCACCAGGCTGGCGCTGCTCGCCCTCAACACATTCTTTCCCGTAGTCGTCGGCGTCGCTTCGGTCTTCGCCCTGCTTAAACTGGCATTTGGAGGCTGATTTTTGGCCAAGGACGCGAAGAACGCCAACACGGCTTCCGCCTATAGCTATGTCGATCACAAATTCGACGTCGTGGTCGTCGGCGCCGGCGGCGCGGGCCTGCGCGCCGCGCTCGGCATGGCCGAGCAGGGCCTGCGCACCGCCTGCATCACCAAAGTGTTCCCGACGCGCTCGCATACGGTTGCGGCGCAGGGCGGCATCGCCGCCTCGCTCGCCAATATGGGGCCCGACAACTGGCAGTGGCATCTCTTCGACACCGTCAAAGGCTCAGATTGGCTGGGCGACACCGACGCTCAAGAATACATGGTGCGCGAAGCGCCGGCGGCGGTCTACGAGCTCGAGCACTACGGCGTTCCCTTCAGCCGCACCGAGGACGGGAAAATCTACCAGCGGCCGTTCGGCGGCATGATGATGAATTTCGGCGAGGGGCCGCCGGTGCAGCGCACCTGTGCGGCCGCCGACCGCACCGGCCACGCCATGCTGCACACGCTCTACGGCCAGTCGCTGAAGCACAATGCGCAGTTCTTCATCGAGTATTTCGCGCTCGACCTGATCATGGAGCCGGACGGCACCTGCACCGGCGTCGTCGCCTGGAACCTCGACGACGGCACCATCCACCGCTTTTCGGCCAAGATGGTGGTGCTGGCGACCGGCGGCTACGGCCGCGCCTATTTCTCGGCCACCTCGGCGCATACCTGCACCGGCGATGGCGGCGGCATGGCCGCACGCGCAGGCCTGCCGCTGCAGGATATGGAGTTCGTGCAGTTCCACCCGACCGGCATATACGGGGCCGGCTGCCTGATCACCGAGGGCGCGCGCGGCGAGGGCGGCTATCTCGTCAATTCCGAGGGCGAGCGCTTCATGGAGCGCTACGCGCCGTCAGCCAAGGATCTGGCTTCGCGCGACGTGGTCTCGCGCTGCATGACGCTGGAAATCCGCGAGGGCCGCGGTGTCGGCCCGAAGAAGGATCACATTTTCCTGCATCTCGACCATCTCGACCCGGCCGTTCTGCACGAGAGGCTTCCGGGTATTTCGGAATCGGCAAAGATCTTTGCCGGCGTCGACCTGACCAAGGAGCCGATCCCGGTGCTGCCGACGGTCCACTACAATATGGGCGGCGTGCCGACCAATTACTGGGGCGAGGTGCTGAACCCGACGGCGTCGAATCCGGACCAGGTGTCGCCCGGGCTGATGGCGGTCGGCGAAGCCGGCTGCGCCTCGGTGCACGGTGCTAACCGGCTGGGCTCCAACTCGCTGATCGACCTGGTGGTGTTCGGCCGTGCGGCGGCAATCCGGGCCGGCCAGGTGATCGACCGCACATCGGCGATCCCTTCGCCCAACGAGGCCGCCGTCGAAAAGATCATGGACCGCTTCGACCGGTTGCGTCACGCCAACGGCTCGACGCCGACAGCGGTTTTGCGCGAAAAGATGCAGAAGGCGATGCAGGAGGACGCGGCGGTGTTCCGCACCCAGGAATCGCTGGAAAGCGGCTGCAGGCGCATTTCGCAGATCTGGGGTGAACTCGGCGACGTCAAGGTGTTCGACCGCTCGATGATCTGGAACTCCGACCTGGTCGAGACGCTGGAGCTGGAAAACCTGATGGCCAACGCCATCACCACCGTCTACGGCGCCGAGGCGCGCAAGGAAAGCCGCGGCGCGCACGCGCGGGAGGACTTTTCGGCCCGCGACGACGCCAACTGGCGCAAGCATACGCTGGCTCGGCTCAACGAGGCCGGCGAGGTGGCGCTCACCTACCGGCCGGTGCACACCGAAACACTGCTTAAGGAAGCAGACGGCGGCATCAACCCGGCCAAGATCGCGCCGAAGGCCAGGGTGTATTGATGATGGCGCTGGCGGTTGCGGGATATTCCGGCACGCCCCTTCCGGCCAAGCTCGGCCTGAAGGACGGGATGATTGCCGCCTTCGTCGCCTTGCCGCCCGAACTCGACGATCTGGCAGACGCCGTCGAGTTTGCCCACGTCGACCGGCTGGCTGATTGGTCGGCGATCTCTGGCGTTCATGAGAAATATGATGCCGTTCACGCCTTCACCAGGCAGCGTGTCGAGATCGAGGACCGTCTCGGCGACGTCGAAGCGGCGATCAAGCGGGACGGCATGGTCTGGGTGTCATGGCCGAAGAAGGCATCGAAAGTGCCGACCGACGTCACCGAGGACGTTATCCGCACAGAGGCGCTGAAGCTCGACCTCGTCGACGTCAAGGTCGCCGCCGTGAACGAGATCTGGTCCGGGCTGAAGCTCGTCATCCGAAAGGACCTGAGGTAATGGTCGAACTCACGCTTCCGAAAAACTCGAAGATCATGGCCGGAAAAACCTGGCCGAAGCCGGAGGGCGCGACCAATCTGCGCGAATACCGCATCTACCGCTGGTCGCCGGACGATGACGAGAACCCGCGCATGGATACGTATTTCGTCGACATGGACGATTGCGGGCCGATGGTGCTCGACGCGCTGCTCTGGATCAAGAACAAGATCGACCCGACGCTGACGCTGCGCCGCTCCTGCCGCGAAGGCATTTGCGGCTCGTGCGCCATGAACATCGACGGGTCGAACACGCTGGCCTGCACCAAGGGCTGCGACGACATTTCCGGCGCGATCAAGGTCTATCCGCTGCCGCACATGGCTGTGGTCAAGGACCTGGTGCCCGACCTCACCAATTTCTACGCCCAGCACGCCTCGATCGAGCCGTGGCTGAAGACGGTGTCGCCCGAGCCGGCCAAGGAATGGCTGCAGAGCCATGAGGACCGCGAAAAGCTCGACGGGCTCTACGAGTGCATATTGTGCGCCTGCTGCTCGACCTCCTGCCCGAGCTACTGGTGGAACGGCGAGCGCTATCTCGGCCCGGCGACGCTGCTGCAGGCCTATCGCTGGCTGATCGATTCCAGGGACGAGGCGACGGGCGAGCGGCTCGACAATCTCGAAGACCCGTTCCGGCTCTATCGCTGCCACACCATCATGAACTGCGCCCAGACTTGCCCCAAAGGGCTCAACCCGGCCAAGGCGATCGCCGAGATCAAGAAGATGATGGTGGAGCGACGGGTGTAGGCGGCGGGCGAGTTGCAGCCGAGATCGTCTCGTCCGCAGCGATCCTTCGCGCCCCCCTCTGTCCTGCCGGACATCTCCCCCTCAAGGGGGGAGATTAGCAGCTTGGAGGACAGCGCCCTTTCTGCAGCCTTGAAAAGTGGCGAAGCGGTGATGACAGCCAATCTCCCCACTAGAGGGGGAGATGTCCGGCAGGACAGAGGGGGACGCTGTCCAGGGCGCTGTCCCGCCGAGTTCGAAAGGATAGCAAACTTATGACCGATATCGACCTTCCCATCCTCTCTCCCATCGAAGCCCGCGTGCTCGGCTGCCTTATCGAGAAGAAGGAGCTGACGCCGGACGTCTATCCGCTGACGCTCAATGCGGCACATGCGGCGGCCAACCAGAAGACGGCGCGCGAGCCGGTGATGTCGGTCGAACTTGGCGAGGTCAGAAGAGCGCTTGGCCAGCTCGAGCAGAAGGGCCTAGTCAGGCAGGTGTTCGCGTCGCGCGTCGAGCGCTACGAGCATGTGGTGGCGCAGCGCTTTTCCCTGACCTCGGCGCAGATCGCGCTGCTCGGCCTGTTGCTGCTGCGCGGCCCGCAGACGGCCTATGAATTGCTGGCGCGAAGCGAGCGCATGGCGCGGCTGCCATCGATCGACGAGCTTCGCGGCAATCTCGATCTGCTGATCGGCCGCCGGCCACCGCTGGTGCAGCAGATCGATCGCGGCCCAGGCCAGCGCGAGGATCGCTATGTCCATCTGCTCAGCGGGCCGCCGCAGATCGTAGCGGCCGCAACGCCCTTGCAATCGTCCTCGCCGGTTTCGGACCTGGAAATGCGCGTGCAGGCTCTCGAGGAAGAAATTGCCGAGCTGCGCGCCCGTATCGACGCGCTGACCGGCGAAGGACGATAAGGATTTTCGAGACGTCGACGCGACAGCGCCCCCCTCTGTCCTGCCGGACATCTCCCCCACGAGGGGGGAGATTGGACGTCATCCCGGCTTTCGCTAATCTCTAACGCTGAAAAGAGGGCGAGACCGGCGAAGCTGCCAATCTCCCCCTCGTGGGCCCTCGTGGGGGAGATGCCCGGCAGGGCAGAGGGGCGCGCGAAGGATCGCCGACGTTTATATCCTTCGCTGGTCTGCCGATGGCTCCCGATGGGGCTTTCTAGATGTGGCTCTCTCAGCCGAGCCTGGCGTCGAGCGATACCTTGATGGCGCCGAGCGCTTTCGAGACCGGGCATTCGGCCTTGGCCTTCTCGGCCAATTCCTTGAACTTGGCGGCATCGATGCCCGGTACCTTGCCGACCAGGGTGATCGCGCTGCCGGTGATGCCGGTGCCGGGAACCAGCGTTACCACGGCCTTGGCGTCGAGCTCGGCAGCCGGGGTGCCGTTCTCGGCGAGGAAATGCGAAAGCTGCATGGCGTAGCAGCCGGCATGGGCGGCAGCGATCAGCTCTTCCGGGTTGGTGCCGGATTTGCCGCTCTCGTCCTCGAAACGCATCTTGGCGGAATAGGGCGTGCCCTTCAGCGTCCCGCTCTGTGTATCGAGCGTGCCTTTGCCTTCCTTGAAACTGCCTTTCCAAACGGCGTTGGCGGTGCGGTCCATCAATTCCTCCTTGATTGTCGTGATTGAGCCCGTGATCGGCATCCAGTCGACTATAGCGCGCGCCGGAGCGAAGGCCACCCACGCTTTCGTATCGGCGGCAGCGTGACACATCATGTCGAGCGAAAAAAAATTCGAAAAAATACGCGTGCAAAAATGTCGACTTCCATCTGTCCCGGCCGTCCTGCGGGCGGCCATGGACTTGGTGGCCGGATGGAGGACCACATGAACAATCTGTTTTCTGCTCACCCGACAAGCACCAGCCACAGGGCCGGTGAACAGCAAGCCGACTGGTCGCGCCTGCAGCCTTCCGGCTTCGGCCGACTGCTTGCGGCGATTGCCATTATCGGGATTGCGGTATCTCTTCTCGACTATGCTGCGGCCGGTCTCGATTCTGCGGCAGGCAAGGGCTCCGCGGAGATTTCCGTAGCCTCGTCTTCGGCTTCAAGCCAGGAATGGAGATAAAAATGAAGTATGTTTGCCTGGTCTATGGTGAAGAAAAAGATCTCTACGCAATGACGCCCGAGAGGCTGGCCAAGCTCGACGCCGATTCGATGGCCCATGACCGGTCATTGGACCAACGCGGGATGCTAGTCATCGCGCAGGCGCTGCAATCGGTGAAAACGTCGAAAACCGTTCGCAGGCGCAAGGGCAAGCGGCTGGTCACCGACGGCCCCTTCGCCGAAACCAAGGAGCAGTTGCTCGGTTTCGTCATGATCGAGGCCGAGAGCCTCGACGAGGCGCTGGAGATCGCGGGCGAGATTCCGCTCGCCGAAATAGGCACGATCGAGGTGCGGGCGATCTACAAGGTGCCCGGGTCATAGAGATGTCTCGATAAGTTCCTCCGCGGAGCGGCGGGGACCAACGACTGGCATGGGCTTTCGTTTTCTTCGTCGGACGCAACTTTTGCGTGTTGAAGCGAAGCAATACTTCTCCTATCGTCGCCGACATCGGGGGATTTCGGGGCATGCATATATTGATTGCAGCAATCGGCCTGCTCGGAGCAGCGGGCTTCTGGTGGTACCGGCTGAAGATCATGAACGACGCGGCGCGTGAGGTTGCCGACGTCGTTGGCCGCGTGCAGGGCAATGTGCGCCGCAAGAAGCTACGCAAGCAGGCGGCACTCTCGCCGCTGACGGCGATCGACGATCCGGTCGTGGCGGCCGCGACGCTGATCACCGCCATCGTTTCCGAGAATGGTCCTATCCTGCCGCAACGCGAAGCCGCCATTCAATCGGTCATTTCGGAGATTGCCGACAAAAAGCAGACCGATGAGGCGGTGATCTACGCCAAATGGGCGGCTTCGCAAATTGATGACGCCACGGTCGTCATCGACAAGCTGGCGCCGTTCCTGCGCGAACGCCTCGACGCGGCTGAAAGGAACGATCTGCTGCAGATGGTCGGCCGTGTGGCGGAGGCGGGTGGGCAAAGCCTGCAGATTTCCGACCAGCGAATGCTCAGGCTGCGCCAGAAGCTGGGCTTCGAGGTCAACTGACCGAACGGCCAGTGACGCGCACTTGCCAAGCCTAAATCGCCTCGCCCTTCAACAGTTTCGGCGTGTCGCCGGACAGACCCGACGCCTGGCGGATGAAGAACCCCTTCAGCCGCGGCATGCGTTCGACAAGGCCGAGGCCGATGTCGCGCAAAGTGCGCAGCGGGCCGAAATCGTTGGAAAACATCCGGTTCAGCACATCGGTGGTGATGCCCATCTGCACCGTGTCGAAACGCCGCCATTGCTGGTAGCGCTCGAGCACGTCGAGCGCGCCGATGTCCTGGCCGAGCCGGTCGGCCTCGACCACCACTTCGGCCAGCGCCGCCACGTCCTTGAAGCCGAGATTGAGACCCTGGCCGGCGATCGGGTGGATGCCGTGGGCGGCGTCGCCGGCCAAGGCGATGCGCGGCGCGACGAAGGCGCGCGCAATGATCAGCCCGAGCGGCCAGGCACGCGGCTTGTCGGCGATATGGATTTCTCCGAGTTTCAGGCCAAAGCGCTGCTCGAGCTCATATTCCAGGACCAGCGCGTCGCCACTGACCAGTTTCTCGGCATCCTGCGACCGTTCGACCCAGACGATCGACGAGCGGTTGGTGCCGTCCTTGCCCGGCTTGAGCGGCAGCGTGGCAAACGGGCCCGCGGGAAGGAAATGCTCTTCGGCGCGGCCGTTGTGCGGCCGCTCGTGCGCCACCGTGCAGACGATGCCGGACTGGCCATACTCCCATTTCACCGTCTTGATGCCGGCCATGTCGCGCAGCTTCGAATTGACGCCGTCGGCGGCAACCAGCAGCCGCGCCTTCAGCGTCGCGCCGTCGGCAAGATGCACCGTTATGCCGGCGCCGTTGATGTCGAAGGCGCTGACGGCGACGCCTTCGATGATGCCGATGCCGAGTTGTTCGGCGCGCCGGCGCAAGGCGCCGTTCAAATCCTTGTTGGCGACCATATGCGCAAAGGGTTCGCCGGGCGCGACCTCGCCGTCGAAGGTGAGGAACACCGGGCGGACCGGATCGGATGTGCGCGAATCGGTGACAATCATTTCGGTGATTGCCTGCGCCTCCGGCGCGATCTCGTTCCAGACGCCGAGCTGGTCGAGCATGCGGCACGCGGCGGCGGCAATCGCCGAGGCGCGGCCGTCCTTCTGCCAGACGCCGGCGGGTGCTGCATCGACGACGGCGACGGCGAGGCTCGGCCGCGCCTGCTTCAGCGACACGGCGGCGGCCAAGCCGATATAACCGGCGCCGGCGACCAGAACGTCGAGCGAATTCTTGCTGTCGACCATGGGCAATTCCTTTCGCAGCCTGACTGTCGCCGGGCATTCCGCCCTTGACTGCCCGCTGTTCCTGTCGGAAACCGCCATGGTAATTTTGCGGCGAGGTCAAGATGACGGCAGCCATGGACGAGCTTCTCGGCATTCTCGACCTCGAGCAGCTGGAACACAACCTGTATCGTGGTCGCAGCCCCAAGCTCGATTGGCAGCGCATCTTCGGCGGCCAGACCATCGCCCAGGCGCTGGTCGCCGCGCAGCGAACGGTCGAGCCCGAGCGCCACGTGCATTCGCTGCATGGCTATTTCATGCGGCCGGGCGACACCAAGGTGCCTATCATTTACGAGGTCGACCGCATCCGTGACGGCGGCTCCTTCACCACGCGCCGCGTCGTGGCGATCCAGCACGGCCAGGCGATCTTTTCGCTGGAAGCCTCGTTCCAGCAGGATGAGGTCGGCCTGGAACATCAGGTGCCGATGCCGCAGGACGTGCCGGCGCCCGACACGTTGCTGTCGCAGCGCGAATTGCTGGGCAAGTTCGGCGAAGCCGTGCCCGACGGCATCAAGCGCTATTGGGAGCGCGACCGGCCGATCGAGATGAAGCCGGTGATGCTGAAGCATTATACCAGCCGGGAAAAGCTCGAGCCGAAGCAGAACATCTGGATCCGTACCACCGGCCCGGTGCCGGCCGACCGCGCCACGCAGGCGGCCGTGCTCGCTTACCTCTCGGATATGACGCTGCTCGACACCTCGACCTTTGCCCATGGCCGCGCCATTTTCGATCGTGATATCCAGGCAGCCAGCCTCGACCACGCCATGTGGTTCCACCGCAGCCATCCGCTCGACGACTGGATGCTGTACACGCAAGACAGCCCGTCGACGCAAGGATCGCGTGGCTTTACCCGCGGCTCGCTGTTTGCCCGCGACGGCACCTTGATCGCCTCGGTTGCCCAAGAAGGACTCATCCGGCTGAAGCGGCCGCCTGCGGAGTAGGCATTTTTCGAAATTTGCCTATTTTTTAAGCATATGCACTGCCGCGCCTGTGAACAGGCAGCTGCCAGACCTTCTCGATTTCGTTGTTTAACAACAGCTTAACACCCTGCTTCGGCAATTGGCACGGAGCTTGAATCCTAGCGGGCACTCTCCGGCTCTCATGGGGATCGGCGAAGTCGTGCAAACGCGGGGACCCGCAACAGCAAAGGGTGAAACCTTATGAAGATCGTGATGGCAATCATAAAGCCGTTCAAGCTCGACGAGGTGCGCGAGGCGCTCACCGCAGTCGGCATCCAGGGCCTGACCGTCACCGAAGTAAAAGGCTACGGACGTCAGAAGGGGCACACGGAAATCTATCGCGGGGCGGAATACGCGGTCAGCTTCCTGCCGAAGATCAAGATCGAAGTCGCGGTCGCTGTCGACATGGTCGACAAGGCCGTCGAAGCCATCACCGCGGCGGCCAAGACCGGCCAGATCGGCGACGGCAAGATCTTCGTTTTCGGCATCGACCAGGCGGTGCGCATTCGCACCGGCGAAACAGACACCGACGCGCTTTGAGCTGCGGATACGTATTCCAATGGAGAGTTCAATGAATATTCCTTCCACCTTGAAGATAACGGGACGCGCGGCCGTTTTAGGTTCGCTCGCTCTCGCTGCACTGGGCACGGTTGCTGCGTTCGCGCAGGAAGCGGCACCGGCGGCACCGGCTGCCCCTGCGCCCGCGCTCGACACCGGCAACACAGCCTGGATGCTGACCTCGACGGCGCTGGTGCTGATGATGACCATACCGGGCCTGGCGCTGTTTTATGGCGGCATGGTGCGCAAAAAGAACGTGCTCGCCACCATCATGCAGAGCTTTGCCATCACCTGCCTGGTGACGGTGCTGTGGTTCATGTTCGGCTACTCGCTGGCCTTCTCGGATGGCGGCGGCATGAATGCCTATCTCGGCGGCTTCTCGAAGTTCTTCCACAACGGCATCACCACCTCCTCGCTGTGGCTGCCGGGCGTGGCGAACATTCCTGAGTTCGTCTTCTCGATGTTCCAGATGACCTTCGCCATCATCACGCCGGCGCTGATTGCCGGCGCCTTCGCCGAACGCATGAAGTTCTCGGCGCTGCTCATCTTCATGGGCGCGTGGCTGCTGGTGGTCTACGCCCCGATCGCGCACTGGGTGTGGGGCGGCGGCTTCCTCGGCACAGCCGGCGTTCTCGATTTCGCCGGCGGCACGGTCGTTCACATCAATGCCGGTGTTGCCGGCCTGGTCTGCGCGCTGGTTCTCGGCAAACGTGAAGGCTACGGCACCACCAACATGGCGCCGCACAACCTCGTCTACTCCGTCATCGGCGCTTCGCTGCTGTGGGTCGGCTGGTTCGGCTTCAACGCCGGCTCGGAACTGGCCGCCGACGGCCTTGCCGGTGCCGCAATGCTGAACACCCAGGTTGCCGCTGCTGCTGCGGCGCTCGCCTGGATGTTCGCCGAATGGATCGTCGCCAAGAAGCCGAGCGTTCTCGGCATCATCTCGGGCGCCGTCGCTGGCCTGGTCGCGGTGACGCCGGCTTCCGGCTTCGTCAATCCGACCGGCGCCTTCATCGTCGGCATCGTCGCCGGCGTGCTTTGCTACGTCTCGGCCGTCAAGCTCAAGCACGCGTTCGGCTATGACGACTCGCTCGATGCATTCGGCGTGCACGGCATCGGCGGCATCATCGGTGCATTGCTGACCGGCGTGCTCGCCGATCCGGCGATCAACAGCCTCGGCTCGGGTGCCTCTGTCGGCAAGCAGCTCTACGGTATCGTCTTCACCATCCTGTGGACGGCGATCGCGAGCTTCGTGATCCTCTATATCGTCAAGGCGCTGGTCGGCCTGCGTCCTTCCACCCCGGAAGAGGTCGAAGGCCTCGACATCAGCCAGCACGGCGAAGTGGTGCCGTAAGGGTATTTGGCCGGCACCGGCGTTTGCCGGTGCCAGAAAGATCCCGTCGTGATGCTCCCGAAAGGGCTCACGCCTTGAGGCCCGGAAGATTTCCGGGCCTCTTTTTTGCGCGCTGATGGCCGTGATGGCTCGATCACGGTCGCTTGATCAAGGTGCTCGATCCGCCGGCGGCGTGAAACATCGGCCGCAGCGGCTTCGAACTGTGGTGGCGGTCGCCCGTTCCGGTGACGCAGAATGCCCATGGTTAATGCGCCCTTAACCTTCCCGCCGCTAGTCTGACAGCCGAATCTGCCGTGTTGCGCGTCCGCGCCCGGCCGGGCAACGACAGACGAGGAAGAGCATGCGTTCAGGGGCTTCAGCACCGCTTGCGCTGGCCGATACGGAGCACGGCATCCGGTCGTTCGCGAGGCGCCAGGTCGGGCGGCTGGTCGGTGCCGGGCTGTTTGCTCTGGTTGGTTTCGGCGTCGCCGCCCTTGCCACCTGGAACGTCGCCGATCCGAGCTTTTCGCACGCCACCGACAATATCGTCACCAATGCAATGGGTTATGCCGGCGCCGTCTTTTCCGACATTGCCATGCAGTTCTTCGGACTTGCCGCCGTTGCGGCGCTGGTGCCGGCGGTGATCTGGGGATTTCTGCTGTTTACCGCGCGCGGCGTCGACCGGCTGCCGAAACGGGCGCTGGCCTGGTTCGGGTTTTCGCTGCTTGGCGCGGCAATTGCCGGCTGCGTGGTGCCGCCCAAGACCTGGCCGCTGCCGACCGGCCTCGGCGGCGTCTTCGGCGACATGGTGCTCAATATCCCGGGCCTGGTGATCGGCGGCTATCCGACCGGCCTCGTTGCCAGCGTGCTCGCCGTGCTCCTGGCAGCGCCGGCGCTGTGGGTATTCTTGTATGGCTCGGCGCTGATTTCGCGCAAGAACGGCTTTGCCGTCCTCGAACAGCCTGCAGTGCCCGATCCGCAGGACGACCTGCTTTTCGACAATGAAGAGGACGAGGGCGACGAAGGTATATTGGCGCTTGGCGCCATCACCCACTGGTGGCTGTCGCTGCGGGCCTATCTGCGCCGGCGCGCGGCGCGGCGGCGCGAGCGCGACGATTTCGAGCCGGAGATGGAACCGCGCCCCAGCGCCTGGCGGCGGGCGGCCGAACGGGTCGAATCGGCCGAGTTCGCCGAGGCGCGGATGAGCCCGGGCGGGCGCGCCCGCGTCGAGCCGGAATTCTTCGCCGCCATGGTCAACGACCGCAGTGCCTCGCTCGACCCTGACGATGCCGACGTCTTCGGTAACGACGACAATGACGACGAAATGGATTTCGCGCCCGAGCCGGCCGGCCAGCGCCGCGCCGCGCCAACGGCCAAGGTGCAGAACTTCCGTTCCGACGCGGCGACACGCGTCGAGGCGCCGGCGCCGCGGCCGGCCCCCGGCGCCCGCGTCCAGCGCGAGGCGCAGACTTCGCTGATCGGCTCGGAAAAATTCGAGATGCCGTCGCTGCACTTCCTGTCGGAACCAAAGAACGTGGTGCGCGACGCCAGCCTGTCCAAGGACGCGCTGGAGCAGAACGCCCGCCTGCTCGAGGGCGTGCTGGAGGATTTCGGCGTCAAGGGCGAAATCATCCATGTGCGTCCGGGTCCGGTCGTCACGCTCTACGAGCTGGAACCGGCGCCCGGCATCAAATCGTCGCGGGTCATCGGCCTGTCCGACGACATCGCCCGCTCGATGAGCGCCATCGCCTGCCGTGTCGCCGTGGTGCCCGGCCGCAACGCGATCGGCATCGAATTGCCGAACGCCAGGCGCGAGACGGTCTATTTGCGCGAGATCATGGCCAGCCGCGATTTCGAAACCACCAAGGCCAAGCTGGCGCTGGCGCTGGGCAAGACCATCAATGGCGAGGCGGTGATCGTCGACATCGCCAAAATGCCGCACGTGCTGGTCGCCGGCACCACCGGCTCGGGCAAGTCCGTCGCCATCAACACCATGATCCTGTCGCTGCTCTACCGGCTGACGCCGCAGGACTGCCGGCTGATCATGATCGATCCAAAGATGCTGGAGCTCTCGGTCTATGACGGCATTCCGCATCTTCTGACGCCGGTCGTCACCGATCCGAAGAAGGCGGTGGTGGCGCTAAAATGGACCGTGCGGGAGATGGAGGACCGCTACCGCAAGATGTCCAAGGTCGGCGTCCGCAACATCGACGGCTTCAACGCGCGCGTGCAGCAGGCCGAGAAAAAGGGCGAAAGGATCTCGCGCACCGTGCAGACCGGCTTCGACCGCCAAACCGGCGAGGCGATCTACGAGACGGAGAACCTCGACCTCGAGCCGATGCCCTACATCGTCGTCATCATCGACGAGATGGCCGATTTGATGATGGTCGCCGGCAAGGACATCGAAGGCGCGGTGCAGCGCCTGGCGCAGATGGCGCGCGCCGCCGGCATCCATGTCATCATGGCGACGCAGCGGCCGTCGGTCGACGTCATCACCGGCACCATCAAGGCGAATTTCCCGACCCGCATCTCCTTCCAGGTGACATCGAAGATCGACAGCCGCACCATCCTGGGCGAGCAGGGCGCCGAACAGCTGCTCGGCATGGGCGACATGCTCTACATGGCCGGCGGCGGCCGCATCCAGCGCGTGCACGGTCCCTTCGTCTCCGACGACGAGGTGGAGAAAATTGTCGCGCATCTGAAGCTGCAGGGCGTGCCGGAATATCTCGACGCCATCACCGAGGACGACGACAAGGATGACGACGAGCCGACGGGCAAAGGCAGTGGCGGCGGCGACGGCGGCAATTTCGAGGATTCCGACGATCCCTACGACCAGGCGGTCGCGGTGGTGCTGCGCGACGGCAAGGCCTCGACCAGCTACATCCAGCGCCGGCTCGGCATCGGCTACAACCGCGCCGCCTCGATCATCGAGAAGATGGAGAAGGAAGGCATTGTCGGCCCGGCCAACCATGCCGGAAAACGCGAAATCCTGGTGCCGACGGAGGACGACAAGTTCTAGAGCGCGTCCGCGCCGGCAACTTTGAACCTTTTGGCGCGTTGCAGCGGACGGGCGCCGTGCGGCCCGCCAAACTTAAGCCCAACTGGGGGGCCAGACCAATATAACGAGCAAGCAATCAGATGATGGTGACCGGCATGAAAAACGCAACTCTCGCCCCAAGCAGGGATTTCGCCCCAACCCGCCGGCAGGTGCTCGGCCTCGGCCTGGTCCTGGCCGGTGCGGCGGCCGCCAACCTCGTGCCCGGCTTCCAGTTGCTGGCGTCGGCGCAAGCAGCGGTTCCGGCGACGGCGCAGAAGATCGCCGATCATTTCTCCTCGGTCAAATCGATGAGCGGCGAGTTCGTGCAGTTCGGACCCAAGGGCGAGCAGACCGGCGGCAAGTTCTTTCTGGAACGGCCGGGCAAGATCCGCTTCAATTACGACGGCGCCTCGAATTTCAGGGTGATTTCCGACGGCAAGTCGGTGGTCATCCTCAACAAGAAGCTGCGGACCTCCGACCTCTATCCGCTGTCGAAGACGCCGCTGAAGCTGCTGCTCGACGACAAGATCGATCTGTCGGGCGGGCGCGTCAGAAGCGTCAAGGAAGAGGACGATCTCACCACCATCCAGCTTGCCGACAAATCGGTGTTCGGCAATTCGAAGATTACCATGATGTTCGATCCGAAATCTTATGAATTGCGGCAGTGGACCATCACCGATGCGCAAGGCAAGGACACGACGGTGATGATCTTCAACACCAAGGAGGGCGTCAGCTTCGCCCCCGACACCTTCGCCATCGACTATACGGCGAACCGCGAGCTGAACACCAAGACGCGGTAACTTCTAGCGTTGCGGGAGGCCTTCCGCGCTGGTGCAGCACCGAAGTCGACCATGACAAGGCTCGGCCAAGCGCCGCCTTGTTTTTGCGGTGCGCGGCTGGCAGTAGTTTCCGCGATTGACTTCCGTCGGAGCCATCCGGCGGACCTTGCGTTGTCCGGAACCCCACATGCCGTTTTCCGTCGCTACCTGGAACATCAACTCCGTCCGGCTGCGCATGCCGATCGTCGAGCGCCTGCGGGTCGCGCAGGCGCCGGACGTGCTCTGCCTGCAGGAAACCAAGGTTCCGGACGAATTGTTTCCGGAGAAGGCGTTCCGCAAGCTCGGCTACGAGCACATCGCCTTCCATGGCCAGAAGGGCTATCACGGCGTTGCCACCATAGCGCGCCGGCCGATCGAGGTGGTCGAAAAGCGCCGCTTCTGCGAGATCGACGACAGCCGGCATCTGTCGGTCACCGTCAACGCCGGCGGCAAAACGATCCTGCTGCACAATTTCTACGTACCGGCCGGCGGCGACGAGCCCGACCCGGCCGTCAACCGCAAGTTCAAGCACAAGCTCGATTTCGTTGCCGAGATGAACGCCGTCCGCGCCGAGCATGACGAGCACTCCGGCTCGATCCTGGTCGGCGACCTCAACATCGCGCCGCTCGAGCACGATGTCTGGTCGCACAAGCAGCTCCTCAAGGTCGTCAGCCATACGCCGGTCGAGACGGAAAACTTCGAGGCAATGCGGCTCGCCGGCGACTGGATCGACCTGATGCGGCTCAATGTGCCTTACGAGGAGAAACTCTACACCTGGTGGAGCTATCGCGCCCAGGATTGGCAGGCCTCAAATCGCGGCCGCCGCCTCGACCATGTCTGGTCGTCGCCAAACCTGGTGCCGCATTTTGCCGGCTATGAAATCCTGCGGCCGGCGCGCGGCTGGGAACGGCCCTCGGACCATGTGCCGGTGATCGGGCGTTTCAACCTGGATTAGCTTTGTCTCGCCTTAACAACTCAGCGAAACCTGAAGCTATCCGCGATGTAGTCGGGACGGGCGTTCAGCGTGGCGAAAACGTCCTCCAGGTCAGGCGCCCCCGCCAATATGCCCGACAGGACCAGCGTCGTCGCGACGCCGACGCCGTTGCCGCCGGCGATGTCGTGCTCGACGCTGTCGCCGACGCAGACCACGCTGTCGCGCTCCGGGTGGCCCGCCAGTGCCAGCGCTGCCTCGAATATCTGCGGATTGGGCTTGCCAATGCGCGCCACGCTGCCGCCGAGGCTCTCGTAGAGATCGGCGAGCCGGCCGGCGCCGAAGCGAGGGCCGACGGCAGTCAGCATGATCTTGTCGGGATTGGTGCAGAAGCATGGCACCCGCCGCGCCGCCGCCGGACCAAGAAGCCGGCGATAATGGTCGAGGTCGTAGCGATCGCCCTCGCTGGCGGAAATCAGCACCAGTTCGGCATCGTCGCCGTCCTTGGCCAGGACGAAGGGCAGGCCGTCGACAGCCGAACGGTCATTGTCGCGGCGGATCAGCAGGCATTTTGTCTGCGGGCGCAGGGCTCCGGATGCTGCCATTTGGTGGAAGGAGCGCCACGCCACCTCGCCGGAGGAGACAAAGTGATCCCAGCTTCCCGGTTCGAAACCGAGCTTCAGCAGGCGGCGCTCATTGGGTTGCGCCCGCTTGCCGGAATTCGAGATCAGTACGATGGTCTTGCCGGCGCGCTTGAGTGCCGACAACGCTTCGACAGCACCTGGATAGGCGCTGGTGCCGTCGTGCAGCACACCAAATTGGTCGAGCAGGAACACCTGATAGCGGTCGGTCAGCGCGGCGATGCCGTCGAGGTGTTGAATTGCCTTGGCCGTCATAAAAGCCCCGCTGCGCTTGCGCCCATCAGCGCCAGCCGCGCCGTGCCGGCAGCGGCCTCCTCCGAAAGAGCCGGCACGAGAGCGACGCCAAGCTTGCGCTGCCGGATCGCTGTCCAGGCCGGATTGGCCGCACCGCCGCCGACGCTCCTGACCGATGTCAGCCGGGGGGCGCCGAGTTCGGCAAGCCGGCGATAGCCGAGCGCTTCGATCGCCGCAATACCCTCGAACATCGCTTTCAGATAGTCGGCGTCGTCGGCGGGCCGCGGCTCGAGGCGCGGCGGCAGCGCCGGATCGGCTATGGGGAAGCGTTCGCCCGGCGCCGGCAGCGGGTAATAATCGAGGCCGGTCTTCGTCGCCGGGTCGATTTTTTTGCTGAGTTCGACAATGCGGGCGACGGGGAAATGCTGGGCCAGCACCTTGCCGCCGGAGTTCGAGGCGCCGCCCGCCAGATAGGTGTCACCCAGCCGATGGCTGTAGATGCCGAATTGCGGCGCCGAGATCGGCCGGTCGGAGAGGATCTTGATGGTCAGCGACGAGCCGAGCGCGGTAACGCCGTCGCCCGCGGCACTCGCACCGGTCGCCAGGAATGAGGCGCAGCCATCCGTCGTGCCGGCAACGATAACCACGTCGCGCGGCAGGCCGAACATTTTCGCAGCGCTGGCGGTGAGCGTGTCCGTGACATCGCCCGGCCGCACGATGCGGGGCAGGAATTCCATGCGCACGCCGGTCGCCGCGATCCAGTCCGGCCAGCGCCGGGCCTCGACGTCGTAGCCGGTCTTCAGGGCGTTGTTCTCGTCGCTGACATCGAAGCGGCCGGAAAACTGTCCGGCGATCCAGTCTGCCTGGTGCAGCACAGTGGCGACGCCGGGCAGGTGCTGGAAAGACAGCGCCTTGGCGAGACCGGAGGTCGCCCCAAGTGCAGCGCTCGTTGCCGGTGCCGCGCCGGCTATTGCTGTCAGAATAGTGTCGTCAGCGACCTTGTCGTTGTACATCAGCGGTTCGGCCAGCGGCCGCCCGGCGCCGTCGACCGGCAGCAGCGTGCCCGACGTACCGTCGACGGCGATCGAGCGCACTGCCGCGCGATCGATACATTTGAGCAGTTCCGCCAACGCCGCGCCGACCGCCTCCCACCATATGGCGGGGTCGCGGCCGTTCGGCCCAAATCGCTCGAGGGCAATAGCGGAATGCGCGGCAATGGAAAAATCCGGACGCATGGCGACGGCGCGCGCGCCGGATGTGCCGATGTCGATGCCGATGGCAAGCGGGCCAGACGAACGCGGCATGTCAGCTGCCTCCGGCATTGAGTTTCTGACGATATTTTTCGGCGTCCCAGTTGATCAGCTCGTCATTCTCCGCCGCTGTCAGATAATTCAGCTTCGCCGCGACATCGATCCGCGCTGTCACGTCGGAAAGGCAGCGCTGCATGGCGTCGGCACCGGCGCCGGCGTCGCCGCGCATCAACACGCCGAGTCCAGGAAACAGGATCGCCGCGGGTGCGGCGCCGCAGCGCTCGATGACGCGCTTCACACCCTCGTCCGGTCTCGCCACGACCGAGCCTTCGCCGAGAAAGATGACGTGGTCGGGGTAGAGGCTGCCACCCGAAGCCATGCGGCAGCTTTCGGCGTCGATCGCCACCGCATGCGCCTCAACGTCCGCCGGCAATCTGTAGTCGCTGTCGCCGGCGCGCGCCGTCAATGCCGCGATGTCCGGTTCCGCCACCTGGCGCGGCGGCCGCGCCAACAGTCGTGTCACGCGCCGCAGCAGCATGTCGGCCGCGGCGACGGTCTCGGCTGCAACGACCAGGCCGTGATTGCCGAGGATCAGGATATCCACGCCTGGCCGAAGGCGCTCGGCTATACCCTGCGCGAGTGGCAGTCCCGGCCGGCGATAGGGAATATACGCCCATTGATGGCCGTCGAGCCGCCTGGCGGCCTCGGCCTCGCAGTCGGCCTGCACGGCCAGCGGAATGGTCTCGACGCAGTGAACATGCAGAACGATGCGCTGCGGCATCAGCGCATGCACGGTGGTCTCGATCGACGGGCGCAAGCCGCGCGCGTTGAGGGCGTCGACAGTGAAGGCCTGCGGCTGTTCGGCGGCCGGGTCGCGCCGTTCGATGGCGTCGAGCAATGGCGGGATGCCGACCGGCACCATGATGTCCGCGATGAGCGCGTCCTTCAGCCAGGTGCCGGAGGCCTTGATCCAGAGCGTGTCGCCGGCTTTCAGCGAGGTGTTGCCGCCGGCGGCCTGGGTCAGATGCGGGTCGCTGCCGATGGCGGCCGAAAGCGACCGCAGCGCTGCCAGTTCCTGCGCATCCGCACTGATCGTCATCGAAATTCCTCCACAAACCGGCCGCGTGGCCACGGCTTTGGACGTCCCAGTGCCGGGACGAAGACCGACGCTGGTATCGCAGATGCGAGTAAGTTACGTCAACAGTGATGTTATCGCGTCAGATCAGGCTTGCAATCCGAGGCGTGTTGAGTAAGTTGCACCAATTGCCGTGCAAAATGGCAATGACGTGCAAAATGCTTGGGAGGCAAGTGCATTGGGAGGTAAGGGTTGAGCGACTCCGGCCGCCAGCGCCAGATTGTCGAGCTTTTGCGGGACCGGCCTTTCGCATCGGTGCGCGAGCTGCAGGAACGGCTTGGCGTGTCGGCGGCGACAGTGCGGCGCGACATCGACAAGATCGACGAAGCCGGCGAAGCGCGCAAGGTCTATGGCGGCATCTCGGCGCTCGATGGCGCTTCGCAAGCCGGCGTCGCCTATGCCAGGCCCTATGACGAGAACCGCGACCTCGCCGTCGAGGCCAAGCGGCAGATCGCCGCTCTCGCCGCCACCATGGTGCGCGACGGCGACGCGGTCATCGTGCATGGCGGTTCGACCTGCTTCCATCTCGGCGTCAAGCTCGCCGACCGCAACATCCGGCTCTACACCAACTCGATGCCGCTCGCGGCCTATCTCAGCGACCACGGCCATTGCAGCCTCACCGTCGCCGGCGGCGAACTGCACCGCGAGCCGGGCATCATCCATTCGCTGACGCAGACGGTGCCGTTCTACGCCTCGAAGTTCTTTCTCGGCGCGCAAGGCATCGGCCAGGAAGGCCTTCTGGAATCGCACCCGCTGCTGGTCCGCTCGATCGTCGAGCTCAGCCTCTGCGCCGACCAGATCGTCGTGCTGGCCGACAGCCGAAAACTGTCGATCCACGCGCGCAATGTGGCACTGCCGCTGTCGCGGATCGGCACGCTGGTCACCGATGACGGCCTGTCCGAGACAGATGCCCGCATGCTCGAAGATGCCGGCGTCATGGTGCGGATCGCGGCTTCCTCGGGAGGCGCCCAGTGAACATCGCCGTCCTCGATTTCGGCAAGACCAATTCGAAGCTGTTCGTCTTCGGCCAGGACGGACAGATCCTCGAGGAGCGCCGCACCCAGCCGAGCTGGATCCGCAAAGGCGGCTTCAGCGTGCTCGACGAGCCAGCGCTGCACGACTGGGCGGCTCGCGCCATCGATGATGCAGTCGACACGCATGGCGTGGAAGGGCTGATGGTATCCGGCCATGGCTGCACCTTCGCGTTGGTCGACGAAGCCGCGCTGACGCATCCGATCCTCGATTACGAGCAGGAACCGCCAGCTGAAATCGCCGCGCAGATCGACCGCCGCATTCCGGATTTTGCCGAGACCTTTTCGCCGCGCCTGCCGCTTGGCTTCAACTACGGCCGCCACATGTTGTGGCTGAAGGAGGTGGAGCCCGGTGCCTTCGCCACAGCGAAATCGATCCTCGGCTACCCCCAATATTGGAGCTGGCGGTTTGGCGGCCGGCCGGTATCGGAAGTGTCGTATCTTGGCTGCCACTCGCATTTATGGGCGCCGCGCAAACGCGATTTCAGCTCGCTGGTCGATGCCGAGGGCTGGCGCGGCCAGATGCCCGCCTTCGAGCGTGCCGGCGCGGTGATCGGCGAGCAGCGCTTCGGCCAGGCCGCGAAGCCAGTCGCCATCCATAATGGCGTCCACGACAGCAATGCCGCGCTCCATGCCTACCGCCGGCAGCAGCTCGGGCCGGTGACCGTGGTCTCGACCGGCACCTGGGTGGTCGTGCTCAATCCGGACTGCCCGCTCGACGCACTCGACGGCGAGCGCGACATGCTGGTCAATGTCGATGTCGATGGCGGCCCGGTGCCAACCGTCCGCTTCATGGGCGGACGCGAATTCGCCACGATCAGCGCCGGCTGGCAGGGCGCAATCGCGCCGTCATCGATACAACGGGTGATCGACGCCGGCATTATGGCGCTGCCGAGCTTCGCGCCCGGCGGCCCGATGCCGCGCCGCCGCGGCGAACTGGTCGGGCGTACGCCCAATGCCGAGGAACGCGCGGCCATGGCGCTGCTCTATGTCGCGCTGATGGTCGATCTGTGCCTCGAGCTGATCCATTCGGACAACGCAGTGATCGTCGACGGCGGCCTGAACAATGGCGGGCTGCTTGCCGCGTTGCTGGCGCAGTTGCGGCCCGGGCAGGCTTTCCTGCAGGGCGCAACGCTGGAGGGCAGCGCCACCGGTGCTGCCGCACTTGCCTTCGAAAGCGTCGGACGCGAGTTTGCCACCGAGGCGCCGGAGGCGGTGCATGCGGCAAGTTTCAGCGGCCTTGCCGGCTATCGCAACGACTGGCGCGGCCTTGCCGCCGACCGGGCTGTGGCCAGCGCAACTGCAGGAGCTGCGCGATGAGCGGCGCCGCCCGGATCGAGACGGTGCGCCAGCCGGTGCTGGAGATGCGCCACATCTCCAAGACGTTCGGTGCGATCCGCGCCTTGCACGATGTGTCGCTGACCGTTCACGCCGGCGAGCTGCACGCGCTGATGGGCGAAAACGGTGCCGGCAAGTCGACGCTGATGAAGGTGCTGTCCGGCGCCTACCGGCCGGACCCCGGCGGCGAAATCCTGATCGACGGCGTGCCGGCCGCGACTGGCGACCCGATCAAGGCGCGCGCCGCCGGCATTGCGGTCATCTATCAGGAGCTGTCGCTGGCGCCTAATCTGTCGGTAGCGCAGAACATTTTTCTCGGCAACGAGCCGCGACGGTTCGGCGTTGTCGACCGCGAGCAGTGCAATCGGCGCGCCAGCGAGATCATCGCGCGGCTTGGCGTGACCTTCTCGGCGCGCACTCCGGTCGCAAGCCTGTCGCTCGGCGAGCGACAGCTGGTGGAAATCGCCCGCGCGCTGTCGACCAATGCGCGCATCATCGTCATGGACGAGCCGACCACGTCGCTGACCTCGCGTGAGACCGACCGGCTGTTCGAGGTGATCGCGACGCTGAAGTCGCAAGGCATCGCCATCATCTACATCAGCCACCGCATGGAAGAGGTCTACCAGCTCGCCGACCGCGTCAGCGTGCTACGCGACAGCGGCTATGTCGGCACGCTCGACCGCGCCGACCTGAACGCCTCGCGCCTGGTATCGATGATGGTCGGGCGCGATCTGTCGACGTTCTACAAGAAGGATCACCGTCCGCCGGACAGCAAGCGCGCCATCGCGCTGTCGGTGCGCGACATGTCGGACGGCAATCTCATAAAGAATTGTTCCTTCGACCTCCACCAGGGCGAGGTGCTGGCACTGGCCGGCCTGGTCGGCTCGGGCCGCACCGAACTGGCACGGCTGATCTTCGGCGCCGACAGGCACACATCAGGCACGCTGGAGCTCGGCGGCAAACCGATATCCATCGGTTCGCCGAGCGAGGCGCTCGATGCCGGCATCGCCTACCTGACCGAGGACCGCAAGCAACTTGGCCTGTTTCTCGACATGTCGATCTCCGACAATATCAGCATGGGCGTGCTGGCAAAGGACGCGAAGGCCGGCGGTTTGCGCGACTTCACGGCTGCCGAAAAGCGCGCCGCCAAGGCGGTGTCAGACCTCTCCATCCGCACCAGCTCGGTGCAGGCCAATGCCGGCTCGCTGTCGGGCGGCAACCAGCAGAAGGTGCTGCTCGCCCGCCTGCTGGAAACCGAGCCGCAGGTCGTCATCCTCGATGAGCCGACCCGCGGCGTCGATGTCGGGGCGAAGTCGGAAATCTATCGGCTGATCGACAACCTGGCCAAGAAAGGCATCGCCATCCTGATGATCTCCAGCGAACTGCCGGAGGTGATCGGCATCGCCGACCGCGTGCTGGTGATGCGCGACGGCACCATTGCCGGCGAGGTGACGGCGTCGGAGGGCGAGCCGCTGCGGCAGGAAGCGATCATGGAACTTGCAACGGGAGCGGCTCAGCGATGACCGACAAGGTGGCCGACACGATGAAAGCGGACGACCGGGCGGTCGGCAGGAGCACGAGGTGGCGTACCGCCATCGCCGCACTCGGCATGCTGCCGATCCTGATCCTGCTGGCGGTCGGCTTCCAGTTCATCAATCCGCGCTTTTTCACCCAGACCAACCTGCTGATCGTCATGCAGCAATCGTCGATCAATATCGTGCTGGCCGCCGGCATGACCTTCGTCATCCTGACCGGCGGCATCGACCTGTCCGTCGGCTCGATCCTTGCCGCCTCGGCGATGGTGGCGGTGATGGTGTCGCTGGTGCCCGATTGGGGACTGCTGGGCGTGCCCGCGGCCATTCTCGTCGGGCTCGGTTTCGGCGTCATCAACGGGCTGCTGATCGCCTATATCAAGCTGCCGCCCTTCATCGTCACGCTGGGATCGCTGACCGCCGTGCGCGGCGTCGCCCGCCTGCTCGGCCAGGACACGACGGTGTTCAACGCGGACCTGCCGTTCGACTTCATCGGCAACGGTTCGCTGTTCGGCGTTCCGTGGCTGGTAATCATCGCGCTGGCGGTCGTCGTCCTGTCCTGGCTGGTGCTCAAGCGCACCGTGCTCGGCACCTGGATCTACGCCGTCGGCGGCAACGCCGAGGCCGCCAGGCTGACCGGCATCAAGGTGCCGCTGGTGCTGCTCTTCGTCTACGGCGTTTCCGGCCTTCTGGCCGGCCTTGGCGGCGCCATGTCGGCGGCCCGGCTCTATGCCGCCAACGGGCTTCAGCTCGGCCAGTCCTACGAACTCGACGCCATTGCCGCAGTCATCCTCGGCGGCACCAGTTTCGTCGGCGGTGTCGGCTCGATCTGGGGCACGCTGATCGGCGGCCTGATCATCGCCGTGCTGTCCAACGGGCTCATCCTCGCCGGTGTTTCGGACATCTGGCAGTACATCATCAAGGGATTGGTCATCATCGTGGCGGTCGCCCTCGACCGTTACCGGCTCCAGGCAGGAGCAAGAACGTGATGGCCCTTAGTCGCCGGCATCCAACGAGCCGGTTTCATGTGTAACGCACCGTGAGAGGCGCGGGGCATCAGGAGGAAAATAAAACAATGAAGACCATCGCTAAACTGCTCTGCGGCGTCGCCCTTGCGGCCGCCGTCATCGCGCCGGCATCGGCAAAGGATCTGAACAAGGTCGGCATCTCGGTCGGACTGCTCGGCAACCCGTTCTTCGTCGCCACCATCAAGGGCATCGAGGACGCGGCCAAGAAGATCAACCCGAATGTGCAGGTGACATCGGTATCGGCCGACTACGATCTCAACAAGCAGGTATCGCAGGTCGATTCCTTCATCGCTGCCGGTGTCGACGTCATCATGCTCAACGCAGTCGATGCCAAGGCGATCGCGCCGGCGGTGAAGAAGGCGCAGGCGGCCGGCATCGTCGTTGCCGCTTTCGACGTTTCGGCGCCGGGCGCCGACGTCACCGTGATGACCAACAACGTCAAGGCCGGCGAAGAGGCGTGCCAGTATCTGGTCGATAATACCGGCGGCAAGGGCGACTATGTCATCCTCAATGGCCCGGCCTCGTCGTCGATCCTGGAGCGGGTCAAGGGCTGCAAGGACGTGCTGGCAAAGCACCCCGACATCAAGATCCTTTCCGACGACCAGAACGCCGAAGGCTCGCGTGACGGCGGCCTGAAAGTGTTCCAGTCGCTGCTGACGCGTTTCGACAAGATCGACGCGGTCTTCGCCATCAACGATCCGACGGCGATCGGCGCCCAGCTTGCGGCCAAGCAGCTCAACCGCTCGGAGTTCATCTTCACCGCGGTCGACGGTGCACCCGATATCGAGAAGGAACTCGCCTCCGGCACGTCGATGATCAAGGCCTCGGCCTCGCAGGATCCCTATGTGATGGCCGGCCAGTCGCTGACGATGGCGGCTGACCTGCTTGCCGGCAAGAAGCCGGCCGAGCCGACGGTGCTGCTCGACCCGAAGCTGATCACGGCCGACAATTTGAAGGATTACAAGGGCTGGACCGCGGCTCGCTAAGCCTCCCAAGCCTGGTGGGGGGGGGGGGGGCGGCCGCCCGGAGGTGGGTTGGGGGCAGGGGTGAAGGAAAACACGGGTGGGGGGGGTGGTGGGTATATAACCGCACCTGAGATAGTTGCTTCTGCGTGAAACCCAAAAAATATTGTGGGGCG
>NZ_JAMYQC010000025.1:0-104413 GCF_040320645.1 Mesorhizobium sp. M0633
GAACGCAGTCTGCGACACCATCATCGCTTACGTCCGCGATGACAGTTTGCAGCCTTGGCGGTAATCGCGCGCTCTTCCCTTCTCCCCCTGTGGGAGAAGGTGGCTCGGCGCGCAGCGCCGAGACTGTTGAGGGGTGTTGGACGGAGCGCCGCCGGTGCCAAGCTGGAGCACCCCTCATCCGACCGAGCTTCGCTCGGCCACCTTCTCCCACAAGGGGGAGAAGGGAGGGCGCGACCTCAGCTCCTCAGCTACACCCGCTCGTAGCCCCGCAAGTATCGCACTTCTCGCAAGTCCCGTTCCGCACCATCGTGAAGTTATGGCATTCCGAGCATTCGTTGCCGGTGTAGCCCTGCATCAGCGATTGCTGGCGCCGGTTGGCGGCGAGCGCTTTGGCTTCGGCTGCTTCTTTCGCGGCCTCGTCGGTGAACAGCTCCGTCGGGTCGGAGGCTTCCGCGTAGACGATGTCCTCGACCAGTTCCCTGGCGCGCTCCTCGTAGTCGCGCTTGTAGGCGATGGCTTCGTCGCTGGCCGGCTTCAGCGTCAGCACGTTGGAGCCGGAGAAGGCGGTCGGGGCGGTACGGGCTGGAGTTCCGGAGCCGGAACCCGCAAAGCCTTTCGGCTCGGCGCCCGACACCAGCTTGACCGGCGAGGCGCCGCGGGTCAGGCCCTTGGAGAAGGGCGTTGCCTTGCCTTCGTTGATGCCGCGCCCGAGCGCAGTCTTGTCGAAGTCCGACTGGTCGACATGGGCCAGGTCGTGGCGGCCGAGATAGGAGACGGCGAGTTCGCGGAAGACATAGTCGAGGATCGACGTGGCGTTCTTGATCGCGTCGTTGCCTTGCACCATGCCAGCCGGCTCGAATTTGGTGAAGGTGAAGGCCTCGACGAATTCCTCGAGCGGCACGCCATATTGCAGGCCGAGCGAGATGGCGATGGCGAAGTTGTTCATCATCGCCCGGAAGGCCGCACCTTCCTTGTGCATGTCGATGAAGATCTCGCCGATACGACCGTCATCAAACTCGCCAGTGCGCAGATAGACCTTGTGGCCGCCGACGACCGCCTTCTGGGTATAGCCCTTGCGGCGGTTCGGCAGCTTCTCGCGGTCACGGTAGAGACGCTCGACGACGCGCTCGACGATCTTCTCGGTCACCTGAACGGCGCGCTGTGCGGCCGGCGCCGCGATCAGCTGCTCGATGGCTTCGTCCTCGTCGTCTTCGACGTCGGCGAGCAGCGAGGCATTGAGCGGCTGCGACAGCTTCGAGCCGTCGCGATAGAGCGCGTTAGCCTTCAGCGCCAGCTTCCACGACAGCATGTAGGCGCCTTTGGCGTCTTCCACCGTCGCGTCGTTCGGCATGTTGATGGTCTTGGAAATGGCGCCGGAGATGAAGGGCTGCGCCGCCGCCATCATCATGATGTGGCTGTTGATCGACAGCGAACGCTTGCCGATCTTGCCGCACGGGCTGGCGCAGTCGAACACCGGCAGGTGTTCGGCCTTCAGGAACGGCGCGCCTTCCAGCGTCATCGCCCCGCAGACATGGATGTTGGCGGCCTCGATATCTTTCTTCGAAAAACCAAGCGCCGGCAGCATCTCGAATGAGAAATCGTTGAGCTGCTCGTCGGTGAAGCCGAACGTCTCCTTCACCCAGTCAGAGCCCAGCGTCCACTGGTTGAAGACGAACTTGATATCGAAGGCCGACTTCAATGCCGCATTGAGCGCGGCGATCTTTTCGTCGGTAAAGCCTTTTGCCTTGAGCGAGCCAGGATTGATGCCCGGCGCCTGGTTGAGATTGCCGTGGCCGACCGCATAGGCCTCGATCTCGGCGATCTGGCTCTCGGAATAGCCGAGCGTGCGCAACGCTTCCGGCACGGCGCGGTTGATGATCTTGAAATAGCCGCCACCGGCGAGCTTCTTGAATTTTACCAGCGCGAAGTCGGGCTCGATGCCGGTGGTATCGCAATCCATCACCAGGCCGATCGTGCCGGTCGGGGCGATCACCGTTGCCTGCGCGTTGCGGTAGCCGTGCTCCTCGCCGAGCTCGATGGCGCGGTCCCAGGCGGCCTTGGCGTGGTCGGCAAGCTCTTGCTGCCTGAGATCCGAGGCGACCAGCGGCACCGGGTTGACGGCAAGCTTCTCGTAGCCGTCCCTTTCGCCATAGGCAGCACGGCGGTGGTTGCGCATGACGCGCAGCATGTTCTGCGCATTGCGGTCATAATCGGGGAAGGCGCCGAGCTCGGCGGCCATTTCAGCCGAAGTGGCATAGGCCGTGCCGGTCATGATCGCGGTGAGTGCGGCGCAGATGGCGCGGCCTTCGTCGGAATCATAGGGAATGCCGGAGGTCATCAGCAGGCCGCCAATATTGGCATAGCCGAGGCCGAGCGTGCGGTACTCGTAGGAAAGCTTGGCGATCTCCTTCGACGGGAACTGCGCCATCATCACCGAAATTTCCAGCACCATGGTCCACAGCCGAACCGTGTGCTCGTAGGCGGCGATGTCGATAGTGCCGTCGGCGTTGCGGTAGGGCAAAAGGTTGATCGAGGCCAAATTGCAGGCGGTGTCGTCGAGGAACATGTATTCCGAGCACGGATTGGACGCCCGGATCGCACCGGCCGAGGCGCAGGTGTGCCAGTCATTCATCGTCGTGTTGAAGTGCAGTCCGGGATCGGCCGACGCCCAGGCGGCATAGCCGATCTTTTCCCAGAGATCGCGTGCCTTCAGCGTCTTCAGCACCTTGCCGTCCTTGCGGGCGGTGAGATGCCAGTCGCCGTCCTGCTCGACCGCGCGCAGGAAATCGTCCTTCAGCGACACCGAATTGTTGGAATTCTGGCCGGAAACGGTGAGATAGGCGTCCGAATCCCAGTCGGTGTCGTAGGTCTTGAACGACATCGAGGTGTAGCCCTGCTTAGCAAACTGGATGACGCGGTAGATGTAGTTCTCCGGCACCGCGTCCTTCTTGGCCGCCTTGATCTCGCGCTTCAGCGCGGTGTTGACCGCCGGATCGAAGCAATCGTCGCCATTGCCTTCGCAGTTGATGCAGGCCTTCATGATCGCTTCGAGATGCTTCTTGACGATCTTCGAGCCAGTGACCAGCGAGGCGACCTTCTGCTCCTCATTGACCTTCCAGTCGATGAATTCCTCGATGTCGGGATGATCGGCGTCGACGATGACCATTTTCGCGGCGCGGCGTGTCGTGCCGCCCGACTTGATGGCGCCCGCCGCGCGGTCGCCGATCTTGAGGAAGCTCATCAGCCCCGACGAACGACCGCCGCCCGACAGCTTTTCGCCTTCACCGCGCAGGAACGAGAAGTTGGAGCCGGTGCCGGAGCCGTATTTGAACAGGCGCGCCTCACGCACCCACAGGTCCATGATGCCGCCTTCATTGACGAGGTCGTCCTGCACGCCCTGGATGAAGCAGGCATGCGGCTGCGGATGCTCGTAGGAAGACTTCGACTTGGTCAGCTTGCCGGTGAACGGGTCGACATAGAAATGACCTTGGCTCGGACCGTCGATGCCATAGGCCCAGTGCAGGCCGGTGTTGAACCATTGCGGCGAGTTCGGCGCGACGCGCTGGGTGGCCAGCATATAGGCGAGCTCGTCGCGGAAGGCGCGCGCGTCTTCCTCCGACTTGAAGTAGCCGCCCTTCCAGCCCCAATAGGTCCAGGTGCCGGCAAGCCGGTCGAAGACCTGGCGGGCGTCGGTCTCGGAACCGTAGCGCTCGGCTTCCGGCAGCTTGGCCAGTTCAGCCTCGTCGGCGACCGAGCGCCACAGGAAGGAGGGGACTTGCGTCTCTTCGACCTTCTTCAGCCGTGCCGGGACGCCAGCCTTGCGGAAATATTTCTGCGCCAGGATATCGGCGGCAACCTGGGAGAACTGCGCCGGCACGTCGATGTTGTCCAAGCGGAACACCACCGAGCCATCCGGATTCTTGATCTCCGAAAGCGCCTTGCGGAATTCGATCTCCGCATAAGCTGATTGCCCTGGCTTGGTGAAACGACGCTCGATGCGCATTGGTCCGGTCCCTTTTGTCTACATATAGCGCTTTTCCCAGAGGATTTCTGCCCTCTTGGCGAAACGCGCATGTCCGCCGTCTGCCGGCGTTCGAAACCCGCCGGCTCTCATCATCACAGTCTCCGCCGCCCTGCCGGTCGAACCTCTTGCGAGGCCGCTGTCCAACGCGCTCACGGACCCTGTGGGTCCCTCAAAGCTGAAAACTTTTTGTAACGCCCTCGGTCGAGGGAACTTCACATTATCTAGCGTCGAACCTACCTGCAAACACTAAATATAGTATTAACAGACAATTTATTCAAGTCCGACAATCCTCCCCTCTCGCCCCCCAAGGCTTCAAAATCCCACGCATTCGCCGGCCTCGTAAACAGGCGGGAACGCGGATCAAAACGCACATATTCCGGGAAAAAGACCGGCCTCGAAACTTTTCCGGTCGCACTCTCAACAAGAGCGCATGGCCTATAAAAGGCGACTCGTTTTGCGACGTCAAGGATTCGTTTGCGTAGCTTTTATGACCCCCACATCTTGTGTGTCACACATGTGGATAACGGGGATAGAAGCGGAGCGCAAGGAAGGGTCGGCTCTGGGTGGAGGCGCTTCGGCAACGACGTTCCACAGCACCTGAGCGATAGGCTATGCGCGACTGAGACTCAGGAGAACCGATGCGGATCCGCGCAGAAATGGGCGATGATCTGGCTGAGGTCGGGTTCGTTGACCATGCGCACAGCCTCGGCGGCGCTGACCCACTTGCGGGTGCGTGCCCGCTTTTCCTTCCACCGGTCGGCGACCTTGTCGACCTGCAGCGGGAAGACCAGCACCTCGCACGGCAC
Source organism: Mesorhizobium sp. M0633 (assembly GCF_040320645.1). NCBI lineage: Bacteria > Pseudomonadati > Pseudomonadota > Alphaproteobacteria > Hyphomicrobiales > Phyllobacteriaceae > Mesorhizobium > Mesorhizobium sp. M0633. The sequence continues at coordinate 4,831 of NZ_JAMYQC010000025.1, forward strand.
TTCCTCGCCGGAATCCAGCAGCTTGGCATAGAAATAGCGGCCGGCCTCGTGATGCGAGATTGTGCCGCTCAGGCCGGCCTCCTCGCCGGCTTCGCGTGCCGCCGCTTCGCAAAGCGGCTCCTTCGCTTCCGGCCAGCCCTTGGGAAGCACCCAACGGCCGGTATCGCGGCTGGTAATCAGCATGATTTCGACGCCGTCGCCGCTATCGCGCCAGGGCAGCGCTGCAACCTGCAGGCGGGAGGGCACCGCGCCGAAGAGTCGCCGGACCCTTTCGGCCTTATGGTCGTGCGTCGTTGGCCTCGTCAACATCGGAGAAGCTTGCCCCAGCTTCCAGAATCATTTGCCGTCTCACGAATCTTACGGCTAATTATAAGCAATGAAAGTAAAAAATGTTTCACGGATCGGCCAGATTCCGTCAATCTGCGCCGATCTCAGCCTAATGGCGCGACTGCAGCAGCGTCGCGCCACGCCTTTATCGGTGTGCGGAGGTCCCCTGGGCGGACTCGGTGCATCAAGCGGCGTTGCCGCGAATCAGCCGGCGTGGTCGTCGGCGATCGGCTTCTGGTAGGTGAAGCCCATGTCCCAGGGGAAATAGATCCAGGTGTCCTGGCTGACCTCGGTGACGAAAGTGTCAACCATCGGCCTGCCTTTCGGCTTGGCATAGACGGTGGCGAAATGCGCCTTGGGCATCATCGCGCGCACTATGCCCGCCGTCTTGCCGGTGTCGGTGAGGTCGTCGATGATCAGCACGCCGGCCCCGTCATCGGCGAGCAGCGCCGGCGTGACCTCCTTCAGCACCTGCAATTGCCCCTGGCTGGTATAATCGTGGTAGGAGGCGACGCAGACCGTCTCGATGATGCGGATGCCAAGCTCGCGCGAAATGATGGCGGCCGGAACCAGGCCGCCGCGCGTGATGCAGACGATCGCCTTCCATTGCCCCTTGTTGGCGCCGGCAAGCCGCCAGGCGAGCGCGCGCGCATCGCGGTGGAACTGGTCCCAGGAGACCGGGAAGGCTTTTTCGGGCAGGGACATCTTTCGCGCACTCCGTAAAGCGCGCATCGCGCGCAGACACCTATGGAATGCGCGCGGAATTAACTGGAAAGGCTTGGCTTTGGCAAGGGCGCGGCAAAGCTATTGTCCTGCCAGCTATCCCTGTGAACCTACCGCGACAGGAAAGCCGCCACCGGGGCGGTGCGCAGCACCGTTCGCGTCACCCCGCCGAACAGCAGCTGGCGCAGCCAGGAATGGCTGTAGGCGCCGAGCACGAGCAGGTCCGCACCCGACTCGGCGACCCTGGTCTGGATGATGTCGTCAACGGAAGCGCCGCCGGACCTCAGCACCGAGACGCTGACGGTCGCGCCATGCCTGGACAGCGAGGCGGCGATCTCGGCGCCGGCTGTTTCCGGCGCCTCGTCGAGCGTATCGGGCGGGTCGATGACGACGATGTCCGTCTTTTCGGCCTCGATGATGAAGGGCAGGGCATCGAAGGCCGCGCGCGCGGCTTCCTTGCTGCCGTTCCAGGCGAGCAGCACATGCTTGAAGCTGGTGACCAGCGGACCCGAATGCGGCACCACCAGCACCGGCCGGCCGGCATCGTAGACCAGGGTGTCGACGTCGGCGCTCGGGTCGCTGCCCGATTCGCGCTGCGCGGCGATGATCAGGTCCGCGGTGCGAACGGTCGAGATGCCGGTCAGCGCACTGTCGCCGGAAAAACTCTCGAGACTGCGCCACTCGAACGACAGGCCGGAATTCTCGATGCGCTTGTGAAAGGCGGCCTGCAACTTCTCGGCGCGCTCCCGGTTCATATCGGCGGAAACCTGCAGGAACTCGGTGTCCGGAAAGCCGGTGGCAGAGGTGTAGGGCACCGGCAGCGCCTCGGCATGGATGCCGATCAGATGGCTCTGGAATCGGCTGGCCAGCGGGATCGCGCAGTCGAGGACGCGCTCGGCATCCTGTTCATTCTGCAATATGGCGACGATGGTCTTGAAGCGCATGGCAGTCCCTCACTTCTTACGGCGATCCCACTCGTGACAAACGTCACTGCGCGATGCTGGTTCCGTCAGGCCGGCCGATCAGCCCACTCGGCTTGCCTTGATCAAGCCCGCCACCATAGCCTCTACGTCGGCGCGTGCGGAGTCCAGTGCCTGCTGGCTGCGGGCGCGCACCACCAGTTCCGTCCAGAACTTGCCGTCGCCATATTTCGGGTAGGAGCCGATGATCGTGTCCGGATGCGCCTTCTGGATGTCGCCCAGCGGCCCGCCGATCAGGCCTTCGCCGAACGGGCATTCCACGGTTGCTGACAGCATTTTGGTGCCGGCCCGCAATGTCGGCACGACATTGTCGAGCATCGCCTGGAAAATCGCCGGCACGCCGGCCATGACATGGACGTTGCCAATGCGAAAGCCCGGCGCAACCGACACTGGATTATCGATGTGGTCTGCCCCGCGCGGCATCCGCGCCATGCGCTTGCGTGCTTCGGTGTATTCGATGCCGCGGGCGGCGTAGCTTGCCTCCAGCAGGGCGTAGGCCTTGGCGTCGTATTCGCATGGCACGCCAAAGGCCTTGGCAACCGAATCGGCGGTGATGTCGTCATGCGTTGGGCCGATGCCGCCGGTGGTGAAGACATAAGTATAGCGGGTGCGCAGCGCATTCACCGCAGCGACGATCTCGTCTTCCTCGTCCGCAACGATGCGCACTTCCTTCAGGTCGATGCCGATCGCCGTCATGATGTCGGCGAGGTGGCCGATGTTCTTGTCCTTGGTGCGGCCGGACAGAATCTCGTCGCCGATGACGAGCATGGCGGCGGTGACGATTTCGGTCATGACTGGCTCCGGCAAACGGGTCGCCTGAGATAGCGCGGCAAACGGCCGGCGGCAATGCCGCCAAATGACGGATCTACCTGTGCCACCTCCCTTGCAGTGCACCCGTCGGCGGGTGATGCTGCGTGCCGGTTTGGAGCCCTGAGCAAGACATGCCGGCATCGATTCTGCTATGGCTACCCGGCGCGCTGTTTCTGCTGGCGCTCGTCATGGCAGCCTATCCGATGCTGGCGACGCTGCGGATCGCGGCGAAGGCCGAAAGGCTGGTGCCGGCCAGTGGCAAATTCATCGAGATCGACGGCAACCGCATCCATTATGTCGAGACGGGCGAGGGGCGGCCGATCGTCTTCCTGCACGGCCTCGGCGCGCAGCTTCATCAATTCGGCCACACGCTGTTCGGACGGTTCGGCCCGAACTATCGGCTGATCGCGCTCGACCGTCCGGGCTCCGGCTATTCGGTGCGGGCCAGGGGCGCCAGCGGACGGCTGCCCGAGCAGGCCGAGATCGTGCGGCATTTTATCGACGCGCTTGGGCTGGAAAAGCCTCTGGTCGTCGGTCATTCGCTGGGTGGCGCCATCGCGCTGACGCTGGCTATCGAGCATCCAGAGGCGATTTCCGGCATCGCCTTGCTGGCACCGCTGACCCATCTGGAGCCGGACGCGCGCGAGAAGTTCGGCCCGCTGTACATTAAGTCGCCGCTGCGGCGCCGGATCATGGCTCATACGGTGGCGATCCCGGCGGCTCTCAAATATGCCGAAGCGACGCTTGCCTTCATTTTCGCGCCGCAGACGGCGCCGGCCGACTATATGGTCGAGGGCGGCGGCTGGTGCGGGCTCAGGCCAAGCCATTTCTATGCAACGTCGACCGATGTCGTGGCCATTGAGCACGACCTTGGCCGCATCGAGCAACGCTATCGCGAGATCACCATGCCGGCCGGCATTCTGTTTGGTGCTTCCGATCTCGTGCTGGGCATCGATATTCAAGGCTGGCCGGTGATGGAAAAGATCAGGGGGCTGCATTTCGAGCCGGTCGAGGGGCTTGGTCACATGCCGCAATTCGTCGAGCCGGAACGGGTCGTCGCTTTCATCGAACGCATTGCCGACCGCGCATTTGCGCCGAAGTCCGACACCGGCAGCTGACACCCTTCCGCAACCTCGCGCATTCCTCACGCAAAGGTGTGCAAGCCTGTCTCCGACGCCAACGCCAACACGAATGTCAACGATCAATACTGCGGCAAGTAACCGGCCGTAGCCTCGGCCGGCAGGGTGCCTACCCTAGGCATTCCCGGCCGCCGGGAATACCTCCGAACCCAATCATGATGCTGGCTATTCCTTCACGGCTCCGGTCATCGAGGAAACATAGTGCTCGACAAAGAACGAATAGAGCACCACGACCGGCAGCGAGCCGATCAGCGCTCCCGCCATCAGCGCCCCCCATTCGTAGACGTCCGAGCGCACCAGCTCGGTGAGCACGCCGACCGGCACAGTCTTGTTTTCGGACGACTGGATGAAGGTCAAGGCGTAGATGAACTCGTTCCATGACAGCGTGAATGCGAAGATGCCGGCGGAAATCAGGCCCGGCACCGATAGCGGCAGCACGATCTTGGTGAGGATCTGCCAACGGCTCGCCCCGTCGATCAGCGCGCATTCTTCCAGCTCGAACGGGATCGAGCGGAAATAACCCATCAGCAGCCATGTGCAGAACGGGATCAGGAAGGTCGGATAGGTGAGGATGAGCGCGAACGGCGTGTCGTAAAGTCCAAGGTTGAACACCATCACAGATAGCGGAATGAACAGGATCGAGGGCGGCACGAGATAGGCGAGGAACACCGCGAGGCCGACCTGCCGCGCCCCGGAGAACCTCAAGCGTTCGATCGCGTAGGCAGCGAACACCGCAGCCAGCAGCGACAGGAACGTGGCGGCGGTCGAGATGATGATCGTGTTGAGCAGCCAGCCCGGATAAGACGTCTCGAAGAGCAGGTAACGGATATGCTCGAGCGTCGGATGCACCACCCAGAACGGATTGAAATTGGCGTAGTCGGTCATCTCGAGGTTGGGCTTAACCGCCGTGATCGTCATCCAGTAGAACGGAAACAACAGCACGATGACGAAGATCAGCAACGGCAGGTAGACCGTCACCACGCGGCGCGGCAAACTCTGCAGGTAGCCCATGCCGCCTTCGTCGAGTTCGGGGCGTTTGCTCGTTTCGATCGCGGTCATGTCAATCTCCGCCGCCCTGCTGCCATTTGCGGCGCTGCAGGCCAAAGTAGCTGAACAGGATCGCCGCCAGCAGGAACGGGATCATGGCGACCGCGATCGCGGCGCCTTCGCCAAGCTGGCCTCCGGAAATGCCGCGCTGGAACGACAGCGTCGCCATCAGGTGCGTGGCGTTCACCGGCCCGCCGCGCGTCAGCACATAGATCAGCTGGAAGTCGGTGAAGGTGAACAGCACCGAAAACGTCATGGTGATGGCGATGATCGGCGTCAGCAGCGGCAGCGTCACATAGCGGAACAATTGCCAGCGGCTGGCGCCGTCGAGCGTGGCGGCCTCGTAGAGCGACTGCGGAATCGTCTGCAGGCCGGCAAGCAGCGTGATCGCCACGAAAGGAATGCCGCGCCAGACATTGGCGGCGATGACCGAAGCCCGCGCATTCTCGGGATCGCCGAGGAAGTTGATGCGATGGTCGATCAGGCCCATTTCCATAAGCGCCCAGGACAGGATCGAGAATTGCGAATCGTAGATCCACCAGAAGGCGATCGCCGACAGCACCGTCGGCACCACCCAGGGCAGCAGGACGATCGCGCGGAAGAACGACTTGAACGGCAGGTTCTGGTTGAGGATAAGCGCCAGCCACAGGCCGAGCACAAACTTCAGGACCGAGGCGCTGATCGTGTAGAGCAAGGTGTTGAAGACGGAGAGCCAGAAGACGGCGTCATCCCACAGATATTCATAGTTCTCGAAGCCGATGAAGATGCCGGGGCGGCCGATGCGGGCATCGGTGAAGCCGAGCCAGACGCCGAGCCCGAGCGGATAGGTCAGGAAGACCAGCAGCAGTGCCGCCGCGGGCAGCATGAAGCCGAAGCCAAGCGCGTTATGACTTTCGGACACGAACGTCAGAATGCGCGACAGCGCCGACCGGCGTGGCTGAGCGGCAGCGGAGGTCACGGCCATGGTCGGCTCCTCTAAGGTCTCATTGAACGGCCGGGCGGCCATGCGCGATTCGAAGCCGGGCAGCATGGCTGCCCGGGTGAACCCGGCTCAAACGCGATAGTAGCGGTTTGCGCGCTTCTCGGCTTCTTCCATCGCTTCTTGCGGCGTCGCCTGGCCTGTCACCGCCTTGGCGAACATGTCGACCAGCACATAGTCGGCCATGGTCGCCGCCGAGGCATAGCCAAGCGGGCCGGCATAGCCGTTGGGCCGCAGCGTCGCCGAGGCCTTGGCGTAGGCGGCGTTGTTCGGATCGGCCGTCCACACCGGGTTGTTGTCGAAGGCTTTGAGCGTCTGGCAGCAATAGCCTGCCGACGACGTGATCCACTGCGACATTTGCGGATCCTCGAACATGAACTGCAGGTAGGCCTTGGCGGCGTTGGGGTAGGGCGTGTAGTCGAAGATCACGGCCGTGGTCACCTGGAACAGCTCGACGGATTTTCCGACCGGGCCGATCGGCAGGTTGGTGGTGCGGATGTCCTTGGCTATCTCAGTGAGCTTCGGATCCTTGTCCTTGTTGATCTTGGCGGTGTTGTAGGCGGAAATGCCGTTGGCGATGACGCTCAATTGCCCGGCCAGGAAGGCGCGGTTGTTGTTGACGTCGAGCCAGCTTTCGGTGCCGGGAATGAAGGTCTTGTAGAGTTGCTGCGCGTATTCGATCGCCTTGAGCGTCTCGGGGCTGTTGATCGTCACCTTGCCGCTCTCGTCGACCATCTGACCGCCATGGCTCCATAGCAGCCAGTGAGCGTAGTTGTTGCCGTCGCCGACGCCGTGGCCATGCGTGAAGCCGGCCGGGTGCCCCTTTGCCTGCAATGCCTTGCAAAGCTCGAGCAGGCCCGCCGTGTCCTTCGGAAATTCGGAGAAGCCGGCCTCCTTCACCCAGCTTTCGCGATAGACGATGGCATTGCCGATGGTCGCCAGCGGCAGGCCGAGGAATTTGCCTTGCCGTGTCGCATATTGGTGCGGTCCATCGTGCCAGCCGCCATATTTCGAGCCGAGATATTCGCCCAGTTCCGTCACGTCGTGCAGCTTGTCGGGATATTGGTGCGGGTCGTCGAACCAGACGAACATCAGGTCCGGGCCGGAGCCGACATTGGCGGCGACCGCCGCCTTGGGGCGGATGTCCTCCCAGCTTTCCTTGTCGACGCGGACCTCGACACCGGTCGCTTCGGTAAAGCGCTTGGTGTTGGCCAGCCATTGATCCTCGTCGCCCTGCACGAAAGGCGACCAGCGCAACAGCCTGAGCTTGGCGCCGTCCTCGGGCTTGTATTTCAACCCCTCCTGGGCAAAGGCGGGAGAGCCGATGAGCCGGCTTCCCAAGGCTCCCGCCGCAACGCCGGCGGTGGTGCGGATCACGTCACGTCTGGTGAATTTCATGCTCGCTTCCTCCTGCTTATTGTCCTTGCCGTCCTACTGCCCGATGGGTGTTTCGAACCGCTGTCCGGTTTTGCCGTGAAAGAGATGGATGAGGCCAGGCTCGGCCGTAAGCCGGATGGTTTCGCCCGGCGTGAAGGAATGGCGTTCCCGGAAGTTTGCGACGATCTCCTCGCCGCCGGCGGTGCGGCCGATGAGCTGCACTTCGGACCCTGTCGGCTCGACCACCACGACGGTGACCGGGATGCCCTGATGGTCGGACAGCCGTAAATGCTCGGGCCGTATCCCCAGCACGACCGGCTCACCATTGCCGATGGAAAGTGCAGACGCCAACGGGACCGAAATCCCTCCGGCGCCGCGAAATGACGGCGAGCCGTCGCTTACGATCTCGCCCCTGAGCATGTTCATGGCGGGCGAGCCGATGAAGCTAGCGACAAAAATATTGTTCGGCCGGTCGTACAGCTCGAGCGGCGGCCCGATCTGCTCGACGATGCCGTCATGCATGACGACGATCTTGTCGGCCATGGTCATCGCCTCGATCTGGTCGTGGGTGACGTAGACCGTCGTCGTCTTCAGGCGCTGGTGCAGTTCCTTGATCTCGGCGCGCATCTGCACCCGGAGCTTGGCATCGAGATTGGATAGCGGCTCGTCGAACAGGAAAACCTGCGGATCGCGCACGATCGCCCGGCCCATGGCAACGCGCTGGCGCTGCCCGCCGGAAAGCTGGCGCGGATAGCGGTCGAGCAGCGGCACCAGTCCCAGGATTTCGGCCGCGCGCCGCACGCCGGCATCGCTCTCCGTCTTGGGAACGCCCTTGAGCATCAGCGAGAACGCCATGTTCTCGGCGACCGTCATATGCGGGTAGAGCGCATAGTTCTGGAAGACCATGGCGACGTCGCGCTCCTTTGGCGCAACGTTATTGACGACACGTTTGCCGATCGCGATCTGGCCGCGCGAGATCTTTTCCAGGCCGGCGATCATCCTGAGAAGGGTCGACTTTCCGCAACCCGAAGGACCGACCAGCGTGACGAACTCGCCGTCGTTTATATCGACGCTGACCCCGTGCAGGACCTCGACGGTCCCAAATGATTTGTAGACATCGCCGATTGCGACAGACGCCATCGATCTCCTCCCGATTGATTCCTGCAACGACTTCGAAGGAAACCGCTTTCTTGCCTGGCCCGCGACAGCGCCCAGGCTCCTCCCCGGTCACGCGCGATGTGAGACGGTAGCGCTACCAAACCGACCTGTAAAGCACGCCGGCATCACTGGGATATCGACACACCCTAATCCGAAACCTCGGTCTGCGGCCGGTCGCGGCCGTCGGCTAGCTCGTCATGCCATTTGCCGTCGGCGTCCTCGTACTGGATGCCGTCGGTGTTGCCGGCGACCTGCTGTTCGGCGGAAGCGATCTCGGCGGCGCGCAACGCGTCCTGATGGGTGGGGAACGTTTCGGAGAATGTCGAGCCGACCTTGTAGGCCCAGCCTCCGTCATGCTCGACGATCTTGTAGGTCAGTTTCGCCATGAAACCCTCCGGTTGAAAGCCCGTTGCCTCAATGCAGCCTATCGTCGGCCAGTCTGTCGTCTGGCAGCCTGTCATCTGCGACCAGCACGTCCGATTCCCTGGCGGCTTCGATCAGTGCCCGGCGCGCATCCGCCGTCGAACGATAACCTTCCAGCACTTTTAGGCAAGTGTCGAGGGCATCACGATGACGCGGCCCGCGATTGAGTGGCCAGACCGTCATCAGGCACTCCGCCGCCTCCTGGGCGCTGCGGATCTGCCGATATTTGCCGACATGGCCGAGTTCGACCACGACCGGCTTTTCAAATGGCTTGCTGTCCATCATCGCCGCCAACGCGGAGCGACCGATTTGGTTGCAAGTACTATGTTAGCTCAGGCGAATATAGCTCAATAGCCGCAGTCGTTGCGCAGCCAGCGTGCGTTCGCCCAGCCGGTGCGGCCGCCGAAATCGACCTTGTACCAGCTTCCGCGGCGGTCGAAGATCTCGGTTTGGTCGCCGTTGAATAATTGCCCGACCATGCGCGACGACGAGTTCGGTCGGGCTCGAAGGGCGAGAAAGCCGCTTCCCGTCGCCAGATTGTAGTGCCTGGAAAGGCCGTGCACCGTGCCTTCGCAATATTGCGCCCCGGCCGGCGTCGGTGCGGCGAACGACAGCCCGGCCAACACCGCGGCGGCAGCCGCTATGGAATTCCCCCTGAACGGCATGTCTCTGCTCCCCCAACCCGCCGCGCCCAGCCGCGGCCCCGGCCACTCTACACCGGCAGAGGATCAATGCGATGCTGTGCTGGCCCGTCCAGCGAGACGAACCCGCCGTCAGGTCGCCACCTTCATCCAGTGCTGCATCGTCGTCACCGAGCGGGCAAGCTGCGGCGCCGGGTGGATTTTTTCGCCGAAGGTGGCCGCGGCGCGCCAGCCCCAGCGCGGATCGGCAAGGAAGGCGCGCGCCAGCGCCACCATGTCGGCGCGGCCGTCGGCAACGATCGCCTCGGCCTGTTTCGGATCGTCGATCAGACCGACGGCCCGCGTCGGGATGCCGACGGCCTTGCGCACCGCTTCGGCCAGATGCACCTGATAGCCGGGCCCGGAGGGCAGCTTCTGCAACGGTGAATTGCCGCCGCTCGAGCAGCAGAGATAGGCGGCGCCGGCTTCCTTCAGCGCTTTTGCCACTTCGGTCGCATCCTCGACCTCGAAGCCGCCATCGACCCATTCCTTGATCGACAGACGCGCGCCCAGCATCAGCCTGGGCACCGCCTTCTTCACCGCCTTGGCGATCTCGACGGCGAAACGCATGCGGTTTTCCAGCGAGCCGCCCCAGCGGTCGGTGCGCCGGTTGGAGAGCGGCGACAGGAACTGGAAGATCAGATAGCCATGCGCGGCATGCAGCTCGATGAAGTCGAAGCCGGCGCGCTCGGCCCGCCGTGCCGCTTCTGCGAAGCGTTCGATGATTTGCAGGATCTCGTCGTCCTCCAGCGCCCGCGGCACCTGCCAGCCGGTGTCGTAGGCGATCGCCGAGGCCGACACGATCGGCCACGGATCCTGATCGGCATGCAGCGGGCCGCCGCCCTCCCAGGGTTTCCGGTTGGAGGCCTTGCGGCCGGCATGGGCAAGCTGCGTGCCGAATTTCGTGCCCGGTGCGGCGACACGCTTGGCTGCATCCAGCGTGCGTCGCGCCGCCGCCTCGTTGTCCTCGGAATAGAGGCCGAGACAGCCATGCGAGATGCGGCCGCGCCGTTCGACATCGGTCATCTCGACGGTGACCATGCCGGCGCCGGACATCGCCAGGTTCATCCAGTGATAGAGGTGCCAATCGCTGGCCGAGCCGTCCTCGGCCGAATACTGGCACATCGGCGCGACCGCGATGCGGTTGGGGAAGGTGAGGCCGTCGAGGGTGATCGGCTGGAAAAGAGATGAGGTCATAAAAAACTCCGGAAAGGGTTGCCGCTATTTATGCAGCCGATTGTGCCAGCGCCAGACACGAGACGGTGAAACGTCCTCTGGACCAATTGGTGACCCGATTGCGCGAACCGCCGTTCGCGGCTACGCCTTGCCGCGGCAGCAGGGAGTCCACCATGGAAGATCGCATTCGCATCCGCTCCGAGGAAGTCCTTTCCGACGAGTGGGCGGTTTTGAAAAAGACCGTCTTCGACTACCGCCGGCGCGACGGCAAATGGGAAACGCACACCCGCCAGACCTACGATCGCGGCGACGGCGCGGTGATCCTGCCTTTCGATCCGGAGCGTTCGACGGTGCTTCTGGTGCGGCAGTTCCGCTACCCGGCCTACGTCACCGGCCACAAGGAGCCGCTGATCGAGGCCTGTGCCGGCCTGCTCGACGAAGACGATCCCGAAACCTGCATCCGCAAGGAGGCCGAGGAGGAACTCGGCTACCGGCTGAAGGACGTGCAGCGGCTGTTTTCACCCTATATGAGCCCCGGAAGCGTAACCGAGCGGCTCTGGTTCTTCGTCGCCCGCTATTCGCCCGCCGACCGCATTTCCGACGGCGGCGGTGCGCAGGACGAAGGCGAAGACATCGAAGTCTTGGAAATGCCGCTCGACGAAGCACTGGCCGGCATCCACGACGGTCGGATCATCGACGCCAAGACGATTATTTTGATCCAGCACCTGAAGCTGAACCCGATCGGGAGGTGAGCCATGCAATAGGCCACGATCCCGCCAACGAACGATTCCGCACGGGCTGTGGAGGAATATTCCTCTATGTAGCGATACAGCGCATCCAACTGGCGCTCCGCTTGCGCGGAAAATACAACCGTGCGCGTCATTCCTTAGTGGCATCATCGCGTCGCGCGGCGGCGCGGTCGCGGATACGCAGCATGACCTGCTCGGCAGGGACGGCGCTGGACGGATTCGCCTTGTACTCGTCGTAGCTCTGGGCGACTTCCTCGTGCAGCCAGCGTTCAACCGCGGCGTCGCGGTCGAGCAGCGCGCGCACGCCCTCGCGCAGCACTTCGCTGACGGAGGCGTACGCGCCGGATTCGACCTTGCGCGCGACGGCCTCGGCCATGTCGCGCGGGAGGGTGATACTTATCGGCTGGGTGGTTCGCATGGGCGGACTCCTTTTCCACCATACAGCAGCCGATGTGACAAAATCATATCGAAATTGCTGGCGATGATGCGTGTGACCGATACCGCCGCCCTTGCCTGAGTGCGCTTTGGAAGCTGGCAAACGAACATGCGGACACCGGATACGCATATCGCAGATCCCGCATCGGCTCGCCGGCTCCTGGTCGAGAAATGGCATGTGGCAGCCTGTATGCGGCGAGTTCATGCTCTTGCTTAGGCCGCAATGGCGGCGCCGATGTTGCTGGTGCGGACGACGGGACTCGAACCCGTACGATCAGAGATCGAGGGATTTTAAGTCCCTTGCGAGGCTTGGTGTGGGCGACGGGATTTGAACCCGTAAGTGCTTGAAACACCGGCAGATTTTAAGTCTGCTGCGTATACCAGTTCCGCCACGCCCACCTCCCACATTGTGGGGAAATCCCACCGGTCTCCCACATGGTTTCCCACACGGTCGGCTTAGGATTTGCCGTTCACTACCACGAGCCTCGGAGCCGCGCCACCTTCGAGCGCGGTCAGGTTGTCGAGCAAGTGATTGGGTGCGAGGTGGGCGTAGTTCAGGGTGGTCTGGATCGACTTGTGGCCCATCCAGATTTGGACGCGCCGGATGTCGATGCCACGGATGATCTGCCACGAGCAGCACGTATGCCGCGTCGTGTAGACCACGGTGTCGGACAGCCCCGGGATGTGTTCGCGGATGCTGCGCCACACCTCTATGACCTCCCACTTGCCGATGTCGCAGAGGTCGCTGTGCTGCATCAGACGGTGGATGCCCTTGCGGTTCTGAGCCATCAGGCGACTGCCGGGAGATCGTGGTCGTGATGCGTTAATGGGGTTGGCTGGACTAGCTTTGAAGGCGATGTCCTAAACACCGTCCTCTCCTACTCCAATGCGGGCGCCTAGTTTCCGCAAGTTGAGATCAGCAAGGCTGCCTCGCAGCGCCCTTGAAAGTGGTGTCCATGGTGTTTTTCTGTGTTTTTGTGGTGGGGCAGGCTTTTCTTGGCCACGACTTATGAATAGTAGAAGGTAACGAGCGCTATATTTCGGCTCTCTCTAATATTAGGAGTAGATGATTTGTGGTGGTCAAGGTTCAAAAGAGGTTTTGCAGGAACATGGGAGGATAGACTGGACGGGATATTCTCATTGGAGATCGACTATGCTGGGAAATCCATTCTCGATGTTGGCTGCAATATGGGTGTTGTCGCCTATGAAATATCGAAGCTGAGACCGAGTTCGATCCATGGGATCGACATTGCCAAGCCGCACATCGAAACGGCAAAAATGCTATTGAGCGGCTCCCCGGTACATGCCCGGTTCGATCGCCTGAATCTCGGCAGCCGGCGCCTCGGCAATATCCTTCTGCCGAAGTACGATATCGTCCTGCTGCTGGCCGTTTACCAGCACATGCAGCGCAACATCGGCCCAGGCAAGGCGCGAAGGGTGCTTTCCAATATTGTGAGGCGCACCTCAAACGTTGTTGCCCGCGTTCCGCCTGGAACGGATGGCGAATTTATCGAAACGCTTTCTGACGAGGGGTTCAAGGTCAAGAGCACTCACACATCACCTCTTGGCAGTCATGTGCTGGTGCTTGAGAAACCGCCTCACGCACCTCTAAGATTGTGCTGATTTAGATTTGATTTCCTCTTCTGGAGCCACCCTTGGCGTAGTTGTCTAACTCGTCGTCGGTGCCGGCCTGCAGATTCATGTGGATTGGTTTGGCCATGAACGTCTGTTCTCCTTTTCCCACACGATTTCCCACAACGGCGTGTTTCCCACAAAATCCGTTGCACGAGTGGAGAGATTAAATGAAATGCAAAACCCCGGCGCAAACCGGGGAATTACAAGGCGTTGAGGGGTTAGTTGCGAGGGTGCAACGGACTAGAACGGGATTTTAAGTCCCTTGCGTCTACCAATTCCGCACGTCCGCAGGCCAGTCCTTTTCAGATGCCGGGCAGGGGCCGTCAAGCCGTCTTCTGCCGTAGAGAAATCTGGCACCGGAAGCTAGCGAGGCCGATCACCTACAGTGATACAAACAAAATCGTTTCACCTGGAAATGTTCTTAGCGGCAGCTTCCGCGGCCACCGCGAATGCGCGTCCCCCGTTCGCAGGATGCGTTCGGGCGCTCTGCCCTGATAGACTCCAATTGGCAAGTGGATCGGCGCGCCGATACTCGACGCCGTCCTCTACAGACATTGGGAGATTGTCATGCTCAAGCTTGCCTCTGCCCTGGCACTGCTGCTTGTTGGGACGGCGCCTCTGTTTGCCGATGAGATGCCGATGAACGCCAAAGACATCAAATGGGGTCCTGCTCCAGCTGTCATTCCCGCTGGCGCGGAAATGGCTGTTGTCGCTGGAGACCCCTCAAAGGAGGGCGCCTATGTGCTGCGGTTGAAGACACCTGCCGGCTACAAAATTGCCGCACATAATCATCCCACCACGGAATACGTAACGGTGCTTTCCGGCAACTTCCATATTGGAATGGGCGATAAGCTCGACGAGGCGAAAGGTGTCGAACTGACTGCTGGCGGCTTCGGCGTCGCGCCGGCCGGAATGAATCACTTCGCCTGGACGACAAGCGATACGATTATCCAGGTTCATGGCGAGGGGCCATTCAAGATCACCTACGTCAACCCGGCGGACGATCCAAGCAAAAAGTGACAGTTCGGGATCGAATTGAGTGAACCGGCCGAAGGCTCGAACGATGGAGTGCGTCAAACTCCGCGACCGTCGATTCAGAAGGATCCTCTAACGAGACGAAAGCTGATTGGCCGCAACGGAATCGTATTCCGTTTGGGCCATTTTGCCGTGAATGGCGCCATAACAGAATAACCCGCCTCGGGAGGCGGGTCGTTGGAGCCAATTGGCACCATACCCAAATTAGTAGCATAGCTGCCGGCACAAAGCAAGAACAAAGTTGCTGCGGCCGGCACAAAATGCCCTTGGCGATTGGCGAAGGCCATGGCGCATCGATCTCCCTCCTTGAGGGGGAGATGGCCGGCAGGCCAGAGGGGGTCGTCGCGCGTCGAGCGCCAGCCTGTTTTGTTTCGCGGTAAAGGTTCGCGTCAGGACGTCCCGACCCCCTCTGTCGCCTTCGGCGACATCTCCCCCTCAAGGGGGGAGATCTGCAACTTCGCCGTCCGCGCTTACTTCCTCGCTGGTCAAAATCCTCGCGGCTTGGCACAGTCGGGCAAAGAGGAGCCTGTTGATGCCGAAGACCGCCAATGCGACGAAACCAAAACCCTGGGCCGAGATGGCGACGCATCTGGTCGATGTCGCCATGGGCCGCAAACCCGCCGATCTCGTCATCCGCAACGGGCGCTGGGTCAACGTCCATTCGGGCGAGATCATCGCCGGCACCGACATCGCCATTGCCGGCGGCCGCTTTGCCTATTGCGGGCCGAACGCCGGCCATGCCATCGGCCAGGGCACCAAGGTGGTCGATGCCGGCGGCCGCTATCTGGTGCCGGGGCTTTGCGACGCGCATATGCATGTCGAGAGCGGCATGGTGACGGTGACGGAATTCTGCCGCGCGGTGATCCCGCATGGTACAACTTCGATGTTCATCGATCCGCATGAGATCGCCAACGTGCTCGGCCTGCCGGGCGTGCGGCTGATGCATGACGAGGCCGTCGCCATGCCGGTCAACGTGCTCGTGCAGATGCCGTCCTGCGTGCCCTCCGCCCCGGGGCTCGAGCATGCCGGCGCCGAGCTGACCGTCGCCGACGTTGCCGAGGCGATGACCTGGGAAAACATTATCGGGCTCGGCGAGGTGATGAATTTTCCGGGCGTCGCCGCCAATGATCCGGTGATGTCGGGCGAGATCGCGGCGACGGTGAGGGCCGGCAAGACCGTCGGCGGGCATTATGCCTCGCGCGATCTCGGCCTGCCGTTTCACGGCTACGTCGCCGGCGGCCCCGAGGACGACCATGAAGGCACGCGCGCCGAGGACGCCATCGCGCGCGTCCGCCAGGGCATGAAGGCGATGCTGCGGCTGGGCTCGGCCTGGTATGACGTCGCCTCGCAGATCAAGGCGGTGACCGAGAGCGGGCTCGACCCGCGCAACTTCATCCTGTGCACCGACGACAGCCATTCCGGTACGCTGGTGCACGAAGGCCATATGGACCGGGTCGTGCGCCACGCCATCAGCCAGGGCTTGAAGCCGGTGACGGCGATCCAGATGGCGACGCTCAACACCGCCCAGCATTTCCGGCTGGAGCGCGAGATCGGCTCGATCGCGCCGGGACGGCTCGCCGATCTGCTGATCATCTCCGACCTGGCCGAAATGACCATCGACGAGGTCTATGGCCGCGGCGTCAGGCTGGCCAAGGGCGGCAAGCTCGAAATCGACATTCCGGCCTACGACTATCCGAAGACGGCGAAGAACACCGTCAAGCTCGGCAGGAAGCTCAAACCCGGCGACTTCGACATCGCCGCACCCATGGGCGCCAACGAGGTGCGGGTGCGGGTCATCGGCGTCATCGAGAACCAGGCGCCGACGCGGGCGCTGGAGGCCGATCTTGCCGTCGAGGACGGGCTGGTCGCCATGGACCGTCGCAACGACGTCTGCCAGATCGCGCTGGTCGAGCGCCACAAGGGCACCGGCGGCGTCACCAACGCCTTCGTCTCCGGCTTCGGCTACATCGGCGACTGCGCCATGGCCTCGAGCGTGGCGCATGATGCCCACCACATCATCGTCGTCGGCACCAACAAGCAGGACATGGCATTGGCGGTGAACCGGCTGGGCGAGGTCGGCGGCGGCGTCGTGCTGTTCTCCAAGGGCAAGGAGCTGGCGCTGGTCGAAATGCCGATCGCCGGGCTGATGTCGGACGAGCGGGCGGAAATCGTCGCCGCCAAGGCGGACAAACTCAGCGACGCCATGCGCCAGATGGGCTGCTCGCTGAACAACGCCTACATGCAGCACTCGCTGCTGGCGCTGGTCGTCATCCCCGAGCTCAGGATTTCCGACGTCGGCCTGATCGACGTGACGACTTTCCAGAAGGTTGATTTGTTCGTTTGAAGAATCACTGAACCCTGGAGGGACAGCGCCCCCCTCTGTCCTGCCGGACATCTCCCCCTCAAGGGGGGAGATTGGCAGTTTCGTCGACAGCGCGTTGTTCGTCAGAGTTGGAGATTGGCGAAAGCCGAAAGTGGCGGCCAATCTCCCCACTAGAGGGGGAGATGTCCGGCAGGACAGAGGGGGGCGCGAAGGATCGCTACAGGGCGTTTTTATTGACTCGCGGCCAACCACCAACGTTGCCGATTGGCAGCAGAGGTCTGCTCACCCGCCGGTGGCGATGGTCAGCACTTTGAACGGCGTGGTGATGACGATTTCGGCGACCGAGCCGACGGCCTTGCCGAGGCCCTGGCCGAGGTTGTCGAGCTGGGCCGGCGCGGTCTCTTCGGAGGCAAGGCCGGCCGGGGCGCGCAGGCGGTCGCCGAGCAGCTGCACCAGGAACGGGTTGTCGGCGAATTTGGCGTGGTTCAGCCGGTCGCCGCCCTTGGTCTTGGTCAGGTCGACCACCGAGACGCCATAGCTGGCGAGATCGGCCGCGTCGCCATAGTCGCCGACGCGTGGCTTGTCGCCAGAGATCAGGGTCGACAGCCTGAGCGCCCGGTCGTCGCCCGAAAGCAGCACGGCGAACGGCTTGTCGGGCTTGCCGTAGCGGATCATCTGCTTCTTGAACACGTCGACGTCGATGTCGGGAGAGGCCAGGATGACGTAGCCGAGCTTGCCGCCGAGGTCGCGGTCGCCGGTGATGGCAAGCTGGCGCAACGCTTCCATGGTCACCCAGGTCCCCATCGAATGGGCAATGATGTCGATGCTCTTGGCGCGGCTCTTGGCGAGCATGCGCAGCGTCGCTTCGAGATCGTCGCGCGCCGCATTGGCGCTTTCCTTGTCGTAGATGTAGCCGGTCGTCTTGCCGCTCGACGCCCACGAAAACAGCACCGGCGTTCCTGGGTATTTCGTGTCATGCGCGATCTGCGTCAGCCGGTAGATGCCGTCGTCGAAGCCGTTGTTGAAGCCGTGCACGAAAACCAGCGCGCGGTCGCCGCGCATGGCGATATCGGCGCCGACCGCCTTGGCGAATTGCGGCGCGCCTTCGTAGAAGGTGACGCCGGTCGCCGTGAAATCCTTCGCCGGATTGCTGTTGGCCGAGCCCTTGACCCGCTCGATGGCGCCGAGCTGGTGAATTTTGGGCACCGTCACCTCGACGCTGGCAAAGCTGGTGGTCGGCGAACGGTCGCCGTCGAACACCTGCCGGGGCGCTTTCATTGCCTTTTGCCGGGTTGTGGCGACGAAGATTTGATGCGTCGCCGCGATATCGGCAGCAGGCACCGTGATCGTCGTCTTGTTGAGCAAATCATGGGTGTTCTGGCCGGCGCAGCTTGCCAGCGCGAGCGCGAACGCAACGACGAGAAAGATCTTCGAAGGCACGGTCACGCGGGCTCCCGCAAAGGCGACGTCGAGCCGGAGACGTCTTGGCCTATTCGATAGAGGCAGAGCCCGGCACGGTCCAGTTCAAACTGTTCCGATGGTGCGGCAATGGTCAACAATCACTGCCGCGCAATGCAGCTATTGTCCGACCGAGGCGATCCGGTCGGTCACCTCGCGGTCGCTGGCAAACCCGTCATCCTCGCGCAGCTTCTGGCCGATCAACTGCACCAATTCCGGATTGTCGGCGAATTTGGTGTGGTTGAAGCGGTCGGCTCCCTTGACGCTGGAGAGATCGACGACCGACACGCCATAGCTGGCGAGGTCGGCGGCGTCCTTGTAGTCGCCAACGCGCGGCCGCGCGCCGGCTATCAGGCCGGAGAGCCGCAGCGCCCGGTCGTCGTCGGAGAGCAGCAGGATGAACGGCTTGTCCGGCTTGCCGTAGCGGCGCATCTGGCTCTTGAACACGTCGACGTCGATGTCTGGCGAGGCCAGCACGACGTCGCCGAGCTTGCCGCCGAGATCGCGGTCGCCGGTAATGGCAAGCTGGCGCAGCGCCTCCATGGTGACCCAGGTTCCCAGCGAATGGGCAACGATGTCGATGCGCCGCGCGCCGGTCTGCGCCAGCATTCTCAGCGTCACTTCCAGCTGGTCGCGGGCAACGCTGGCGCTTTCCTTGTCGTAGACATAGTCGGTGGTCTTGGCGCCCGACGCCCAGGAAAACAGCACCGGCGTGCCCGGATAGCCGGAATCATGGGTGATCTGGGTGACGCGGTAGACCGCGTCGTCGAAGCCGGTGTTGTAGCCGTGGACGAAGACCATGACGCGGCCGCCGCGCGCCGCGATGTCGGCGCTGAGCGCGCTGGAGAATTTCGGCTGGGTGTCGTATCCGACGACCTCGGAAGCCATGAAGTATTTGGCCGGATCGTCCGACTTGCCGCGCGAGCGCCGCTCGATCTGGCCTGTCTTGTGGATACCGGGGACGGTGACGTTGACGCGGGCATAGTTCAGCGTCGCCGAGCGCTCGCCGTCGAAGACCTTGTCGGGATCGTCGGAGCGCTTGCGCGTGGTTGCGATGAAGATCGAGTGGTTGCCGGCGATTTCCGTCACCGGCACCGCCATCATGGCGCTGCCGAGCAGTTCCTCGGTTTGGCGCCCGCCGCAGCCGGCGAGCAGCGCGGCAATGAGAATGATGCAAATCGTCTTCAAGGGCACTTAAGCAATTCCACTCCGGCCTGACCAAAGGCCCATCCACCTCCGCCGCACCTCCCGGACAGGCCAAGTGCGGCGGAAGTAAGTCGCAGGCGCCGAAATGCGCTCAGCGCCTCGCGACTGCCATCGCACTGTTGCGCGAAAGCCAGAACGGCGGCAGGAACGCCGGAATGTTGGAAAACGGCAGTACTTCCGGCTTCAGCCTTATGCCGAGCACGTCGGTCATGAAGGCGCGGCGCGCCTCGATGCGGCGCCAGGCTTCGGGATAGCGCACCGCGATCTCTTCGCGCAGCGCCTCGTCGGCCAGCGCGATGCCGTCCTCGATGTTTGTGGTGAAATAATCGGTGCCGGTCGCCGGGATGATGTCGACCTGCAAGGCCATGCCCGACTTCAATCTGATGTCGGAGCCGGAAAATACCGGCGAATGCATCCATTCGTCGATATGGATGAGATGGCCGGGGTTGAGCGCTACGCCGAAGAACCGATCGCCGATGCGGTCGTGCACCGCTTGCCACAACGCGCCGCCGGGAACGCCGATGCCGACCGTCTCGTACCAGTCGACGACGGCGCAGAAATAGGGCGCGACCAGCTTCTCGACATAGTCCTGGATGCCCCTCGGAAGCTCGGCCGCGTCCTCGACCAGAAAACCGGCGCGCGCATTGAGCGAGCCCTGGATGCCATAGGCCATGGTGATCGGGTCGCCGCGCTTGATGATGTCGAGGCGCGGGCTCGGCAGGCCATAGGCCGCACGCTTGCCGGTCGACAGCATCGGGTGACAGCATTGCGGCAGGCCGTTGATGCCCATCAGCCGCGCCGCCTGCAATTCGGTCATGCCGGGTTGGATGCCTTGCAGGACGTTGCGCAGGCCTTGCGAGGAATAGGTCGCGGCGAATTCGAACGCGGCCAGTTGGTCGGCCTCATTGATGGCGCGCAGGCCGTCGGCGGGGTTCATCAAAAGGTTCGCCGCGTTGACGACCGTGCCCCTATCGCCGGCAAGGGTACGCAGCGTGTCGGCGATGAAGGACGGCAGGTCGAGCGTCGTTTCGCCAAAACCCGCATCGCCGGGGCCGAACGGCTTCCAGCCGATGGCGCCGATGCGCTGGCCGGCCTTCAGGCCGCAATCGGCAAGGATGTCGGAAAGCGCCTGCGAGCGGTGGCGCGGCTGCGCCGGCAGCGAAAACGTCTGGTAGAGCACGCGCTCGTACGGCCCATCGCAGATCTCGGCATAGCCCCAGCCCTCATTGCCGACCAGCAGTTTCGGCGGCTTGCCGGGAACGATGACCAGCAGCGTCTCCTCGAAGCGCGGATCGTAGCCGCAGAGGTAGGCGACATTGGCCGCATGTTCGCGGTCGCCATAGACGACGAAGGCATCGAACCCGCCGCGCGCGACCAGTGCCGCGATGCGGGCCTCATAGGTGGCGCGCGTAACCAGCGGCATCACCGTCGGCTCGCCGAATTCCGGCAGCGACACGGTTTTCCGGGCAACCGATGCGACAGGCATGAGCAAACGCCCCCAAATGCTTACGTTGATTCCGGAAATGCACCTTCGGGGCGGCCGGACAATGGCTTCACGAGGCCGGATATGCAATAGCGGGACCGAACTCGCGTAGCCTGTGGGGTGCTCTTGCCATGACCAGTTTCTCCTCTCGCGTCGCTGCTGCCGCTGCGGCGATCCGCGAGATTTTTCCGGAGACGCCGCTGCAGGAAAACGATTATCTGTCGAAGAAGACCGGCGCGCGGGTGCTGCTGAAGCGCGAGGACCTGACGCCGGTGCGCTCCTACAAGATCCGCGGCGCCTTTAACTTCTTCCGCAAGGCGCTCGCTGCCGGTAACAATGCCGAGCTGTTCGTCTGCGCTTCGGCCGGCAATCATGCGCAGGGCTTTGCCTTCGTCTGCCGCCATTTCGGCAAGAAGGGCGTCGTCTTCATGCCGGTGACCACGCCGCAGCAGAAGATCGACAAGACGCGGCTGTTCGGCGGCGCGTTCGTCGAGATCAGGCTGGTCGGCGATTTCTTCGACGACTGCTATCGCGCGGCACTTGAATTCACCGAAACTGCCGGCGCCCACATGGTGCCGCCGTTCGACCATAAGGACATCATCGAAGGGCAGGCGACCGTCGCCTACGAGATATCAGGCCAGATGCCCGGTGCGCGCATGGCTGATATCGTCATGCTGCCGGTCGGCGGCGGCGGCCTGGCCGCCGGCGTCACCCATTATTTCGCCGACCAGCAGCGAGAAACACGTTTCGTCTTTTGCGAGCCGGCCGGCGCCCCGAGCCTGAGCGAGAGCCTCGCCACCGGAAAGCGGGTCAAGCTCGCCAAGGTCGACAATTTCGTCGACGGCGCGGCGGTGGCCGAGATCGGCCGCGAGCCGCTGCGCCACCTCAGGGAGTTTGCCGCCGACACCGTGCGGCTGATCCCGGAAAACCGGCTCTGCGCGACCATGATCGAAATGCTCAATGTCGAAGGCGTCGTGCTCGAGCCGGCCGGCGCGCTGGCGATCGATGCGCTCAAGGATTTTTCCAGGAAGGAAATCAGGGGCAAGACCATCGTTGCCGTGGTGTCGGGCGGCAATTTCGATTTCGAGCGGCTGCCGGATGTGAAGGAACGGGCGCTGCGCTTCGAGGGCTTGAAGAAATACTTCATCATCCGCTTTCCGCAACGGCCCGGCGCGCTGCGCGATTTCCTCGAATTGCTGGGTCCCGACGACGACATCGCCCGCTTCGAATATCTGAAGAAATCGGCGCGCAATTTCGGTTCGGTGCTGATCGGCATCGAAACCAAGGACCGCCGCAATTTCGACCTGCTCAAGGCGAATTTCGACGCCGAGAGCGTCCATTACCAGGACATCACAGACAACGAGACGCTCGCCGGGTTCATCATATGAGCAGCAACGATCTTCCGAACGCTCCGGCGAACGTTTTTATCGCGCTGTTTTCCGGCATCAATGTCGGCGGCAACCGCATCGTCACGATGGCGGAACTCAGGTCATTTTTCGAGCAGCTCGGCTTCTCCGATGTCGCCACCTATGTACAGAGCGGCAACGCCGTGTTCCGGTCGCCAGATGGCGATGCGGCGACGCTGACCAAGCGGTTGGAAGCGGAATTCGAGAAGAAATGGGGGTTCCATTCACGCATCGTGGTGCGCGATCTCGGCTGGCTCGAGCGGCTGGCGGCGGACAATCCCTATCCGGAAGTGGCCGGCGAGCCGACCAAGCTGCATGCCTATGCGCTGGAGCGCCGGCCGACCGCCGAGGAGGTCGCCCGGCTGGCGGAAAGAAGCACCGGGCCCGAACGCTTCGAGATCAAGGGCGACGTGCTCTACCTGCATGCGCCTGACGGGCTCGGCAAATCGGTGTTTGCCAATCTCATTCCGCGCGTTCTGAAGGTGCCGGGCACGGCGCGCAATTGGCGCACCGTGCTGATGCTGCTGGACATGGCCAAGGCCGGCGGTTGACAGGTCGTCTACGCGGCCGGAGCGCGTTTCCAGTCGAATGCCAGCGCTTCACGGAAGGCGAAGCGCTTGATGTGCTCGGCGACGACCGTTTCCAGGCGCTCGAGCGAGCCGGCTTCATCGGTCGTCACTGCAATGTGCAGCGCAGCCGGGTCGGCATCGAGAACCGTGCGGCCGAGCGTCAGATCGATGGTGCCGTGGTTCGGGTCGAATTCGACGGGAAACTTGTGCGCCCAATGTTTGCACAGCTGCTGCAGATAGCGGCTGGCGTGTTCGGTGGCGACGTCGACATGGCTGGTCGGCATAAATGAATTCTCCTGGGGCACGCCCCTGTTGGCGTGATTGGGCGCCAGCCTGGGAGGCGGGCGCGACAACCGGATAGATAGGTGCCGTCTCGCGGATCGGCAAAGGCTGCCGGACGCATCCGCCCCCAGGCGGGGCCAAAACTCGCGACACATAGGCGCCCGACGCGGACCGCGCGGACGAACGTGCTCGCGATCATTAACTCAGGTCGATTGACCGCCGATCTTCTCCCGCGTCAGCCCCGGTATCGCAGGGTCTCCACAACGATGCTGAACGCGGGCGTCGGCTGGCGTCGGCTCGGGTAATAGAGGTGATATCCCGAATAGGGCGGAGTCCAGTCCGAGAGCATTTGGACGAGTTGGCCGCTGTCGAGGTAGGGCTGAACCTGGCCTTGCGGCAAGTAAGTCACGCCGAAACCATCCAGAGCGGCTTGCAACATCGGATTCCCGCTGTTGAACGTCAGTTGTCCGTCGACGCGCACCCGCAGCTCCCGGCCGTTCTTCTCAAATTCCCATGCATAAAGTCCGCCATAGGTCGGCAGGCGAAGATTGATGCAGTCGTGGCTCGTCAGATCCTGAGGCGTTCGCGGCATTGGGCGTCCGGCGAAGTAGGACGGCGCCGCGACCGCTGCCATGCGCAAATTCGGTCCGATGGGCACGGCGATCATGTCCTTGGCCACCATCCCGCCGAGCCGCACGCCGGCGTCGTATTGCTCCGCGACGATATCGGTCAGGCCGTAGTCGATGACGATCTCCAATTTTACGTCGGGATAGCGCGGAAGCAGCTTGTGAAGCGCGGGCCAGAGCACGGCCCCAACGGCATATTCGTCCGTCGTAATACGGATGTTGCCGGCCGGCTTCTCCCGCAATTCGCTGAGCGCCGTGAGTTCGAAGTCGATCTCCGCGAACCGCGGAGCCAAGGTCCGAAGGAGGCGTTCACCCGCCTCTGTCGTCGTCACGCTGCGGGTCGTCCGCGTGAGCAGCCGAACTCCCAGGCGCTCTTCGAGCGCACGCATCCCGTGGCTCAGGGCGGATGGAGAGATGGCGAGCTTGGCGGCGGCCCGAGTGAAACTTCGCTCGCTGGCGACCATGACGAAGGCGGCAAGATCGTTGAGGTTCGCTCGAGCCATTGCTGAATCTCACTCACAAGTACATGCACAAACTAGCACCTAATCGCATGATTGGGCGACCCTTATATTGCTTGCGAGCAGAACAGCCTGCCACACAACGCGCACGGCGCGACGCCCACCACACGGCCATGACCCATCTTCCCGTCACCGAAGCCCTCGACGGCAAGGCGGTCGAGTGGACGGAGAAAGTGACAGATGAGGAATATCTCGCCGGGCCCACCAAGGAGAGTCTCCGATGAGCGAAAAGCCCAAAGCCTTCTGCAGTCCGTTTGGGGACATCGCTCCCACGCTCGCGGGCTACACCGATGACGTTCTGTTCGGCGATGTCTGGAAGCGGCCCGGCCTGTCGCCGCGCGACCGCAGCCTGATCTCAGTGGCGACGCTGATCGCCCTCTACCGGACAAACGAGTTGCCGTTCCACCTGAAATTTGCGTTCCAGAACGGCGTCACGCGCGACGAACTGGTCGAGACGATCATCCATCTCGCCTTCTACGCCGGCTGGCCCACCGCCAGCACGGCGGTCGGAATCGCGCGCAAGGTCTTCGAAGAAACCGACACGGGAGAATGAGAATGCAGAACCGCACGCTCGGTGACAGCGGCCTTGTGGTCTCGGCCATCGGGCTGGGCTGCATGGGCCTGAATTATCACCGTGGCCCGGCTCCAGACCGTCAGGAGACGATCGCGCTCGTCCGGGCGGCGGTCGAGCGCGGTGTCACCTTCTTCGACACCGCCGAGGTCTATGGTCCGTTCACCAATGAGGAACTCGTGGGGGAGGCGCTGGAGCCGTTCCGCAAGGACGTCGTCATCGCCACCAAGTTCGGCCACGACTTCAGTCGCTGCAGATCCAGCGGGCTCGATAGCCGCCCCGAACGCATCCGGCAAGCGGCCGAAGACTCGCTGAAGCGGCTGCGGGTCGAGGCGATCGACCTGTTCTATCAGCACCGGGTCGATCCCGACGTGCCGATCGAGGACGTCGCCGGCGCGATGAAGGACCTGATCGCGCAAGGCAAGGTCAAGCAGTTCGGTCTCAGCGAGGCAGGCGCCTCGACCATCCGCCGCGCCCATGCGGTTCAGCCGGTCGCGGCGATCCAGAGCGAATATTCCCTGTGGTGGCGTGAGCCCGAGGCGGAGGTGTTGCCCGCTTGCGAGGAACTGGGGATCGGCTTCGTCCCCTACAGCCCGCTGGGCAGGGGCTTCCTCACCGGCAAGATCGACGAAACCACCAGCTTCGGCGGTAACGACAACCGCGCCAGCTTGCCGCGCTTTACGCCCGAGGCCCGCAAGGCGAACCGCCCCGTGGTCGACCTGCTGGAAAGAATCGGCGCGCAGAAACGCGCGACGCCCGCACAGATCGCGCTCGCCTGGCTGCTGGCGCAAAAGCCCTGGATCGTCCCAATCCCAGGCACCACCAAGCTCAACCGGCTCGAGGAGAACATCGCCGCGGCAGGGATCGAGCTCTCGCCCGACGATCTACGGCACATCGAGGACGCTGCCGCGCAAATCACCGTGGAAGGCGACCGTTACCCCCAGGTGGAGGCGGAGCTCACGCGGCGTTAGCGGCGCACACGCCGAACCGACACATTTACAGGAGATATTTCCATGAACATTGCATTCGAGGGGAGGGTCGCGCTGGTGACAGGCGCGGCGTCCGGACTGGGCCTCGCCACAGCGAAAGCCTTCGCGGAATCGGGGGCGTCCGTCGCGCTCGCCAACTGGAACGAAGACGCGGTGCGTGCTGCGGTCGATGAACTGACCGCTCAAGGCCATAAGGTCCTCGCCATTCGTTGCGATGTCGCCGATGACGCACAGGTCGAAGCCATGGTCGCGCATACGGTCGCGGCCTTCGGCCGGCTCGATGCCGCCTACAACAATGCGGGCGTGCAGAATGTCCTCGCGGAAACGGCCGACGCCACCCGGGAAGATTACGACCGAGTCATGGGGATCAATCTCCGCGGCGAATGGAGCTGCATGAAATTCGAACTGCAGCAGATGCGCAACCAGGGTAGCGGCGCGATCGTCAATTGCTCTTCACTCGGGGGACTTGTGGGAGGTGCCGAGCGCGGGATCTACCATGCCGCCAAGCACGGAGTGCTTGGGTTCACCAAGAGCGCGGCTCTCGAATATGCAGCACGCGGCATCCGTATCAACGCCATATGCCCAGGGCTCATTTGGACGCCGATGGCCGACCAGATGGTGGCCGGCGGTCAGGGCGATGCGCTCAGGGCGATGGAAAAGAGCATTCCGATGGGACGGGTTGGCCGCCCCGAGGAAATTGCGAATGCAGTCCTGTGGCTCTGCAGCGACGCTGCGAGCTATGTGACCGGCCAGTCCATCTCGGTGGACGGCGGTTTTGTCATGCGCTGAAGAGGACGAGGAAAACCATGCAAGGAGCAGTTCTATACGGTCCGGGAGACGTGGGTTTGGAGGACCGTGCCGAGCCGAAAATCCTGGCCTCGACCGATGCCATCATCCGGATCGCGGCGACCTGCGTATGCGGGTCGGACCTCTGGCCCTACCGCGGCCTGCAAGCGTCCTCCGGGCCGACACCGATGGGACATGAATATTGCGGACTCGTCGAAGAGGGGAGGCCCAGACATGACGAGATGGTCTGAAGACGAATTGCGCGAGATCGCCGAAGCCGACAACTTGCACATTGCGCCGTTCAGGGAAGATGGCGTGACATATGGCACCCCAACCTGGATCTGGTCCGTGGCAGTCGACGGCGTCCTCTATGCGCGCGGCTACAATGGACAGGACTCACGATGGTACCAAGCCGCCATCCGGCAGAAGGGCGGACGGATCATCGCCGCTCGCATGACGAAGGACGTCGCCTTCGAGCCGGTCGACGGGCCGATCAACGACCGTATCGATGACGCCTATCGGGCGAAGCATCGCGGAAACCCGTACCTTAGCCCGATGATCGGTGCGCGCGCTCGGTCCGCCACCGTCAGGATTGTACCGCTGCTGCCTGAGTAGCAAGCTCACCGAAGGACCACGGCTCACCAGCCAAAGGCTTGCCGAGCGATCCTCCCCATTAGACACAACCCGCCCAGCAATGCCGGCTCAAGATGGCGTGATCGGTTACCAGCTGCCGGTGTTCGGCATCGACGCCCACGGCTCGGCCTTCGGCTTGGCCGGACCTTTCTGCAACAGCTCGATCGAGATGCCGTCCGGCGATTTGACGAACGCCATGTTGCCGTCGCGCGGCGGCCGGTTGATGGTAACGCCATTGTCCATCAGCCGCTGACAGGTGGCGTAGATGTCGTCGACCTCATAGGCGAGATGGCCGAAATTGCGGCCGCCCTTGTAGTCTTCCGGGTCCCAATTGTAGGTCAGTTCGACCAGCGGCGCTTTCTCGCTGATGCCGCTTTGCTCGTCTTCGGGGGCGGCGAGGAAGATCAGCGTGTAGCGGCCTTGCTCGTTTTCGTGACGGCGCACTTCCTTGAGGCCAAGCTTGTTGCAGTAGAAATCGAGCGAAGCATCGATGTCGGCGACGCGGACCATGGTGTGCAGATAGCGCATGATTTCCTCCTTATGTTGCGTTGCGGCGCAACATAGGGGCGGCCCGGCCAAAGGGCAATTGGCCACGTTTGCCGGCGCCGGCAAACGGCAAATCCGCTATTCCTGTACGGAACCGTGAAAAAAGGCACGTCAGGTCTTGCACACACCGGAAGCCGCGGTGTTAATCTGATACCAAGAATCAGTTGCAGTGTTTCTTGAAAAAAGGGGGCGTTCTTATGGGGGAAAAGGCCTCTTTCATGGGGCGGGACGGGGCCGGTAACGATACGTTGAAGCGGGATGAGAGCGCCGATACGGCCGATCTCGTCGAAATCGCCGGCGCCATCAAATGGTTCGACGTGGCCAAGGGCTACGGTTTCATCCTTCCCGATGATGGTACTTCGGGCGACATCCTCCTCCATGTGACATGCCTTCGAAAGGATGGTTTTCAGACCGCCCTGGAAGGCGCCCGTGTCGTCTGCCTGGTCAAGCAGGGCGAGCGCGGGCTGCAGGCCTTCCGCGTGCTCTCGATGGATGTCACCACGGCGGTGCATCCGGCGGAGCTACAGGAGCAGCGCACCCATGTCGCGGTGACGCCGGAAAGCGGCCTCGAACGGGCGCTGGTCAAATGGTTCAACCGTACCAAGGGGTTCGGCTTTCTGACCCGGGGCGAGGGCACCGAGGACATTTTCGTCCACATGGAGACGCTGCGCCGCTACGGCATCACCGAACTCCGGCCGGGCCAGGTGGTGCTGGTCCGCTTCGGACGCGGCGACAAAGGCCTTATGGCTGCCGAAATTCACCCCGATATGGGTACCTTGCCGGTCTCGCATTAGTTCCGGCCGAGGATTTCATATGGCTCACAGGAACCGGGTGACGGCGGGCGCGCTCTGCGCCGGGATTTTCCTCATCGTCGCCACAAGTGCGTTCTTCTATTTTCAACAACCGAGTTCCGCCGACGGCAAGGCGATGATCCTTCCCGTCGACCCGGCGCCGCTGGTCGCGGTGACGAAGGCCGGCGAGCGTTCTTTTTCCGTGGAAATCGCCGACACGCCCGCCGAGCGCGAAGCCGGGCTGATGTTCCGCCGGCACATGGCCGACAATCACGGCATGCTGTTCGTGTTCGGCGCGCCGCAGGATGTGAGTTTCTGGATGAAGAACACGCCGATGCCGCTCGACCTGATCTTCGTCGGCCAGGACGGCCGGATCCGGGCGATCGAGCAAGGCGAGCCGCAGTCGGAGGCGATCATCTCGCCGGACGAACCGGTGCGCTTCGTGCTCGAGCTCAAGGCGGGCACGGCTGCCAAAAAGGGCATTGAGGACGGCGACCTGCTGCGCCATCCGGCCATCGGCACGGCGGCGGGGCCGGCCATGCCGCCGCCCGACAAGGGCGATGCGCCGAGTGTCGATTCCGACTGAGCGGGCAGGATCTTCGGCCGATGCAGTTCTTCTCCCATGACGGTTTCGACCTTGCTTTCCTTGACCGCCAGCCGGCATCGGGGCAGGGCGATCCGGTGCTGATGATCCACGGCTTTGCCTCGAGCCATTACGTCAACTGGGTGTCGCCCGGCTGGTTCAAGACGCTGAACGACGCCGGCTACCGTGCGATCGCCTTCGACAATCGCGGCCATGGCTCGTCGTCGAAGAGCTATGACGAAGCCGACTACACGCCGGCAAAAATGGCGTCGGACGCGGCAGCGCTTTTGAACCATCTCGGCATCGAACGCGCTCATGTCATGGGTTACTCGATGGGCGCGCGCATATCGGCCTTCCTGGCGCTCTCCGACCCGGAGAAGGTGGCGACGCTGGTCTTCGGCGGTCTCGGCATCGGCATGGTCGACGGCGTCGGCGACTGGGATCCGATAGCCGACGCCCTTCTGGCCGACGATCCGGCAGGCACCAGCGATCCGCGCGGCCGCTCGTTCCGCGCCTTCGCCGATCAGACCCGCAGCGATCGCCGGGCGCTCGCCGCCTGCATCGCCACCTCGCGCGAATTGCTGAGCGAGGCCGACCTTGCCCGCATTGCCCAGCCGACGCTGATCGCCGTCGGCAGCAAGGACGACATCGGTGGTTCGCCGGATGAACTCGCCACCCTGATGCCCAACGCCAGGGCTTTTCATATCGAAGGCCGCGACCATATGCTGGCGGTCGGCGACAAGACCTTCAAGCAGCGCGTGCTGGAGTTTTATGCCGAGCATCCGCTTTGATGGATGGTTCCAAAAGCGGCCATAGGGCCTGAAGCTGGGATTCTTAGCGGTTTTGCAACGATACAGGAATTAATAAGAGCGACGTGTGGATCGGTTCAAACCCGCCGCGCGCTGAACGAGGGCAGGGGGTACGATGGCACAATGGGGAAGAAGCGACGCCGCTTTGCCGGGCGTTGTTGCGGAAAGCACGTTCGGCAAACGATCCGTTATTCTAGCGCTGACCGCATTGGCGGCAGGGGCGATTGCGATCACCGCATTGATAGCAATGCCGAGCGACGCGTCCCCACTGCTCCAGAACAGTGCGACAGGCTTCTTCGCCGCCGTATTTTTTCTGGCCGGGCCATTGGCACATCTTACCGGCGTGGTTTTCGGGTTGATGGCGCTCGGTCGTTCGAACGACAGTCGTGTGCTCGGTCTGGCTGGCATCGTAGTCAACGGCGCGTCGCTTGCGGCCGGGGTGTTCATGCTGTGGGGAATGGCATCGACCATCGGCGCGTTTACCTGATTTCGGGCAACTCTCCGGCAGGCAAGCGAGCGACGCGTCGGGCTACGATCGGCGCGGGCTGTGCCCCAGCGCCCTGAGCGAGCGCGTCATGTTATGCCGGGCCTGGGTTTCGAAGCGCCGGCGGAATTCCTCGCTGTGGAAGATATGCGGCCGCGCGAGGAAGCCCTCTAGCACTGCGGCACGGCCGGCCCGCCACATCGGCTCATCGACCCACTTATATTCGCGGCGAACCGCCTGCTCGTAGGCGTCGAACACGTCGGGCGCAGCACCCAGGATCGCCAGGTCCATGTCGAGGAACAGCGCCGCGTCGCGAACCGAATGCTGGTCGCCAAGGGGCGGCAATTCGTGGCCGGCGGTGGCAGTGATCATCGCCGCGATGTGGCCGAGGCGTTGTGCATCGGCGCGACCGGCGAGCTTTTCCTCGGCAAGTTCGGCACTCCTCGCCTCATTGTCCTTGGCGCGGCTGTCGTAGATCGCGTCGTGAAACCAGATCGCTGCCTCGACAGCTTCAGGATCATGCAACAACGCCTTGTAATCATTGGCCAGCGCCAGCATCGCCTCGATGTGGCCAAGGTCGTGGTAGTGGCGATCTTCGGCCTCATAGAGCGCGGAAAGCTCGCGCTTCAGGGTCTCGTCCATCAAGGTTGCGTTTTCCATGGCTGCTTGAAATTCCGCCAACCAAATCCATTTCACGAAGCACTAAGGAAAATTGAGTTCACCCGTGCTATGATCTGGCTTATAGGTGCGGCCGGAGAATAGGCAAGCCGCCAACCGAGACATTGGATGGCCGAGACATTGGATGGCCGGAGACATCAGATGAACAGCGTTACGATTTCCCGTCCCACCAGGGTGCAGCCGGTAGATCCGATCTGGCGTTCGATCCGCGACGAAGCGATGGAAGCGGTCAACCGCGATCCGCTGCTGGCGGCGTTCCTCTATTCGACCATCCTCAATCAGGAAAACCTGGAAGAAGCGGTCATTCACCGGCTGGCCGAGCGCCTCGCCCATCAGGACATCGGCTCCGACCTCATCCGCCAGACGTTCAAGGCGATGGCGGCCGACGACAAGGACTGGTCGACGACGGTGCGCGTCGATATCCAGGCCTATTACGACCGTGATCCGGCATGCGACCGCTTCATCATGCCGGTGCTCTACTTCAAGGGTTTTCACGCCATCCAGACGCACCGGCTGGCGCATTGGCTGTGGAACCAGGGCCGCCAGGACTTCGCGCTGTATTTGCAGAGCCGGTCGTCCTCGGTGTTCCAGACCGACATCAATCCGGCTGCCCGCATCGGCAAGGGCATCTTCCTCGACCACGCCACCGGCCTCGTCGTCGGCCAGACGGCGGTGATCGAGGACGACGTGTCGATCCTGCACGGCGTGACGCTGGGCGGCACCGGCAAGGCCGGCGGCGACCGCCATCCCAAGATCCGCTACGGCGTGCTGATCGGCGCCGGCGCCAAGATCCTCGGCAACATCGAGATCGGCCATTGCTCGAAGATCGCGGCCGGCTCGGTGGTGCTGTCGCCGGTACCGCACAACAAGACGGTTGCCGGCGTGCCGGCCCGCGTCGTCGGCGAGACCGGCTGCGACCAGCCTTCGCGGCAGATGGACCAGCTGTTGCCATCGCAGACGATGGACCACGTCGTCAGCTTCGACATCTGAGTGCTCGGGCAGGGGCTGAATTCCTGCCCCCCATGCCGGCTTGCCTTTACATGGCCATTGTCGACGTGCCAGAAGCGCGCTCACCAATGCATGTCGCCCAAAGTGCCCAGCGGTTTTTGGATAGCGACATGCATGAAGCAAGATTTAAAGCGCGTCGCATCGTCTCTTCAGACGCGACGCACTTTAGCAAGCGACGATCGGAGAAGACTGTTGAAGCCGGACGAAATCAGAAAGCTGGACGCCTATTTCAAGCGCACCTTCCAGAACCCTAAACTCGAAGTGAAGGCGCGGCCGCGCAAGGAAGATTCGGCCGAGGTCTATGTCGGCGACGAGTTCCTTGGCATCGTCTTCAAGGACGAGGACGACGGCGATTATAATTTCTCGATGGCGATCCTCGACATCGATCTGGCCTGAGCTGGGAGTTTAGCTGGCCGCTATGCCTCAAGCGCTGCGGCGGTACGGAACCTTGCAGGACGCCGGCGGGACAGCGCCCTCCTCTGGCCTGCCGGCCATCTCCCCCACGAGGGGGAGATTGGCAGCCTCGGCGCTGCACTCTTCCTGCAACATTGGAGATTGGCGAAAGCCAAGATGACGGCCGATCTCCCCCCTCGTGCGGGAGATGTCCGGTAGGACAGAGAGGGGCGCGAAGGATCGCTACGGAACGGCTCGTTTCGTTGCTTACCGCCCGGTCTTCAGCACACGCGCTGCTTCGGCAGAAATCGCCGCGTCGAGCCCCTGCCAGTCGCCCAGGAATTCCCGGGGGAAGCGGTAGGTAAGGCTGAGATTGTCGCCGACCAGGATGTCGCGTTCGCAGGGCGCCAGCGATTCGTCCGCGCTCGGGCCGCTCAGGCAGCGTGCGACGAACGGATCCTTTCCGGGGCGATCGGCGACTGCCAGCACTTCGTTGAGATAGCCTGATTTTTCGCTGAAGGCGTAAAGCGTGGTGCCGCCAGGGCCGGGCGTACCCGGCTTGGCGATCAGCGCGCTGTAGATCGGCGCGAAGCGGCCGCTCATGTCACGCGACATCATCTGCGGCTCGAACGACAGGAAGACGATGTCCTTGCTGGGTCCGGTGTGGTTGAAGTCGTTGCGGGCACCCTCGCTGTAGCCGTCCATCTCGGGATAGCGCAGATAGAGGTCGAGCCGCGAGGCGATGCCGTCGCGCCGGGCCTGGGCAAAGCGGATGACATTGGCCGGCACGGCGATGACGTTGTTGCCGATGACGACCTTGTGGGCCGTGGTGTCGTCGGTGTACCCGGCCATGGCGATCGAGCGGCCGAACCATTTGCCGCCAAGGCTGATCGCCACCGAAAGCAGCGCCAGCGTCGCGAACGCATAAAACACTCGCTTCATCAGCGTCGAATCGACGACGCTGAGTTGCGGGCCCTCTGTGGCGGCTGCCTGCTTCATCGCGACCCTCGTTTACCGTCCATCGGGTGTGCCTGAGCGGCACATCTCGGCCCGGCACGGCGCTTGCTTCGCAGCTTTTGCGGGCGACTGTGCGATTTCATGGTAAACGGAGGGTAAAGATGGGCCCCGTCGAACAAATCATATTCAGTTTTATGGCTGGGCTGACGGCTTGCGGCCTGGCCGGATCGGCGATGGAGCTGATCGCCGGCCGTAGGCTTGCCTTCGTCCAACCCTATGTATCGTCGAAGCACATGCTGCGCTCACTCGCCGCGACGGCTTGCGCCGGGCCGCTGATGTTCGCCAACGAGGCGCTGGACGCCTGGCGCGAGCGTCGCATCTCGGTGCTGGGGCTGATCTCCTACGGCTGTACGGCGACCATCTGGGCGCTGGCGCTGGGCATGGTGGTGATCGCCATTGCGTCCTGGGCGGCTTCGCTTCTAGGGTCTGGCAGCTTGTCGGTGTGAGACGATCTGGAGACAGCAATGCCGATCTACGCGATTGACGGAAAAGCGCCCGCCTTCGAGGACGCCGACAGCAACTGGATCGCGCCCGATGCCACCCTGATCGGCAATATCAGGATTGGCCGCAATGCCGGCTTCTGGTTCGGCGTCGTCGTCCGCGGCGACGACGAGCCGATCGTCATCGGCGCCGACACAAACGTGCAGGAGCACACAATCATGCACACCGACGCCGGCTTTCCGCTGACCGTCGGCCAAGGCTGCACGATCGGCCATCGCGCCTTGTTGCATGGCTGCACCATCGGCGACAACAGCCTGATCGGCATGGGCGCCATCGTGCTGAACGGCGCGAAAATCGGCAACAACTCGCAGGTCGGCGCCGGCGCGCTGGTCACCGAAGGCAAGGAATTCCCCAACAATTCGCTGATCGTCGGCTCACCCGCGCGCGTCGTCAGGATGCTCGACGAGGCCGCAGTCGCCAGGCTGCGCGCCTCGGCCGCGCATTATGTGGCAAACGGCAGGCGGTTTAGGGCTGGGTTGAGGAAGGCATAGCCGACCCGGAAATGGCGGAGCCGGGCCTTAAGATATCGAAGCATAACCCCTTCCAAGTCAAACCGGCTGGGCGGTCGGCCGGAACAAGATCTCGTTGATATCGACGTCGTCGGGCTCGTTGATCGCGAAGGCGACCGTTCGGGCAAACGTATCTGGCCCCACGGCGATCTTGCTCACGAAGTCCCTGGTCCCCTGCTGGATATCCTTCTCGCTGATATGCTCGAGCAACTCTGTGCTGACAGCGCCCGGCGAGATCACCGTGGTGCGGATATTGTAGGGTTTCACCTCTTTCCGCAGACCCTCGGATATCGCACGCACCGCGAACTTGGTGGCGCAATAGACCGCCGCACCCGGGTCGACCACATGGCCGTATACGGATGAGACATTGATAATGTGCCCCGATCGCTGCTCCTTCATGTACGGAAGCGCGGCCGCGATGCCGTAAAGGACGCCCTTGATGTTGACGTCGATCATCCGGTCCCATTCGTCGACCTTGAGCCGTTCGAGCGGGGCCAACGGCATGAGGCCCGCATTGTTGAGCATCACGTCGATGCGGCCGAATTCCCGGACCGCCGTGTTCACCAGGTTCTGGACCTGGCCGGCGTCGGTGACGTCCGTAGTAACGGCCTTGGCTTTGTGCCCAGCGGCGGTCAGTTCCTGGACAAGGGCGTCGATGCGGTGTGACCGGCGTGCACCCAGGACCACGGAAGCGCCTCGTGCGGCATGATGGCGTGCCGTCGCTTCACCGAGGCCACTGCTGGCACCGGTGATGACGACGACCTTGTTCTCGATTCCTTCGGACATGAGATTCTCCTAGACAAGAATTGAAAGAGTTCAGGTGCGGGGCCGGCCGAGGCGGCGAGCAAGGCCGAGCCCGTGAGCAGGACGGCGGCGAGAAGGAAGGCGCTCCACCAGCCGGCCACGTCGAACAGCAGGCCTCCTGCAATAGCGCCGCCTGCGATCGCGAACTGGATCAGGGCGACCTGGAGTCCGCCCCCGGCCTCCAGGTCTTCAGGGATGAGCGTGCTCATCCAGGTGTTCCACGCCACCGGGATCGGGGTAGCGAACAGTCCCCAAAGAACCAGCAGGCCGGCCGTGGCGCGTGCAAACGGTCCAAAGGCAATCAGCAGTAGAGCGAAGACCGCGAGTGCACTCGGCAGCCCGATCAGCACGGCTGTGAGGTGCCGCCGGAGTATGAAGCCGACAATCGACAGTCCCGCCACGCCACCGAGGCCGACGCCCAATAGAGCCAGTGAGAGGGTGTTGACCTCAAGGCCCGTCACGTTTTCCAGAACCGGCCGCAGATAGATCGAGAGCGCGTTCTGCCCGATGAAAGCGAGCCCGGTCGCGCCCATGCCGATGGCGAATCTGCGATTCCGCAGCAGGCCGAACATGCTCGACACCGAGGCGATCTCTATCGGCGGCATCTTCGGGAGAACGGCCAACTGCCACACGAGCGCCGCAAGGCCGATGGGGACAGTGACGAAAAAGGTTCCCCGCCATCCGATCAGCGATCCGAGGAAGCTGCCGACGGGCGCGGCGATCACCAATGCGAAGGCAGTGCCACCCTGGAGCAAGGCAATGGCCTTAGGCAGGTCGGGTCCCGCGGCCAGGCGGGCCAGAATGGCCGTCGACAGTGACCAGAAACCGCCGATCGCGATGCCGACCAGCGCCCGCCCGGCCAGGAAGACCAGGAAGTTGGGAGCAAGCGCCACCGCCAGGCTCAATGCGGCCAGCACTGCCGTATAGACCAGAACCACCGTCCGTCGATCGACGTTTCGCAACAGCGAGTTGCCGAAGAGGCTGGTAACCACGGCGAAGAATCCGGATACCGCGATTGCCTGGCCTGCCTGACCCTCGGAGACGGCCAGATCCTGAGCGATCGGGGTGAGCAGGCTCACCGGCAGGAACTCCAGTCCGACCAGAAGGAAGGTCAGAAGCGACAGGCAGACCACCGCAGACCATGGGGTCGTCCCGCTGTCAGCAGCAGTGGCCTCGTCCAGCACGAAATCGATGGTCATAAGGCAGTCTCCTGTCCGTTCCCGAGCTAAGTAGTCGGGCTGGCCAAATGCGACTAGCGGGTATAATTTTGATGTGGTTGTGAATGAGGCTCATCAATGCCACGCGACGAGTTCGCCGAAATGCGCGCGTTCCTGGAGATCACCCGGACGCGGAGCTTCACCCGAGCAGCCGCCAAGCTCGGGGTCACTCCTTCGGCCCTTAGCCACACGATCAAGTCGCTGGAGTCGCGGCTTGGCGTCCGTCTTCTGTCTCGCACCACGCGCGACGTGGCCCCGACGGCGGCCGGTCAACGCCTCAAGGAAGGCATCGAACCACATTTCGAAGGCATCGCGGCTGAGGTCAGCGCTCTCGGCGTCCTTCGCGACAGGCCGTCCGGCAACATTCGCCTGGTGTGCACCGACGATTCGGTCGACATTGTCTTCCGCGCCCGGCTGCCAAAGTTCCTGAGCGACTTCCCCGATATCAATGTCGAGCTGGTGGTCGACAACGCCTTCACCAACATCGTCGAGCGCCAGTTCGATGCCGGCGTGCGTCTGGGCGAGTCCATTGCCCGGGATATGGTAGCCGTGCGCATCGGAGCCGACGTGACCTACACTGTGGTCGGCTCACCCCATTACTTCGCCCACCGGACACCGCCGGAGACGCCGCAGGAACTGACCGACCATAACTGCATCAACTACCGGCTGCCGACGTCAGGATCGGTCTATGCCTGGGAATTGCGGGAAGGAGCGCGCGAGTTCAGTGCTCGGGTCGAGGGGCAACTGACGCTTAACAACATGGGGCCGGCGATCCAGGCCGCGCTTGACGGAGTGGGCTTGGCCTATCTACCGCGTGAACTCGTCCTTCCACACATTGAGAGTGGCCTTCTTCAGGAAGTCCTGACCAAATGGTGCCCGACGTTCCAGGGCTACCACCTGTACTATCCAAGCCGACGCCATCCCTCTCCGGCGTTTTCCGCCTTTGTCGACGCGTTCCGTATCAGGGGCAAGTAACAGCGTTTCGACGGCAAACGGCAGCTCGTATCCCACAAACGATCGTGAGACAGCTTGGATGACGAAGCGCAGTTGGAGGCAAAGCCGAGACAACTGTATCGAGATGTGTTCCACCCGGAAATGGTGGAGCCGGCCCGGGGACGGGGCCGGCTCCTTAAACCCGGTCGTTGGGGACGGGGAGGGTGGGGACTCGACCGGGTTTCTCCTAAAGCGCGAAGTCATGCGACGCACTTAACCTCTGTTTTATGCATGTCGTTATCCCAAAACCGCTACGCACTTTTGGGCGACATGCCTTGGCGTCCTCAGCGGACGCTGGCGACCGCGTCGGAGCGGCCGTCGTTGATCGTCACCCAGGCGCCGGAATTCCGCTCGGACTGGCGCTTCAAGTAGGTGTAGCCGGTATTGGTCCAGGACAGCACCTTGGGCTGGAGATTGTCGAGGATGAACTCGCCAAGGCTGGTGCGCACGGTCAGCACCGCATGGCCGTCGCCATTGCGCTGGCGCACCACCGTCATCAGCAGATCGCCGGCCGGCACGCCGATGCTCATCAGCTCGCGGCGCTTTTCCAGCGCATAGTCCTCGCAGTCGCCGAAGCCGCTATTGGGAAAGGACCAGACTTCCTCCTTGCCCCACATTTCCATGTCGGTGCGCGGCGCGACCCTGCTGTTGACCGAATTGTTGACCTTGACGATCGTTGCCCACAGCTTGCGGGTCAGCTCGACGGGTGCCCGGCCAGGCGTCCTCTGATTGCATTCCTGCGGAAGCTGCTGGCACAATTCGTAGTGTCCGACCGGCTGCGTGGTGCGGCCGCCGGTGTGCATGAAGGCCGGCTCCGCCGCGTTTACAGTCCCCCAACCGAAAAGCTGCATCGCTATTGCCGCCAGCAACAGCTTGCCCCTCATCCTGTTCATTATTCAGTCTCCCCGTTTGAGGAGACAATGACACGGCTGGATTTATTTGACGCAAAAGCGCGAAGTAGACATTAAGTAAAACGCCAATAGAATAAACATAAAATTTGACGCAATTGAATATAGAATTGTTTAAGGATTCCAGCCGGGCATGTTCCCATGCTTCGTCGCACCGTTCGAACAGCTAGGATAGCGGGACAGAGGGGGGCGCGAAGGATCGCCAGCCTCTCTTCCCGATAGTGCTAACGCTTCCGCGTCAGCCGCGCGATGAGCTGAATTCGGTATCGAGCGTTCCCGGCCGCTGGATGACGGCGAACTCGATGGCGACGCCATCTTCGAAATGCCGCACTATCTGGCCGCGCATGGTGCCCAGCGTCACCTGGACGCCGATGGCCGGCTTGACGTCGATCTCGATCGCCGCGCCCGACAGCGACAGGTCGATGATGCGGCACTGGTACTGGCGTCCGTCGGCAAGCTGCAGCACGCTCGTCGGGTTGCGCGGTGCGACGCGTTCATGGCGGCGGTCTTCCGGCAGGTCGAGCTCGTGCTTGTTGGCAAGCCAGGTCAGTTGCGCGGCGAGCTTGTCCCTCTTGCGGTCCGACGCGATGACGGTCATCGCAAAGCCATCCTGCAAAGTGCGGGTGATGACGCCTTCGATGCGGCCGATGTGATCGATATAGGCAATGACCTTTTCGCCCGCCAGGCCGGCGCGCTCGGTGCGCAGCGCGACGTTGCCGGGCGACATGTCGACCACCTGGCAGGGATGTTCGGTGCGGTCTTCCAGCATGAAGCGTCCGTAAATTTTCACGCGGACGCGCTGAAAGTTGCGCCTTTCAGCTTGGGACGGCGCATGGTCGACCGCCGCTGACCTCATCACTGCCATACCCCGTTCGGCATTCCGCGCATGGATGCGGAGAATTTCAGCGGAAAACTACAACAAAGCAGGTTAACAAAGGGGAAAGCCCGGCGCTGTTGCTTTAAGCTTTGGGCATCATTCCTCGCGTCCGCCGTCGAAGACGACCAGGTGACGGATG
Organism: Mesorhizobium sp. M0633; assembly: GCF_040320645.1. NCBI lineage: Bacteria > Pseudomonadati > Pseudomonadota > Alphaproteobacteria > Hyphomicrobiales > Phyllobacteriaceae > Mesorhizobium > Mesorhizobium sp. M0633. Next base: position 44,611 of record NZ_JAMYQC010000025.1, read on the forward strand.
CGGCGGGCCTGGCCGAGCGCCGAAATCGTCTCGGGCGGGTCGAATTCCGATGGGGCGAGCGAGGGAACCTCGATCGCCGGACGGTTCCCCGGGAACATCGGCTCCTTGTCGGGATCGACGACACGGATCGAATCGATCAAGACGTCGAGAACCGGGTCGGCACCCAGCCAGAAGGGTTTTTCGACGGCGCTTATCACGCCGAGGCAGCGCGGGCTCTCGACACCGCCGTCGAGCGGCAGCGCGAGCAGCTCGAACCTGTTGGACCGGCCGTTGCGACTGAAACCCTCATAGGTGATGAGCATCACCGATTTCAGGTCGAAGACACCATCGGTCAGCTTCGAAATCAGCCGCTGGTCCTTTTCGCGCCACAGCGAAGGGAATGAAAACCCCTTGAGTTCGCGGCCATAGACCGCGCAGAGCCTGGTGCCGGCCAGCCGGAACACCGCTTCGCCGCGCGTGTCCTTTTCCAGGATAAACGTGTCGGCCAGCAGCGACTTGATGTCGGCGGGTTCGACTTCCGAGCGCTTCGGGGCAGGGCGTCCGTCACGCAACCGGTTCCAATAATGGAACAGCGTGATCGATCCGGTCTGGTTCATGCTAATGCTGCTCCGCGCATTCTGTCTTCTGATGTCCCATCGGTGAACAGAAGGGCGCCCTCCGAAGACCTACATGCGTTGCGGAGCAGGATGCGTGCCAGCATCGTTAATACTTGTTCACGGGTCGGGGCGGTTAAGGTTAACAACTGGTTTACGTTGCGCGCCGGCCAGGCCTGTGGCACACCAAAACCACTCCAGAAGCGGTCGTTTTGCGACGATCGGCAGCACTTCAGTCAAGAGTTCAGGGGGAGCAAGGGGGCTCGACCAGCCGTTCAAGGGAAACCTTGGACGGCTTCTTTTTTTGATTCGGGGCTGCTGATTCGCCGTTTGTGATTCGGTTGGCCGTGATCTACATGCTCGCCAAGTCCAATCCAGCGACTGAGTGCAAGCCATATGAGCGACCCAGAAAGCCCACCGGAGATCGAGCAGGGTCAGGGTGGGCCTGCCGCCCGCGAACCGGAGCAGCGCCGCGAACCGGTGTTCAACCTGCCGCCCGTAGTGCTGGCGGTGATCGGCATCTGCGTCGTCGTCTTTCTGATGCAGCAGTATGTGCTTAGCCAAGACCAGCAGCTGACACTATTGTACGACGGGGCCTTCATTCCTGTTCTCTACACTGGCCAATACGGCTTCGACTGGTTCCTGTTTTCTCGGCCCTTTACATATGCCTTCCTGCATGGCGGCTTTGCCCATCTTGCCATCAACATGGTGTGGCTTGCGGCCTTCGGCTCACCGCTGGCCAACCGCTTCGGCGCGCTGCGCTTCAGCCTGTTCTTCGCCGCGACCGGACTGGCGGCGGTGGCGCTGTTCTGGGCCATGCACCCGCTTGGCGAGGCGCCGCTGGTCGGCGCCTCCGGTGCGATTTCCGGCATGATGGGTGCGGCGGCGCGCTACGGCTTCCGCATCGACCGCTCGTCGGGCAAGGCCGCCTTCGCCGGCCAGCCTTTGCCGATGGCGGCGGTGCTGCGCTCGCGCGGCGTCGTCACCTTTCTCGCCATGTGGATGGTGATCAACCTCGCGACCGGCCTCTTCGGCCTGGCGCCTGGCATTGGCGGCCAGATCGCCTGGGAAGCCCATATTGGCGGCTTTCTTGCCGGCTTCTTCGGCCTGCGGTTTTTTGATCGGCGAGAGCAGGTGCCCCGGCAGGCGGACGAGCCGGAGACCTGAGACCGCCGCACTTGAAATGCAACCGTTCGCGGCGCACCATGTTCATCCCAGGGCAAGCCGGCCAGGGCAGGAGCCGGCAGGAAATGCAGAGGAGGACGCCATGACTGTTAAGGCAATTCTCGAGGCAAAAGGCCACGACGTGGTGACGCTCGGGCCGAACGAAAAGCTCAGCGAAGCCATCCGCATGCTTTCCGAACACAGGATCGGCGCGCTGGTCATCACCAACGGCGATCACAAGATCGTCGGCATTCTTTCCGAGCGCGATGTGGTGCGGGTTCTCGCCAAGGAGGGGGCGGCGGCGCTCGACCTTGCCGTCCGCTCGGCGATGACGCCCAAGGTGAAGATCTGCAATGAGAACCACACCGTCAACGAGGTTATGGAGATCATGACCAAGGGCCGCTTCCGCCATCTGCCGGTGGAAAAGAACGGGCTGCTCGACGGCATCGTGTCGATCGGCGACGTGGTCAAGCGGCGCATCGAGGATGTCGAGCGCGAGGCCGAGGAGATCAGGGCCTATATCGCCACGGCATAGGTGACGGCGGCCGGGTTGCCGGCAGGTCGATTTTTCAAGCTGCTATCGCAGTTCATCGCGGCAGGTGCGGGCCTGTGCCGCGTCGGCGGCCTGCGGCTTTGCGCTTGTCTCTTTTGGCGGTTTGCACTAGCGAAGTTGCACAGCAAAATATGCGTTCTCGCATATCCGCAATTTCAGTATGCAGGCCCTTATGAGCATTATCGACACCCGCACGCCCGACGCCAAGCGCCTGGTTCCCGGCGCCACCGGCGACTGGGAGATCATCATCGGCCTCGAGGTCCACGCGCAGGTGACCTCGCAGGCAAAGCTGTTTTCCGGCGCCTCGACCATTTTCGGCGCCGCGCCCAACGCCAATGTCAGCCTGGTCGACGCGGCGATGCCCGGCATGCTGCCGGTCATCAACGAGGAATGCGTCAAGCAGGCGATCCGCACCGGGCTGGGCCTGAAGGCCGAGATCAACCACAAATCGGTCTTCGACAGGAAAAACTATTTCTATCCCGACCTGCCGCAGGGCTACCAGATCTCGCAGTTCAAGCAGCCGATCGTCGGCGAGGGGAAGGTGATCGTCTCGGTCGGCCCGGACCGGCAGGGCGAATTCGAGGACATCGAGGTCGGCATCGAGCGCCTGCACCTGGAGCAGGACGCCGGCAAGTCGATGCACGACCAGCATGCGACGATGTCCTACGTCGATCTCAACCGCTCCGGCGTGGCGCTGATGGAGATCGTCTCCAAGCCGGATATGCGCTCCGCCGATGAAGCCAAGGCCTATGTCACCAAGCTGCGCACCATCGTGCGCTACCTCGGCACGTGCGACGGCAATATGGACGAAGGCTCGCTGCGCGCCGACGTCAACGTCTCGGTGCGCCGGCCCGGCGGCGAATTCGGCACGCGCTGCGAGATCAAGAACGTCAACTCCATCCGTTTCATCGGCCAGGCCATCGACTACGAGGCGCGCCGCCAGATCGCCATCCTGGAGGACGGCGGCAAGATCGACCAGGAAACGCGGCTGTTCGACCCCAACAAGGGCGAAACGCGCTCGATGCGTTCCAAGGAAGAAGCGCACGACTACCGCTATTTCCCCGATCCCGACCTTCTGCCGCTGGAATTCGACCAGGCCTATATCGACGAGTTGGCAAAGGACCTGCCGGAACTTCCCGACGCGAAAAAGGCGCGGCTGATCACCTCGCTCGGCCTGTCGACCTACGACGCCTCGATCCTGGTATGGGAAAAGGCGGTCGCCGACTATTTCGAGAAGGTGGCCGCTGGTCGCGATGGCAAGCTTGCCGCCAACTGGGTCATCAACGATTTGCTGGGTGCGTTGAACAGAGCCGGCAAGCGTATTGAAAATGCTCCGGTTTCGCCCGATCAGCTCGGCGCGGTCATCGATCTGATCAAGGAAGGCACCATCTCCGGCAAGATCGCCAAGGATCTGTTCGAGATCGTCTGGAACGAGGGCGGCGATCCGCGTCAGCTGGTCGAAAGCCGCGGCATGAAGCAGGTCACCGATACCGGCGCCATCGAAAAGGCGGTCGACGAGGTGATCGCGGCCAACCCGGACAAGGTCGAACAGGCGCGCGCCAAGCCGACCATGGCCGGCTGGTTCGTCGGCCAGGTGATGAAGGCGACCGGCGGCAAGGCCAACCCGCAGGCGGTCAACGAGCTGGTCAAGGCCAGGCTCGGGATCGAGTAGGATGTTCGTCCGCACCGCCGGCGAGCGCGATCTTGCGGCGGTGCGCGCATTGCTGGTCGAGACATGGCATGCCACCTATGATGCCATCTACGGCGGGCCGCGGGTCACCGAAATCACCGATGAATGGCATTCTATCGCCGCGCTCAAGGCACGGCTGACGCGGCCGAACTCGGAGTTCCTGGTCGCCGACGACGGCAAAAACATCGGCGGCATGGCTTTCGCCGCCGCTACCACGGATGCCAGGATCGTCATGCTGAACCAGCTTTACGTGCATCCGGCCTGGCAGAGGCAAGGCATCGGCCAGGCGCTGCTGGACGAGATCGAGGCCAGCTTTCCGGAGGCCCGGACGCTGCGTGTCGAGGTCGAGGAAGCAAGTGCTCCGGCTGTCGCCTTCTACCGCTCGAGGGGGTTCTTGCCCGCCGGCAACACGGCCGATTGCGGCGGCGCCTCGGGATTGCCGGCGCTGGTTTTGGAGAAGGCGATCGGCTAGCTCGTTTGCCTGGCGCTCAGTTGCGTTTCTCAGGCAGGTTGGAGCAGCCGGCAGCGAGAAACTCGCACGGCAGGCTGCCGCCGCCGCCCGACGTGTGCGGGGGCGTGGCGGCTTCGATTTTTTCCACCTCGTAATATTTCGAGGTGACACCCCATTTTTTGACGCCCTGGCACGTCGAGCGCACGCCAACCTCCGTCGCCTTTGCCGCAGTCTTGTAATAGGTGGTGATCCGGCAGGATTGGCTGACCGGCAGCGCGTTCGCCGGGCTCGTGACCGGCGGCAGGAAGTTCGGGAAGGCAAGCAGCGAGATTGCCGCAATGATCCTGACGGCGGGCATGGTGAGGGGAAGGTGCTGCATCGTTTGTCTCCATCGATGGCGCCGCTCGCTCGTGGCGCAGCGGCGCGTTTGTTCCGGCAAGATCAGGCCATGATGCCGGTGCTGCCGCATCTGCCGCGCGGGGGAAGGCGGTAGCGGTCTGAACCGCCGCCGTCATCCGCGAGCGGCCGCGTCAGGGCGTTTTCGGCTTGATGAGCGTCTCTATCGGAACGGCGACTTTTGGAGGCCGGACCGTACTGGTTCCACCATCGACGGCCAGCCCGCCGCTGTTGAGATAGCGTACCGTATAGTGCAGCTCATAGCCGGGAACTCTGATCCATGTAGGCTTGGGATTGAACTGGTCCGGCGGCCTCGAATACCACTTCGGGATCTGCATGATCTTGGAACCGGCACCGAATCCCGCAGTCTTGGCCGCTACTGCGAAGGCGCTGTCTCTGGGGTCGTTCGGCGGCTGGTCGACATTGCCGATGACGACCAGCGAATCGTATTTTCGCGCGTCCAGCCGTACTGCGGGAAGGTTCAGCGCAGCCACGTTGCCTTCGCGCATCGTCAGCGCCTTCTGACGGCCATCCTCATTCGCATAGACGTTGAGGTTTATGGCCTCGGATTCCGCATAGACGATATTGTTGTGGAAGTCGCGGGCTGGCACGCGTGTGAGGCTGTCGAAGGTCACTTCAACCGTCGGCTTGGCTATGGCGTCCGTCACCACCAGGTTGCGCCGCGGCACCGTCCAGAAGATGAGATCATCGCCGGTGGCCTGCGTGCCGGCATCGGAGCCGTCTATTGCCGAGCATTTCGAATTTGGAACCGGCGTCGTCACCGGCAGGGGTGCCGAAAACGAGCTGCGTACCTGAGCGTCGATGTAGTTGCCGACATTGAAAACGTCTTCGAGGATGTTGCCGCCCTCGAAGCTCGCCGGGCCGGGTTGCGAGCGGATGATGACCTGGCTGGAATCGGTCTGCCAGCCGCTGCAGAAGACGTTGACGTCTATGGGAATGCCGATGTGGCGGTCGGAGGTCACCGGGATCGAGACTTTGATGGTCAGGATGTAAGGAACTTTGACAAACCAGCTGTTCGGCTGGTTCAGCATCTGCGTCGCAAAGCGCGACGGTCGCCATTGCTTCAGCGATTCGATCGACGCGCGTGACGATCGTCCCTGGGCGGCCAGCTGTGCGTTGGTGGCGTCGACCTTGGCTTGCGCCAGGTTGCGGACGGTATTGGTGATCAGGAACACGCCGAGTTCGGCTTTGCAGGGCCTGTTCGATTGTGTGGCGTTGCATGGGGCAAGTGCCGCACTGGGAACCGGCGGCCCCGAAGGCGGCGGCTGGGCGGCCGCGGTGGCCGCCATCAGGCCGAAGAACAGCATCGTGCAGGTTTTCAACATGGTATCCTCGCTCTTTCGGTTGGAAACCACCCTCCGGCTAGACAGCAGCATTTGTTCGATGGCAGTTTATCGCCCGCACGGGGGATGAACTGCGAAACATCGGGCCGGCCCAGCGACGTCGAGCCGCCGTCCGTTCGGATTGGATATCTACTGCTTCACGACGCCTTTGGTTGTCGCCATCGGCGCGACGACCTTGGGCTTGGGGGTTTTCGGGCCGGGGTCGACTACCAACGCGGCCGTGCAGGAGCATTTGCCCGAACCGCAGTTCAGGTCGCCCTTGCACATTTTGGAATGCCGCATATCGGTGCAGTCGGCGGTCCCGGAGCAGGAGCAACTGCCTTGCCCAATCGTTCCGGACTGACATTTGAAGCTCCATGCCGGATCGGCGGCAAGGCCGGCCACAGCGAGCGATAAGGCAAAAAGCGTCGTCGAGATGAGCTTGCGCATGAATACCTCCCGGTTCTATCGAGCGATGGAACCACGAAGCAGCAACGCCTTCATCTCCCGCGCGGGGGACGAACTCGCATACCGGTGACGATCGTCAATGCTGTCCCTTCAGCACGACGAGATAGCCGCGTTCGACGCGAAGCCGGAACGCGATTTGCCCTGCAGTGCCGGGATCCTTAGAAACCTTGTCGATGACATAGCCGCTGGGATGCGAGCCAAGCCATTCTTCCGGTTTGTCGGTGCTTTCGAATGGCTTTTGCAACCGGGCCAGGAAGCCGACTTCGCCTTGATAGTCGAAAGCCACGGCCCAGTCCGCATCCTTTCGCTCGTCGATGAAGTTGGCGAGCGGCGTCAGATCATAGCGTTTGAACGCGGTTGCCGATGCCACCGCGTGGCCGATGCCGAAAATGACAAGCATGACGATGGCCGAGCTCTTCAGCCTGGCGAGCGGGATCTCCGCCATGAAATAGCCGAACAGGATGACCACGAACGGCAACATCGGCACGACATAATGAGGCTGCTTGCCGGATATCGCGCTGAACACGAGAAACACGGCAACGAACGAGAATGACAGCAGGCGCAAGGCGCGCAGATCCGGCGACTTCGCGTCGATCAGGTTGCGTATCCGCGTGCGCAGCTTCAACCGCCACACCTCGGGTATGAAGATCCACGGTATGAACATGACGGGCAGCAGCAGCAGATAGAAATAGAACGGCCGGCCATGCGAATTGCGCAAATTGCCGGTGACGCGCCCCGCCGACTGGTTCCAGACGAGATCATAAACGAAATTGCCTTTTGTCAGGATGGTCGCCGGCACCAGCCAGATCGCCACCGGAATTAGTGCGGCGAGCAGGGCCAGGCCCACTCCAGCGAGGAAGTTCGGTGTCGTCAGTCCCGCCCGCCGGTCGCGCCAGAACGGGTAGAACAGGATGGGCGCGCCGATATGGATCAGCACCACTGGGCCTTTCGTCAGCACGCCCATGCCGATGAACAGCCCGGCCAGAACGGCCTGCCAGCGGTTGCCGCTGCGGGCAAAGGCAATCAACGACAACAGCGCGGCGAGCACAAAGACCGTCAGCAACAGGTCGAACAGGATCAGCGTCGAATAGATGACGAACACGCTGCTTCCGGCAACCAGCCAGGGGATGCGCCGCGCGATGTCGTCGCGGCCCGGAAACAGGGTCTTTGCCAACGCCGTCGTCAGCCAGATGACGAGCGAGGAGGCGGCGAAGATGACCAGCATCGCCGCCGGCCTGCTGGCGCCGAAAATGTTCCAGACAAGGTCGATAAGCCAAAACAGCAGTGGCGGCTTCTGCAGATAGGGCGCGAAATTCATCGTCGGGACGAAGATCTGTCCGCTCAGATACATTTCCCAGGTGACGCTGAGATATCGCGTTTCGTCGACGGGCAGCAGTGGCCGGAAAGCGACCGCGATTACGATCAGCCCAAGCAGAAAGAGGTAGGGGAGCAGTCGCTCGGTAGCTGTCGGTGTCAAAGATCGAGATCCGCGCCAGAAACCATTTTCATTCCAGCCGAGCATAGTGCCGCGTTTCTGGACCGCGAACGACCGCACCATGATTTTGGCCGAATTGCAACGATGCCGGTTTCGTTTCCCAGATTTTGCGGACGATGGTGTCAAAGGTTTGAAAAACTTACCGGCCGAGTCTTTTGGACCGCTGCCGGTCCGGGGAACCTGAGCAAAATCAACTGGAGCGCAACGGCGGTGACAATTCGCGCATCAACAGTTCGAGCTCGCGCTGATCGCCGGTACCGGTCTTGTCGAAGATCGTCGCCAGCTGCGACTTGACGGTGCCGTCCGAGACGCCGCCGGCCGCGGCAATTTCCTTTCGCGTCAGGCCGGCGGCAACGTGACCGGCGACTCGCCTTTCTGCCGCGGTCAGTCCGAACAGCGCCGCAATGGCGTCCAGCGCCGGGGTCGGTGTCGAACCGGCCGCGGCGATGAAGATCGCTGCGGCGGCGCGTTGCGAGATGCGCGCCGAGATTTCACGCCGCGCCAGCGGCATGACATGGGCCACTGCCGGAACGACCGTCCTGGCCAGGGGAATATTGATGCCGCAAGGTCCGAGCGCGAATTCGTCGCGCGTGCCGAGCTGGACGGCACGGCCGATCGCGGCGTTGGCGTTGGCATAGGTGAAGGAAAGCTGTCCGCGCACGCAAGCGACCGAGATGTTTTCGGCGAGCAGCGCTTCGGCTGACGGGTTGGCGAAGATGATGGTCATGTCTTCGGCCACGATCAGCACCGGATGGTCGAGGCTTTCGATGATGGAACGGAAGATTTCGGCCTTGCGCCGCTCGGCTTCGAACAGGTCGCCGATGGTCACCGCGCGCCGCACATGCGGTGCCAGCAGGCTGACAAGCTCGAGATCCTCGCGGGAAATCTGGCGCCTGTCCTTGTCGGTCACCACCATCAACGTGCCGATCCGGGTCGGCCGCTTCATCAACGCCACCCAGAAGAAATCGTCCAGGCGGTTGGGTTGCACCCATTCGCGCACGATGCGGCTTTCGAGCCATCTCTGTCGCGTATCCGGGCCTTGCAAAGCGTAGATCGAATCGACGGTGAACGGCACGTCGATCTCCATCTTGGGAACCGCCGCATAGAACGGCACTTGCGAGCCGTAGTCATGCTTCAACGGCTCAAGAACTGCGGGATCGCCGCAGGACACCGAAAACCGCGCGGAGCTGCTGATCGTGTCGATGACGGCGAGCATGGCAAGCTGGCCTTCCGCCAGATTGCAGATGGCCTCGAGTGTCGCCTGCCAGCGGTCGACGTCGGCAATCGAATCGTAGATCGCCTCAACGACCTGCGGCAACGCGCGACCGGCCGTGCCCGCCAGCGATGACATGAGCCCCTCTCATTTGCCGTCCTTGAGGCAACGAAGCTTCAACTGCTAGAATAACGCTGCGTAAGGTTGCCAACAACCTATTTCATCTGCTTCGGACGGCCGCGAAAATAGCATGAACGTATCGCTTTCCCGTCAGCCATTTGCTCGCCGGTTGCGGCAAGACCCTTGCCTTCGCAATGCCGTGACGCCATAAGCAGGAACAGGCGCCGCAGCCGCCGCGAGGACTTGCCACAAGGACTTGCCACGAGGATTTGGATGAAGACTTTCCTTCTGCAGTTTTTCACCTGGTGGAACAGCCAGACATTGGGAACGCGCTTCCACACCTGGCGGCACGGCAAGAAGGTCGGGCAGGACGAGGTCGGCAACGTCTACTATGAGGGCGGCGTCGATTCGGAAGGCCGCACCCGTCGCTGGGTCATCTACCGCGACTATTCGGAAGCCTCGGCGATTCCGCCCGGCTGGCATGGCTGGATCCATCATCGTGTCGACGTTGCGCCGCCAAGCGAAGACTACAAGCCACGCGACTGGCAAAAGCCGCATGTGCCGAACCTCACCGGCAGCCCCGCGGCCTATCGCCCGAAAGGCTCGGTGCTGACCAACCAGCATCGTCCGCAGGTGACGGGCGACTACGACGCCTGGACGCCTGGTTCGTGATCGATCGCCGCGACACGCGCGCGGTCCCCAAGGGCGCGGTCCCCACGGGGGCGGTCCTTTGTCGCCACAATTGCTGTTTAGCTGTTTGCTGATCCGACAGCAGCAACTAGCCTTGGCGTTAAGAGAATCACCCCGGGCGCAAACCACCGGACCTTGCATGAGCATGTTCAGCCGAATTTTGACGGGCGGATTAACCGCGGTCGTTCTCGCTTCTATGGTGGCGCTTGCTACTGCGCAGGAATTGGCGCCGCCTGCGCCGGACGCGTCGGTGGCGCCTGCAGCACCGGCAGTATCCGAGCGCATCACCAATCCAGTCGCTGAATTCGCCGGCATCGACAAGATCACCGGCCGTATCATCACCTTCGATGTCTACATCGACGAGACGGTGCAGTTCGGCGCTTTGCAGGTGACGCCGCGCATCTGCTATTCGCGGCCCGAAAACGAAGAGCCGAAGACGGATTCGTTCGTCGAGGTCGACGAGATCACGCTCGACCGGAAAATACGCCGTATCTTCACCGGCTGGATGTTTGCCGAAAGCCCCGGGATCAACGCCGTCGAGCATGCCGTCTATGATATCTGGCTGAAGGGCTGCAAGCAGAAGTCCGACGTGCCGGCACCCGCCGCCCCCAAAACCAACTAGAATCCGTCAGTGCGCGGCGGATACCGCGCCCTGCGGAACCGCCGCGTTGCCCGAGCGTTGGTGCCTCTCTACGGAGGAGGTTGCCATGATGATGGCCAACAAGAACGAACTTCTCGACATCGAAAGGGGATTCTGGAGCGGCGGTGCCGACTATTTCAAGGCCAATGCCGATACCGACTGCCTGGTGGCCTTCCCGCAGATGGCGCGGGTGATGAGCAATACCGATCTGGCCGCAACTGCCACGGACCCGAACCGCTGGCGCGATCTCGACATCGACCTCAAGGGCATCATCGAGCCGGGCAGCGACATCGTCATGCTGACCTACGAGGCGCGTGCGACGCGGCAAGATGGCGAAGCCTATGCGGCGCTGGTCAGCACCGGCTATGTCCACCGCGTCAATGGCTGGAAGATGATGTTCCACGCACAGACGCCGCTGGTGACGGCAGCAAAAGGCTGACCGGCCGCAAGAGCAATTCCAGGAAGTGTGAACGGCTTTCCGTCCGGAATTGCGTTTCCGTGAAACGATGAGCCATTCCAGGTTATGGAAAAAACACGGCCTCGCCCTTCAGCGCCTCGGCCAGCATCTTCTCGTACTTGCCGCGCGGCACGTCGATTGCACCGAAGCGTTTGAGATGCTCGGTGGTGAACTGCGTATCGAGCAGTGCAAAGCCACGCGCCTTCAGGCGTTCGACGAGGTGAACCAGGCAGGCCTTTGACGCGTCGGTCTCCCTGGCGAACATGCTCTCGCCGAAGAACACGCGGCCGAGCGATACGCCGTAGAGCCCCCCGACCAGTCGGTCGTTGTGCCAGGCCTCGACCGAATGGCAATGGCCCATCCGATGCAGCTCGATATAGGCTTCGCGGATCGGCGCGTTGATCCAGGTCGACCGCCGTTCCTCGCGCCTTTCAGCGCAGGCCTCGATCGTCGCCTCGAAATCGAAATCGATGCGGAACTCGAACAGGTTCTTGCGGATGGTCTTTCTCAGGCTTTTCGGTATGTGGAACCCGTCGAGCGGAATGATGCCGCGCGTCTCCGGCCGCACCCAGAACACTTCGGGGTCATTGGCGCTTTCGGCCATCGGGAAGACGCCGGAGGCATAGGCTTTGAGCAAAAGGTCGGTCGGGATGCGATAACCGGGTGCGTAGGGACGGGTCATCGCTTCGCCCCTGTATCACTCGCCTTCGGCCAGGTATTTTTCCAGCCAGTGGATGTCGTAGTCGCCATTGGCGATGTCGGCGTTGCCAACGAGGTCGCGAAACAGTGGCAGCGTCGTTTTGATGCCGTCGACGACGAATTCGTCGAGCGCGCGCCGCAGCCGCATCATGCATTCGACGCGGTTGCGGCCGTGCACGATCAGCTTGCCGATCAGGCTGTCGTAGTAGGGCGGGATCTTATAGCCCGAATAGACGCCGGAATCGACGCGGATACCGAGGCCGCCCGGTGTGTGAAAGTGGGTGATGGTGCCCGGCGAGGGGGTGAAGGTGCGCGGATCCTCGGCATTGATGCGGCATTCGATGGCATGGCCGTGGAAGCGGATATCCTCCTGGCGCACCGAAAGTCCGCCGCCCGAGGCGACGCGGATCTGCTCGTGCACGAGGTCGATGCCGGTAATCGCCTCGGTCACCGGATGTTCGACCTGCAGGCGCGTGTTCATCTCGATGAAATAGAACTCGCCGTCCTCATAGAGGAATTCGATGGTGCCGGCGCCGGAATAGCCGAGATCGGCGATCGCCCTGGCGCAGACGCCGCCAATATGCGCGCGCTCCTCGGCATTGAGCGCCGGCGAGGGCGCTTCTTCCCAGACCTTCTGGTGGCGGCGCTGCAGCGAGCAGTCGCGCTCGCCGAAATGCACGCCGCGCCCGGCGCCGTCGCCGAACACCTGCACTTCGATATGGCGCGGCTTCTGCAGATATTTCTCGATATAGACTGCGTCGTCGCCGAAGGCCGCACCCGCCTCCGAGCGTGCCGTCTGCAGCGCCACCTCGAGATCGGCCTCGCTACGCGCCACTTTCATGCCGCGCCCGCCGCCGCCGGCCGACGCCTTGATGATCACGGGGTAGCCGATCGCGGCGGCAATGCGCTTGGCTTCCTTGTCCTCGGTGACCGCGCCGTCGGAGCCGGGCACCACGGGAATGCCGAGGCGTTTTGCGGTACGCTTGGCCTCGATCTTGTCACCCATGATGCGGATATGGTCGCCGGTCGGGCCGATGAAGGTGATGTTGTGCGCGGCGAGGATGTCGGCGAACTTGGCGTTCTCCGACAGAAAACCGTAGCCGGGATGCACCGCGTCGGCGCCGGTGATCTCGCAGGCGGCGACGATCTGGTGGATGTTGAGATAGCTGTCGCGCGACGGCGGCGGGCCGATGCAGACGCTCTCGTCGGCGAGACGCACATGCATGGCGTCGGCGTCGGCGGTCGAATGCACCACCACCGTCTGGATGCCGAGCTCCTTGCAGGCGCGCAGCACCCTGAGGGCGATTTCGCCGCGATTGGCGATGAGGATTTTCTGGAACATCTTTCGCCTGTTCCCGGCTCTACTCGATCACGACGAGCGGCATACCATATTCGACCGGCTGCGCATCTTCAAACAGGATCGCCGTCACCGTGCCGGCGCGCGGCGAGGGGATCTGGTTCATCGTCTTCATTGCTTCGATGATCAGCAGCGTCTGGCCTTCCTTGACCTTCTGGCCGATTTCGATGAACGGCCTGGCGTCGGGCGACGCTGCCAGATAGGCGGTGCCGACCATCGGCGAGGCAACGGCGTTCTTCGACACGTCGGGCGTCGCCGGCGCGGCCGCTGCCGCAGGCTGCGCGGCTGCCGGGGCAAAGGCCGGCTGAGCTGTGGCGACGGCATGGACGGCCGGGGCCTGCCGCGAGACGCGCACCTTCAGATCGCCCAGCTCGACCTCGATCTCGGTCAGGTTGGTGTCGTTCAGTATGCCCGCCAGATCGCGGATCAGCTGCTGGTCAACACCGTTCTTCTTTATCGACATTTTCGAGCCTTCTGTTTGTTGGCCGGTCATAGGCGTGCAGCCAGCGCCTGCAGCGCCAGCGTGTAGCCGAGCGGCCCGAACCCGCAGATCATGCCGACGGCGACCGGCGCGACCATGGAGACGTGGCGGAATGGTTCCCGCGCGTGGATGTTGGAGAGATGCACCTCAGCGACCGGCAGCGGCGCGACAGCGCGGATGGCATCGTGAATGGCGATCGAGGTATGGCCGTAGGCGCCCGGATTAATGACGATCGCGGCGGCCTTGTCGGCGGCCTCCTGGATCCAGTCGACGAGGTCGCCCTCATGGTTCGATTGGCGGAAATCGATCTCCAGCCCAAGTGCGGCACCTGCCTGCTTGCAGTCGTCGGCGATCGCGGCAAGCGTCTTGCCGCCATAGATGCCCGGCTCGCGCTTGCCGAGCGCGTTGAGATTGGGGCCGTTCAGGACGAAAACCGTTTTCAAAATATGCCGACCTTTCCCGGCGCGGCTAAGCCGGCGCGCCGGACCCTCTATAATGGGCATAGACGCTGGCGAAAAGAGCGCAAGTGCGTTCTTTCGCCGTCCACAACAGCCGGAAAACGGCCCGTGCCGGAAACCCGCAGCCTAATCGAAACCCGAATGCTGATCAGAGCGCGGCCTTCGCCGCCTCGATCTTTTCGGCCAGCACTTCCTGGCCAAGCGCGCCGAACACCACCTCGTTGCCGACGACATAGGACGGCGTTCCGGTGATGGCGAGCTTGGTGGCGAGGTCATAGGTCTTGGAGAAGGCCTCGGTGATGCTCGGGTCCTTCATCTTTTCGCGCAGCGCCGCCTCGTCGGCGCCGAGCGACAGCGCCACCTTGATTGCCGCCGCCTCGGTGGCGCGCCCCTGGCCGCCGAGCAGCGCATTGTGGAATTCGCCGTATTTCTCCGGCTTCATCAAATGGAAGGCCATCGAGACGACGCTCGCCTTCTGCGAATCCGGGCCGAGGATCGGGAACTCCTTGAGTACGAAGCGCAGGTCCGGATCGGCCTTGGTCAGCGCGCGCATGTCGTCGATGGCGCGTTTGCAGTAGCCGCAATTATAATCATAGAATTCGACGATGGTGACCTTGCCGTTCGGATTGCCGACAACACCGTCGAAGGAGGAATTGAAGATCTGGTCCTTGGCGTCTTTGATGACGCCGAGACTGGCGACGCGCTGTTCTTCCTTCTGCTTGGCCTCGAGTGCCTGCTGTGCCTCCAGAAGCACTTCCGGGTTCTTCAGGAGATAGTCGCGGACGATGCCTTCGACTTCGGTGCGGTCGAGCTTGGTACCCGAGGACGCCGTCTGGGCAAGCTGCGCCGTGCCGGCCTTCGCCGTCTGCGGATTGCCGGCGACGAAGCCGAATGCCAGCATGGCGAGAGCCGCTGCCACTCCGGTAGTGCCCAGCAGAATTGCCTTGGTCATGATCCTCGATCCTCTTGCCCGTGTTCCGGTCCGCTCGCTTTGGCTGTGTCGCAGCCTGCGTCCGAAAGGTTCACTTCTTCTTACCTGATGGTGCGTAGTTTATAATGTCCTGCGCGCGAAGCCAGCCCGGCTCGCCCCGCTTCATGCTCTGCTGCGCCCGCATGGCGAAGATTTTCGCATTCTTGTAGTCGCCGGAATAGAAATGCCCTTCGGCGGTTGCAAGCTCGGCGGCCGGGATGTTGCCGAGTTCCCCGTAAGCCTGTGCCAGATAGCGGTATCCGGCGGCGTTTTCGCGATCCCGTCCGAGGCCGGTGTTGATCTGCGCCACCGCCTTCTTCAGCGAATCCTGCGTGCCGATCGCCATCAGCGCCTGGCCGTAAGAGACCGGCAGCAGCCCCGATCGCGCCGGATCGAGGCTGACCGACTTGGCATAGGCGTCCGCCGCATCCTTCGGCCGGTTCGCCTTCATCAGGATGTCGCCGCGTAATTCCTGGAAATAGGGATTTTTCGGCTGTTCCTTGATCAACGCGTTGGTCTTGGTGAGCGCCGACGCCAGATTGCCGAAAAGATAGGTCATCTGCGCGTCGCCATAGCGTGAGGCGAGGCTGCCGGGGTTCTTGCGCATCAATCGCGACGCCGCCGCCTGGCCCTGCATGTAGGCGGCGATCTTGATGCGCATCATGTCGTGGCGCTGCTGCAGTGCCGGCGGGTCGACCTTGTCGACGTAAGGGCTCTGCTTCACCAGCACTTCGAGATTGGCGATACGCTCCTGCGGCATCGGATGGCTGATCCTGTAGGGATCGACTTGCGCGCCCGAGAGCGACAATGCGTTCTGGAAGCGGCCAAACGTCTTCAGCATGCCCATGCCGGACTGGCCGGTTGCATTGAGATAGGTGATCGCCGAACGGTCGGCGGTCATCTCTTCGGTGCGCTGATAAGCGAGGATACTGCGTTGCGCCATCTCGCCGCCGCCGGCCACCACGCCCATGCCGGCGCCGGCGAGACCGCGGCTGTTGCTGGTGGCGCCGGCCACCATGGCGCCGGCGCCAAGCAGCGTCGCCAGGATCGCCATCGTCTTGGCGCGCTCGAGCTGTTCTCGCAATTTCTGCTGGTGTCCGCCGGCGATATGGCCGGCCTCGTGGGCAATGACGCCAATGATCTCGTTGGGCGTTTCGGCCGTCATCAGCGCGCCGGTGTTGATGAACAGGCGGCGGCCGGCAACAAAGGCGTTGAAGCTCTGGTCGTTGACCAGCACGATGTTGATGGCGTCGCCCGACAAGCCCGCCGCCTTGAAGATCGGCCGCGCGTAATCGCGCACCAGCGCCTCGATCTCGGCATCGCGCACAACCGGCACATTCTGCGCAAAAGCATTGACCGAGCCGGCCATGGCGACCACCGCGGCAAGCGAAAGCGTCGCGAGGGCGCGCGCTGTCCTGGCGATCGTCGATTTGGGTCGGCTCAACATGGCAGGTCCACTGGTAGACGAGTGGGCGAAGGATGAAAAGTCGGCAGCCTAAACTTACCGAACTTGTGATCCCCACACCAATCGGGCATTTGTGCGGCGCGGCCAGCATGGCCGGCACGTGCGGACAAGTGTGGTGGATTGAAAAATGGTTGTTTCGCTTTCGCGCCGCGGCGCGGTCGAACCGTTCCATGCCATGGACATCCTGGCCGAGGCGAATCGGCTGAAAGCCAAGGGCCTGCCGGTCGTTTCCATGGCCGTCGGCCAGCCTTCCGATCCGGCGCCGGCCGGGGTTCGCGAAGCGGCGGCCAATGCCTTGAAAGCAGGCCGCATCGGCTATACCGACGCGCTGGGCCTCGCCGGCCTGCGCAAGGCGATCGCGGCGCATTATGGCGAGCACTACGGGCTTGACGTTTCGCCCGAGCGGATAGCCGTCACCACCGGATCGTCGGCTGCCTTCAACCTCGCTTTCCTGGCAATGTTCGATCCAGGCGACCGCGTCGCCATCGCTGCGCCCGGCTATCCTGCCTATCGCAACATCATGGCCGCGCTCGGCATCGACGTCGCCGAGATCGAGTTGGACGGCGCCGCCTATCTGCATGCCGAGCACCTGCAAGCCGCGCATCGCGAAAAACCGCTGAAGGGCGTGCTGTTCGCCAGCCCGGCCAACCCGACCGGCGCGGTCATTCCCGCCGGCGATCTCGAGGCGCTGGTCGAGACGGCGCAAGAGCTCGGCATCGCCGTCATCTCGGACGAAATCTACCACCGGCTGGCCTATGCGGCGCCCGACACGACGGCGCTTGCTTTCGGCGCGGATGTGACGGTGATCAATTCCTTCTCGAAATATTATTGCATGACCGGCTGGCGCATCGGCTGGATGGTGCTGCCGCAGGAACTGGTGCGGCCAGTCGAGCGCATCGCCCAGAGCCTCTACATCTCGCCGCCCGAACTGTCCCAGATTGCCGCGATCGAGGCATTCAAGGCGACGCCAGAGCTGGAAGCGGTGAAGGCGCGCTATGCCTGGAACCGCGAGCTCCTGATGCAACGCCTGCCGGAGCTCGGCTTTGCTTTGGCCGCGCCGATGGACGGCGCGTTCTACGCCTTCTGCGACGTCACCAGGCACACCAATGACAGCATGGCGTTTGCGCGCCGGATGCTTGCCGAGGCGCATGTGGCTGCGACGCCGGGCCGCGATTTCGACCCGCTGCAAGGCCATCGTACGGTGCGCTTTTCCTATGCCGGCAGCCACGACGACATGGTCGAGGCGATGGCGCGTATCGAACGCTGGCTGAAGTAGCGGGTGCGACGATGCCGGAGTTTGATCAGGCGCCCCAACTCGAACATGCGTTGCGCGAGGTCGCTGCCGAAATGGCGGAGCGTACCGATCGCGGCGACGTCGCCAGCTATATTCCCCAGCTCGGCAAGATCGACCCGAAAAAATTCGGCATTGCCGCGGTGACCAATGACGGCCGCGTGCTGACCGCGGGCGATGCCGACGAGGCGTTTTCGATCCAGAGCATCTCAAAGGTGTTCACGCTGACGCTGGCGCTCGGCAATGTCGGCGACGCGCTGTGGCAGCGGGTTGGGCGCGAACCTTCGGGCAATCCGTTCAACTCGATCGTCCAGCTCGAGCACGAGAACGGCATTCCGCGCAATCCATTCATCAATGCCGGCGCCATCGTGGTCTCGGACATCCTGCTTGCCGGCCATCAGCCGCGCGAGGCGATCGGCGAGATCCTGCGCTTCATCCAGTTCCTGGCCGATGACGACACCATCATCATCGACCGCGAGGTCGCGGCGTCCGAACGCGCCACCGGCTTTCGCAATTTCGCACTTGCCAATTACATGAAATCGTTCGGTAATCTCAATCACGCGCCGGAGCTGGCGCTGGGCGTCTATTTCCACCATTGCGCTATCGCCATGAGCTGCCGGCAACTGGCCCTGGCCGGCCGCTTCCTTGCCAATGGCGGCAAGAACCCGGCGACCGGGCATTCCGTCGTCTCGGCAGAGCGCGCCCGCCGCATCGGCGCGATGATGCTGACCTGCGGCCACTATGACGGCTCCGGCGACTTCGCTTTCCGCGTCGGCATTCCCGGCAAGAGCGGCGTTGGCGGCGGCATATTGGGGATCGTGCCGGGCGTCACCTCGCTTGCCGTCTGGTCCCCTGGCCTCAATGCCAATGGCAATTCGAGGCTGGGGTCGATCGCGCTGGAAAAATTGGCGAAGACGATGAACTGGTCGATCTTCGCGCCATAAGCATTTTGCAGCCAAATGGAATCATTTGGCGTCCGCACAAATGCGGCAAAACAAACAGTTAGAGCGGAATGCCCCATTCAATTTGAATGCATTCCGCTCTGGTGCCTGTCGCCTGAATTGGGGCAAAAAAATCCCGCGCAGCCGATCGGCAGCGCGGGATTTTTTTAATCAGAAAGTCTGGCTAATGCACGGAAAGGCTTAGAAAAAGCCCTTCCGTTGCCACCAGCCGGCACGCTTCGGCTTGTCCTCGGCCTTTGCTTCCTCGGTCTTTGCCTCGTCGGTCTTTGCCTCGTCCGGGACGATCGAGGAGACGACCGGCACGACCGGAGCATCCACCGGTACGGGCTTGCGCCGCGACGGCCGGACCTTCGGCGTTTCCTCGGCAGCCGCCGCTTCGGTCTCCTGCGAAGCCGGCGCAGCGGTCTCGCCGGAAGCCACGGAGGCGGCCTCGGCAGCCGATGTCTCGGCGCCCGCAATCTCGGCAACTGCTTCCGCCGCAACCTTCTTCGGCTTGGCGGCACGGCGCGGCTTCTTCGGCTTTTCGGCGCTCGGCATGTCGTCGTTCGCCGGAGCAAGCACCGCAAGCTCTTCGGCCGGCGGCGCACCTTCCGGCTCGCCGATTACGGGCTCTGCTTCCGACACGGCACCTTCCGTCATGGCGGTGGGCTCGCCGGGGGCAGCTTCCAAGCCGTCCTCGCCGTCCTCACGGCGATTGCGCTTGCCGCCGCGCTTGCCGCGCCGGCGCTTCTTGCCGTGACCGTCGTCCGCCGCTTCCGCCGTTTCGGCAACACCGGCCGGCGTTTCACGTTCCGCTTCGGCGCCTTGATCGCCGGCGGCTACGAAGGCATCGTCTATCGGCGCCGAAACGGAAGCACCTTCCACAGCAGCGCCATGGTCGCGATCGGCGTGTTCACGTTCCCCGTGTTCACGATCCCCGTGTTCACGATCCTTGCCGCCGCGCCGTCTGCGGCGCTTGCGGCGCTTGCGATCGCGGCCTTCGCCGTCCTCGCCGGACCTTGGCTGCTGCGGCTGCTGGGCAGGGCGTGGCTGCTCGGCCTGCACCGGTGCCTCGTCTTCCTCTTCGATGACGATCTCGTCCTCGGGTTCTTCCGGCTCGACATAGGCCGGGAACGTGCGCGCCTCGACAAAGCCTTCCGGCTTTTCGGCCAGCGCGCCGCGGAAGATGGCATAGTGTTGTGCACCGACCGCGTCATCGGCTTCGATGGTGATGGTCACGCCGAAGCGGTGCTCGAATTCCACCAGCGTGCCGCGCTTGTGATTGAGCACATAGAGCGCGGTCGCCGCCGGCGTCCGCACCGTGATGTGGCTGCGCGAATCCTTGAGCAGGAATTCCTCGATTGCCCGCACCACCATCAGCGCGACCGACGAATCGGAGCGCACATGGCCGGTGCCGCCGCAATGCGGGCAAGGCTTCATGGTCGATTCCAGCACGCTGGCACGGATGCGCTGGCGCGACATCTCCATCAGGCCGAAATGCGAGATGCGGCCGACCTGGATGCGGGCACGATCGTTCTTGAGGTGATCCTTCAGCCGCTTCTCGACGGAGCGGTTGTTGCGGTTCTCCTCCATATCGATGAAGTCGATGACGATGAGGCCGGCGAGATCGCGCAGCCTCAATTGCCGGGCGACTTCCTCGGCGGCTTCCAGATTGGTGTGAAGTGCGGTGTCCTCGATCGAGTGCTCCTTGGTGGAACGGCCCGAATTGACGTCGATGGCGACCAGCGCTTCCGTCTGGTTGATGATGATGTAGCCGCCGCTCTTCAGCGTCACCTGCGGCTGCAGCATGCGGTCGAGCTGCGCTTCGATGCCGTTGCGCACAAAGATTGGCGTCGTGTCGCGGAACGGCTGAACCACCTTGGCGTGGCTCGGCATCAGCATGCGCATGAAGTCCTTGGCCTCACGGTAGCCTTCTTCGCCGGAAACCAGGATCTCGTCGATATCCTTGTTGTAGAGGTCGCGCACCGAGCGCTTGATCAGGCTGCCTTCCTCATAGACCAGGGCAGGGGCCGTCGATTGCAGCGTCAGATTGCGAACATTTTCCCAAAGTCGCATCAAATATTCGTAGTCGCGCTTGATCTCTGCCTTGGTGCGGCTTTCGCCGGCCGTACGCAGGATGACACCCATGCCTTGCGGCACTTCGAGATCGGCGACCACTTCCTTCAGCCGCTTGCGGTCCTGCGCATTGGTGATCTTGCGCGAAATACCGCCGCCGCGTGCCGTGTTCGGCATCAGCACCGAATAGCGGCCGGCCAGCGACAGGTAGGTGGTCAGCGCTGCACCCTTGTTGCCGCGCTCTTCCTTGACGACCTGTACCAGCAGGATCTGCCGGCGCTTGATCACTTCCTGAATCTTGTACTGGCGGCGCACCGGCTTGCGGCGGTTGCGCACTTCTTCGAGCGCGTCTTCAGCGCCGACCGATTCGATCTCGTGATCGTCCGGATGCGAGGATTGCACCTCCTCCAGCATGCCGCGATCATTGTCTTCGGACGTCGCTTCGCCGCTTGTCTCGGCCCCGCCTGTCTCGACTTGTGGGACGGCTTCGGAGATTACGTCGGCATCGACGCTGGCAGCGATGGAACTCGATCCGCCTTCGGAAGGCTCGGTCTCGCCGCTATCAGCGACTTCTTCAATCTGTCCAGCGGCATCCTCGCTCTGTCCGGCAGTGTCGGACGTGGTGTTGTCGGCAACGGCATCCAGCTTTTCTGCGACGGCATCTTCGCCGTTCTCGCCATTCTCACCGTCGGCCGCGCCTGCCTCGCGCCTGTGCTCGCCGCGGTCGCGGCTCTTGCCGCCGCGCCGGCGTCCGCGCTTGCCACGGTCGCGGCTCTGGCGGTCCTCGCCTTCGGCTTCCTCGTCCTCTTCGTCCTGGGCTTCCTGTGCTTCCGCACGCAGCAGCGCCTGACGGTCGGCGACCGGAATCTGGTAGTAGTCGGGATGTATTTCACTGAAGGCGAGGAAACCGTGACGGTTGCCGCCATATTCGACAAAGGCTGCCTGGAGGGAAGGTTCGACGCGCGTTACGCGGGCGAGATAGATGTTTCCTTTGAGCTGCTTCTTGTCCTGGGATTCAAAGTCGAATTCTTCAATACGGTTACCGCGAACGACGACAACGCGTGTTTCCTCCGGGTGGGAGGCGTCTATCAGCATTTTGTTGGGCATTATTTCGTTTCCTCCCGGCAGCCGTCGGCCGCAGCTTGCAGGACACTGCCCGCTGCCGTGGACCTGGAACATGGGTGCCGGACAATTGAACGTCCGCCGGCCGCTGCCTGAGCGCCATGGCGGTGCCGCCCGCAGCCGTAGTGGCGCGGTTTGTTGCGGACCTTTCCATGATTGCGCTTGAAGCCATCGTCACCAGCAGAACCTTTTGAACCAAAGCCCGGAAAAAACCGGACCAGCTTGTTTGCTCATACAGAGCCGGCACGGGACAATCCCGGCCGTTTTGCTCACGCAGGCGATTCCCCCGCCACGGGAGCACGCCTGCGAAAATCGTCGCGATCACCGATGCCTTCTTCGCCTGAAGCGAAAGGAGCCGTCTTGCGTCTGACCTGTAGCAGGAAGCTGCGGAGGAGGACGGTTCCAGGATTGCAGTGATCCACCATCGCTTTTATGATTTGGCGGGTTGGAAGGCAACCCCGATTCCCGATGCCGGCAAAAAGCCGTTCCGCAGCGGAAGCCCCGGTTCCAAGCCTTCCATGAAAAGGCTTGGTTAACCTTCTCTGGATACCAATCGTTAATCGAGTTCGCGGCCTGCCAGCACTTTGACAAGCAATAGGGCACTTCGACAAGCGATCGGGCATGACGCCAACGGGAGCGATTGGTAGAAAGATGGGACTGGCAGGCTTCGCAGACAAGGGCCGTCATCATGGAGGCTGGTTCTTCCGCACCGCCTGCCTGCTGCCGCTGATCCTGGCTTGCCTGGTCTTTTCGCCGCTTTCGCGTGCTGCCGACGCACCGCTCGGTGCCATAAGCTACAAGATGGCCGGCGATGCCACCAAGATGCGTATCGTCATCAATTTCGACCGCGAGCCCGACATCAAATGGTTCCTGCTGCGCGGCCCCAATCGCCTGGTCATCGATCTCCCGGCCACGAGATTCGCCCTCAATGCCAAGGATATGAAGCCGCGCGGGCTTGTCCGCGCCGTGCGTTACGGCGGACTCGGCGAGGGGAAATCGCGGCTGATTCTCACCGGCAAGGGACCGTTCGCCGTCGACAATCTCGACGTGCTCAAGAACGATGACGGCAACGGCTACCGCATCGCCATCGACATGTCGGCGGCCTCGCAGCGGGAATTCGACGCAGCGCTCGCCAATCAGGCGCTGACCACCGGTTCGACGGTCTCCGCCGACAAGGCCGGCAGGGTCGGTACCGGGCCGGTCTCCAATCCGGGCCATCGTTTCACCGTCGTCATCGATCCCGGCCATGGCGGCATCGACGGCGGCGCCGAGGGCCTGAACGGGACGGTCGAGAAGAACGTGACGCTCGCCTTCGCCATGGAACTGCGCGACAAGCTCGCCGCCGGCGGCAAATACGACGTGTTCCTGACACGTGAGACCGACGTGTTCCTGCGGCTCGACGACCGCGTGCGCATTGCCCGCCAGCATGAGGCCGACCTGCTCATCTCGATCCATGCCGACACGATCAGCCTCAAGGGCATTCGCGGCGCAACGGTCTACACCGTGTCCGACAAGGCTTCCGATCCCGAGGCGCAGGCGCTTGCCGACCGTGAAAATCTTTCCGACCAGTTCGCCGGCATGGAGATCAAGGACGACAGCAAGGAAGTGACCGATATCCTGATCGACCTGATCCGCCGCGAGACGCATAATTTTTCGATGAGCTTCGCCCATACTCTCGTCGGACAGCTTTCCACCAGCGTCGGTCTGATCAACAACCCGCAGCGTTCTGCCGGCTTCAAGGTGCTGAAAGCGCCGGACGTTCCATCCGTGCTGGTCGAACTCGGCTATCTGTCGAACGCCAAGGACGAAGCGCAATTGCTCAGCGCCGATTGGCGCAACAAGGCGACCCAGAGCATAACCAACGCCGTTGCCCTATTTGCTTCGGCCAAGAGCGGAACGGGGGCCGGAGGCTGAAATGTCCGCCGGCGCCCACAACCTGAAGCAGCGTTGCACGGCGACAACACCCTGTGCTTTTATTTCCGGCATTCGAAACCGAAATTCCACGCTGCCGTATTTTGCCCACATGGTCGCGACATGGGTTTTGCGATTACGGTTTGGGATCGTCCCGAAAGCTTGCGCGAAGGGCGGCTTCGTTTAGGAAATTCCCGAACCAAGGACTGGAGCGGGTATGATTCGTCTCATTGGCTATTTCTTCGGCATCGGCACGACGCTGGCCCTTTTGGTCGCGGCGGGCGTGGCGATCTATATCGGCCATTTGTCGAAGGACCTGCCCGATTACGAGGTGCTGGCCAAATACGAGCCGCCGGTGACGACCCGCATCCACGCGTCGGATGGCGCGCTGATGGCCGAATATGCGCGTGAGCGGCGGCTTTATCTGCCGATTCAGGCGATCCCGGATCGTGTCAAGGCGGCCTTCCTGTCGGCCGAGGACAAGAACTTTTACAATCACCCCGGCATCGACGTGACCGGCCTTGGCCGGGCCATTGTCGTCAACCTGCAGAATGTTGGCTCGGGAAAGCGCCAGGTCGGCGCCTCGACCATCACCCAGCAGGTGGCGAAGAACTTCCTGTTGTCTTCAGACCAGACCTACGAGCGCAAGATCAAGGAGATGATCCTCGCCTTCCGCATCGAGCAGGCCTACTCGAAGGATCGCATTCTCGAGCTCTATCTCAACGAGATTTTCTTCGGCTTCGGCGCCTATGGCGTCGCCGGTGCTGCGCTAACCTATTTCGACAAATCGGTGAACGAGCTCACCGTGGCCGAAGCCGCCTATCTCGCCTCTCTGCCGAAGGGGCCGAACAACTACCATCCCTTCAAGCATGCCGATCGCGCCTTGGAGCGCCGCAACTGGGTGATCGACCAGATGGTCGAGAACGGTTACGTCACGCATGAGGAAGGCGAGAAGGCCAAGGCCGAGCCGCTCGGCGTCACGCCGCGCCGCACCGGCAACTATCTCTTCGCCGGGGAGTATTTCACCGAGGAAGTGCGTCGCCAGATCATCGCGCGCTATGGCGAGAATGCGCTCTACGAGGGCGGCCTTTCCGTCCGCACGACGCTCGATCCGAAGATGCAGCTGATTGCCCGCAAGGCCATGCAGAACGGACTTATGAAGTTCGACACGCTGCGCGGCTACCGCGGGCCGGTCACGAGCATCGACGTTTCCGGCGACTGGGGCGTGCCGCTGGGCAACGTCAAGCGGTTGGAGGACGTGCCGGAATGGTCGCTCGCCGTCGTGCTCGACAGCTCGGCCACCGGCCTGTCCATCGGCCTGCAGCCGACGCGCCAGATCTCCGGCGAAATCGTCAAGGACCGCGTCGAAGGCACTGTCAGCAAGGAAGACATGAGCTTCGCCATGCGCCACGTGGTCGACGGCAGGACCGTCAAGGCGAAGTCGCCCGCCGACGTGTTGAAGCCGGGCGACGTGATTTTCGTGCAGAAGAACGACGGCTCGGACAACAGCTACAGCTTGCGCCAGGTTCCCGAAGTGGAAGGCGGCCTGATCGCCATGGACCCGCATACCGGACGCGTCCTGGCCATGGTCGGCGGTTTCTCCTACGCGCAATCGGAGTTCAACCGGGCGACGCAGGCCATGCGCCAGCCGGGATCGTCGTTCAAGCCGATCGTCTATTCGGCCGCCCTCGACAATGGCTATACCCCCGCCTCCGTGATCATGGACGGGCCGATCACCATCCAGAGCGGCAACACGACCTGGACGCCCAAGAACTACGACGGAACGGTGGCCGGCCCGGCGACGTTGCGCTCCGGCATCGAGAAATCGCGCAATCTGATGACGGTGCGGCTTGCCAACGACATGGGCATGAAGCTGGTCGTGGAATATGCCGAGCGTTTCGGCGTCTACGACCACCTGGCGCCGTATCTGCCGATGGCGCTGGGATCCGGCGAGACGACGGTGATGCGCATGGTGTCGGCCTATTCGATCATGGCCAATGGCGGCAAGTCGATCAAGCCGTCGCTGATCGACCGCATCCAGGATCGCTACGGCAAGACCGTCTTTAGGCAGGACGAACGCGGCTGCTCGAACTGCAATGCCGCCGAGTGGCAGGACCAGCCAGAGCCGGAGCTGGTCGACAACTCCGAGCAGGTGCTCGATCCGATGACCGCCTACCAGATCACATCGATGATGGAGGGCGTCGTGCAACGCGGTACCGGCGCCACCATCAACGAGCTTGGCCGTCACATCGCCGGCAAGACCGGAACGACCAACGACGAAAAGGATGCCTGGTTCATCGGCTATACGCCGAACCTCGTTGTCGGCCTCTATATGGGCTACGATCAGCCGAAAGGTCTTGGCAAGGGCGCGACCGGCGGCGGCCTTGCCGCGCCGATCTTCAAGGATTTCATGCGCGTGGCGCTGGATGGCACGCCCAATGTCGACTTCAAGGTTCCGGAAGGCATGAAGCTGATTGCGATCAATCGCAAGACCGGCATGCGAGCCAACGCGGGCGACGCCGGAACCATCACCGAAGCCTTCAAGCCGGGTACCGGTCCCGCCGACAGCTATTGGGTGATCGGCATGGGTGCGGACGGCTCCAACGCCACCGGCGGGGCGCTGTCGCCGCAGGCCAACCAGGCCATCCAGTCGGGCGGCGGCGGGCTCTACTGACAATCGCTACATCGGGTCGGGCCGACTTGACGATGATGGTCGAGCCGGCCCATTCCGCTTTACAGGGGCCGGTGCCGTCCCTATGTATCGCGCCATCAAGCCGCCATTTAGCAACAGGACAGAACAGCCAGCCATGCGCGCGGAAACGCAAAATATTGTCGACGAGATCAGGCAGGCGATAACCCTGCTGAGGAGGCATCTTTGACTGGGATCAAGCCATAAAGCGGCTTGAGTACCTGAATGTCCGTGCCGAGGATTCGAGCCTCTGGAACGAGCCGCTGGAAGCGCAAAAGCTGATGCGCGAGCGTCAGGGCCTCGAGGAAGGTATTGCCGCGGTCAAAGGCCTCACCCAGGCCCTGGAAGACAATATCGGCCTGATCGAGCTTGGCGAGGAAGAGGGCGACGAGGGCGTAATCGCGGAGGCCGAAGCGGCGATCCGCTCGATGCGCGGCGAGGCCAAGGCGCGCCAGATCGAAACGCTGCTGTCGGGCGAGGCTGACGCCAACGATAGCTATCTGGAAGTCCATGCTGGCGCCGGCGGCACCGAAAGCCAGGACTGGGCCTCGATGCTTCTGCGCATGTATACGCGCTGGGCCGAGCGCCGCCGCTTCAAGGTCGAAGTGCTGGAAGTACATGACGGTGAAGAAGCCGGCATCAAGTCCGCCACGCTGCTGATCAAGGGCCACAACGCCTACGGCTGGCTGAAGACGGAATCCGGCGTGCATCGTCTCGTGCGGATTTCGCCCTATGACAGCAATGCGCGCCGCCACACCTCCTTCGCCAGCGTCTGGGTCTATCCCGTCATCGACGATACGATCGACATCGACGTTTCCGAATCCGACGTCCGTATCGACACGTATCGGTCGTCGGGATCGGGCGGCCAGCACGTCAACACCACCGATTCGGCCGTGCGCATAACCCATCTCGCCACCGGCATCGCGGTTGCCTGCCAGGCCGAGCGCTCCCAGCACAAGAACAAGGCCAAGGCCTGGGAAATGCTGCGCTCGCGGCTTTACGAGGAAGAGCTGAAGAAGCGCGAAGCGGTGGCGGACGCCACGGAAGCGTCGAAGAGCGATATCGGCTGGGGCCACCAGATACGGTCCTACGTGCTGCAGCCCTATCAGTTGGTGAAAGATCTGCGCACCGGTGTCGAGAGCACCAGCCCGTCGAGCGTGCTCGACGGCGACCTCGATGATTTCATGGAAGCCTCGCTGTCGCAGCGGATCGAGGGTGGCGCCGGCGAAACGGTGGCCGATATCGACTGAGGCCGCCGGGCACCAATCCGGCAGGAATGTGGGTTCATCACGCGAGAGTTACGGCCATCGTGCGAGAGTGACGAGCTCTCAATTTGCACCTACCTGTCGTTCTACAACTTTGTTTTTCGTAGAGTTTTTCAAAATCGATTTCCGCTTTTGACGCGGATGCCTCGGGCCTGCCGGTGCCAAGCCTGGAACCAGCGCGAGCCAAATCCCGTTATTGGCGATCCCTCTGCCGGGGGTCGACGAGGTTCGTCAACCAGGGCGGCAGGTTGGTTCCGGCTGCAGAGGTCGGCGTTCGATTGCGACAGCAATTCCTTGCGCCAACCAAGGAATCAGCCCAGCATTCATGCGCTGGGGAGGAAAAAAGCATTTATGGCCGGACGCGGCGTATCTGCGACCTGACGATCCGGCCACTGGGAAGACACGTTCCGGGAACGGGCAAGCGAAATGCTTGACAACCGTTGATAGGAACTGCGCTCATGCCTGCTCTCACAACCAGACCGGCCCCAGTCGCCCGCACGGCGCGCCGACTCCTGAATTCACTTGTCGCGGCAGTGGTTTTGATTGCTGCCGCCATTCCATTTGCGGCGCCTGCTCTGGCGCATGATGCCAAGCCGACCGCGGCAATGCCGCAAGGCTGGAGCTATCCGTTCTCCTGCTGCTCGGGCTATGATTGCCGCGAGGTCTCTCAGACATCGATCAGCGAACGTCCCGAGGGCTATGTCATCAAAGGAACCGGGGAAGTCGTGGCCTATAGCGACAAGCGGATCAAGAATTCGCCCGACGGCGAATATCATTGGTGCTCCGTTGCCGGTGCCAATGACGGAAAGACCATCTGCCTGTTCGTGCCCCCATCGTCCTACTAGCGCATGACGCCCAAAAGCTTGCCCACGGGCTGACCCGAGCGTGTGCAGCGGTTTTGGATCGATGGGCCTTCGATCTGTGCATCGCAGGCTCACAGGTCTGCTGACCGGCAGTTGTCAGGAGCGTTTCTTTATGCTGCCTTTGCCGTACGGGGCGGCGGCATTGTGAGGGACCAATTCATGACCATCAAGGCAAGCTGCCCCTGCAAGGCGACGACGTTCGAGGTTTCGCAAGCGCCGCAGACAGTGACGCGATGCACCTGTTCCTTCTGTTCGAAACGCGGTTCGTTGTGGGCCTATTACACCCCATCGCAATTCAGACTCACCAGCCCGCCGGAGAATGTTTCGTTCTACCAGTGGGGATCGAAAACCATAAAACACGGTTTTTGCGCCACCTGCGGCTGCGGCACCTTCACCGAGACGCCGGACTGGTCGACAGGCGAGCCGAATTTCGACAATCCGAAGATCAGCGTGAACTCGCGGCTGTTCGACGATTTCGATCTCGACAAGGTCGAAGTGGTGGTCATCGACGGCAAGAATCTCTGGTAGCCGATCGAATTGGGGTGGTCGCGCGAGCCGCTGCAGGCGTGTGGAATTGAGCCGGGGAAAGCCGCGGCAACGGCTTTTGCTGGTCCGTTTTTCGCCGCATTTCATGGTACAAGTCGCTGGAAGGGCTGATGCGGTGCGCCGTTGCGCGACCGTGGAATGGAGAGGGACCACCATATGAAAAAGATTGTGCTCGCCGTCGTGGCGACGGCTGTGCTCGTGAGCGCATGCACCACCGATCCCTACACCGGGGAACAGAAGGTTTCCAACACCGCTGCCGGCGCCGGTCTCGGTGCTTTGGCGGGTGCCGGGCTCGGCATGCTTGCCGGCGGTAACGACCGCCGCAACGCGCTGATCGGCGCGGGCATCGGCGCGCTTGCCGGCGGTGCCATCGGTGCCACCATGGACCAGAACGAGGCCGAACTGCGCCGACAGCTTCAGGGCACCGGCGTCAGCGTCACCCGCACCGGCGACCAGATCATCCTCAATATGCCGTCCGACATCACCTTCAACGTCGACCAGGACGCGGTGAAGGCCGGTTTCTATCCGGTGCTGAATTCGGTTGCCCTTGTGCTGAAAAAGTTCCGGCAGACCACCGTCGACGTGTTCGGCCACACCGACTCGACCGGCGGCGACGAGCACAATTTCGACCTGTCGCAGCGCCGTGCTTTGGCGGTCGCCAACTATCTGTCCGGACAGGGCGTCGATTCCCGCCGCTTCGCCGTCACCGGCTTCGGCAAGACGCGTCCGATCGCCTCCAATGCGACGGCTGCCGGCCGGGCTCAGAACCGCCGCGTCGAGATCCAGCTGTCGCCGCTCACCTGAGGCAAGCACATGAACCGAGAGCGGCCCCGCAAGGGGCCGCTCTAATGGTTATGCCGGACCACCGGCCGCCGGCGCCCTTCGTTCGCGATATCAGGACCGGGCCGGCTGATCGACAATTGCGGCAACGATCCGGCGCACGATCGGAAGCACAATCAGCAGGCTGGGAAACGCAACAAGCCATGAAGCGCCCCACGCATAGCTCCAGGCCGCTATAAACCCGTTCGTCCAGCCTGCGCCGATTGCCGTCGAAACCGCCGAGACAATCGAGGACATCAGAATCGAAAGAACCAACGGCATCACCACCGCGCCGTAGGAGGGCGGCAGCTTTCTCAACTTGAAGGCTCGGTCCGGTGATGCTTGCATCGAAATCTCCTAATAAAAAAATATGCGTAGGCGCTATTGTGAGGACGATCAGGCGGCATATGCCGTCTGCAGCGCCAATTCCCGAATGAAGCTTCGCAGCGAACGCGGCTCGCGGCCAAGCACGGCACGCAACGTCAGGCTGTTCCCGCCGAGGCCGTATTTGGCGTAGTGGCTGTGTACTTTGGCCAGCATCTGCAACTGCCGGTCCGTATAGGGAAGGCGGGCCTTCGCCGCCCAGTCCTGAAATGTCGGCTCGCCCGCCGAAACCGGCCGGCCAAGCGCTTCGCTCATCATGGCGACGACCTCTTCGCGGCTGTGCATACCGTCGGCGCACAGCTCGAGGGTCGCATAGGACAAACGCGCTTCGGTCAGTGCGATTGCCGCAACTTCAGCCACATCGCGATAGTCGACGCGGGCGAGCTTCGCCGTCCTTGGAAACGGCTCGGCGAAAACGCCGTGCTCGACGACGGACGGCCAGGCCGCCGCGATATTTTGCATGAAATTGGCCGGGTGCAGAATGGTGTACTCCATGTTCGTCGAATAGAGGGCAGCTTCAACGGGTACCTTGCTTGCATGGTTTTCCAGCCTCGTATTGGTCGGCTGGATCACCGACGAAAAGACGAACTTTCGAACGCCTGCTCGCGCCGCCGCCTCAACCATGGCAACCCCCATGGCGGCTTCGTCGGGAGCAAAGGCCGGTCCGATGTGAAAGACACCGTCGACACCTTCCACGGCCTGCTCAAGGCTCCGATGGTCGCGCAGATCTCCGATCGCGATCTCGGATGCACCGGCTTTCTGGGCTTTTTCGGCACTCGCGGCGTCACGAACAAGCGCCCGAATCCTGGCATTGCGGCGGACGAGTTCAGGCACCACCAAACCGGCAACGCGGCCTGCGGCGCCTACGATCAGGACCGTTGGACTGGGTGTTCGCATGACGATCTCCTTCCCTCAAGTCTGCCTTTCGGCCTATGCAGGGAAGATAAAATCTAGCGAACTGTGTTACAATTGATCGATTTTGCGATAGTTTCTCCCGATTTTCGGGAGAAAGGAGCGATGAGCCGGATAGATGATTTCGAAG
The DNA here is from genome assembly GCF_040320645.1 of Mesorhizobium sp. M0633. Taxonomy (NCBI): domain Bacteria; kingdom Pseudomonadati; phylum Pseudomonadota; class Alphaproteobacteria; order Hyphomicrobiales; family Phyllobacteriaceae; genus Mesorhizobium; species Mesorhizobium sp. M0633. The sequence continues at coordinate 76,263 of NZ_JAMYQC010000025.1, forward strand.
CCTTCATTGCCATTGTCGAGCACGGCAGCCTGACGGCTGCCGCACGCCGGCTGAACCGCTCACTGCAGTCGGTCAGTCGGTCCTTGGCGACATTGGAGGAATCCATCGGGGTCGAGCTTCTGCACAGGACGACACGCCGCTCGACGCCGAGCGAAGCCGGAGCGGCTTTTTTCCAGCGCATCAAACCCGCCGTCGAGGAAATTAACGAAGCCAGGCTTCAGGCGGCCAACCGACGGTCGGAGCCGTCGGGCATCCTGCGTGTGAGTGCCCCGGTTCTGTTCGGCCCGGATTTCCTGATGCCGGTCATCGCCGACTGTATGCGGACATATCCCCGCGTCGAGGTTGACCTCCAGCTTTCCGATGAATTTGTCGATCTTGATGCCGAGGGTCTCGATTTGGCGGTCCGGATCGGCAATTTGCCGGATTCCAATTTACGTGCGAAGCGGCTGGGGGCGTTGCGGCGCGTCGTGTTCGGCGCACCTGCCTACTTCCAGCAACGCGGCCGACCGGCCCATCCGCTTGAATTGCGTGAGCACGATTGCATCGTACGAACTGTCGACGGCCGCCCGGGCGAATGGATGTTTCAGATTGAAGGCAAGCCCCGGTCGGTGAAGGTCGCGGGCACTTTCCGGTCGAATTTGATGATATCCATCTATGCAGCCGCGGTTCACGGATTGGGTCTGGGCTACTCGCCGCTTTGGCAGATAAAACACCTGGTGGACGACGGCCGCCTGGAACTGGTTCTGACCGAATTCGAGCCTGTGCCGGTGCCGATACACGCCGTGTGGCCGGAAGGCAGATCATCCTCCGCCAAAGTTCGCGCTTTTCTGGACCTGCTGGCATCCCGCCTGGAGCTCAAGAACCTTTAGGGCGCAAAACTAATCTGAGCGCCGATCTTACCTCATCGACATCAAGTTCGTGATCAGAACTGCCTTGGCGGCGTTGACCACGGGTTGATGGACCTCCGAATGACCGATGTCATTCAGCTGATCGGTCGTCAAATTTGCCAATGCCCTGCGTCTTGCGACGGTCCGCCGCCACCCCGTGAAGGCAGTGATCATCATTGCTGCGCTTTTCAGGCCAGACCCAAGCCAGCGGCGTTTGGACGCGCTGCTGCCGGCGCGAGTTCCCGTGTGAGCCATTTCTTAGTCTCCCGTTTCGAGTTTGCGGGTGGGAGCGTGCCACGCAGGTGTTTTCGGGCTGTTCGGCTGTGCGTGAACAATTGGGAGGAGTCCGACGATCCGCCGTTAAATCGGTGTTAAATCAATCTACCGAGATGCTATTCTGTCGCTGCGGTCAAAGTCTGGAGACGATTTGTGCGCATCCGGTTGCTTGGTGGCCTGGAGGTTACTTCCCCGGAGCACCGGCCCGTCCGGTTCGCCACACGCAAGACTTCGCTTCTTTTTGCTGCTCTGGTTCTCGCAGGCCGCCGCGGCCATCGTCGCGAGCAGCTTTCCGAAGCCTTTTGGCCGGGGCGAAGCAATGGGCAAGCCCGCAATAGTCTGCGGCAAGCGCTTGTCGACATCAGGCGCTCGTTCCCGGCCAGCTTGGATGCCACCGTCTACATCGATGGGGATCAGGAAACCGTTGCGCTGATTGCCGGACCGGATGAGGCGGACATCTCGATCTTCGACCGGAAATTAGAGGAGGGCCGAACCACCGATCTCGCCTTCGCCGCCGATCTCTACCGCGGTGAGCTGCTTGCCGGGCAAACGATTCCTGACGAACTGGACGAGTGGTTTGGACCCTTTCTGAGTAAGTATCAGCGCAAGGCGCTGCAGTTGGTCGATCGGCTGAGCCTGGCGCTGCCCGCACCCGGCTCAGCGGAAGAGACGGCCTGCGAAGGGCTCGCGGAGAGATTGCTCGCCTCGGATCCGACGGCGGAGGCAGCCCATCGGGCGCTTATCCGCATCCACGCTCATCGAGGTCACGAAAACGCGGCCTTGCGCCAGTTCGAGCTGTGTCGGGCAGCTTTAAAAAAACATCTGAATGCGGACCCAGAGGAGCAGACAAGCTCACTGGCGGCTTCCCTGCAGTCCCGTGAAAGAACTGAACGTCAGCGGCCGGAGCCAAGCTCTGGCGCCGCATCACTGGCGCAGGTTCTGGCGGCCCCGACGAGGCGCGACGACCAGCCGTCGATTGCGGTGCTGCCGTTTCAGAATCTAAGCGGTGATGTCGAGCAGGAATATTTTGCCGACGGCATGGTGGAAGACATCGTCACCGCCTTGGCTCACTTCCGTCACCTGTTCGTGGTCGCACGGAATTCGAGCTTCACCTACAGGGGACGATCCATAGACATAAAGCAGGTCGGGCGTGAGCTGGGCGTGCGCTATGTGGTCGAGGGAAGTGTTCGCCGCGCGGGCGACCGCCTGCGCATCGCCGGGCAGCTCATCGACACCTCGACGGGGGCCTATCTCTGGGCCGACCGTTTTGACGGAACGCTCGCCGAAGTTTTCAATCTGCAGGACCAGGTCGCCTCGAGCATCGTCGGCGCAATCACACCGAAAATGGAGGAGGCTGAGATCGAGCGTGCCAAACGCAAACCGACAGAAAGCCTCGATGCTTATGACTACTATCTCCGCGGACTGGCGGCCTTTGACCGAACGATCACTAGTAGATCGGCCATTGACGACGCCTTGCGCCTCTTCATGAAGGCGATCGACCGTGACCCGGAGTTCGCGATAGCCCATGCGCGGGCGGCGCGGTGCTACGCTACCCGAAAAAGCAACGGCTGGATGGTCGACCGTGCAGAAGAGATTGCCGAAGCTACTCGACTGGCCAGGAGAGCGGTCGAACTCGGAAGGGACGATGCAATTGCGCTTTCCTACGGTGGATACGTCCTCGGCTACGTAGGCGGCGACCTTGATGATAGTGCGGCTTGCATCGATCGCGCGCTCGCTCTCAACCCGAACTTGGCCGCTGCTTTGGGCGTCAGCAGCTGGGTGAGGGCTTGCTTGGGCGAGCCAGGCAAGGCCATCGAGCACGCCGCGCTTGCCATGCGCCTAAGCCCATTGGATCCACGCCTGTTCGCTTGGCAGTTCAACACCGGGCTCGCTCATTTTTGTGCAGGCCACTACGATGACGCCGTCGCTTGGGCGGGAAAGTCGCTGCGGCACCAGCCGAACTACGTGAGCGCGATGCGTGTAGTGGCGGCGGGTCATGCCCTTGCGGGGCGCCTAACGGAAGCGCAGCAAATGATGGCCCGGCTTTGCGAGTTCGATCCCTCGCTGCGGCTTTCGAATCTCGCCGAGGTGCTGCCGCCGTTTTATCGACCGGATGATCGCAGCAGATATATCGAAGGCCTTTGCAACGCGGGCCTGCCGGACTAACGCAGTATCAGCGCGAAGCGAGGCCGTCTTATGCAGCTTTCGGTGCTTCGCGCGTCGGCGCGACGCGCAAGCCCTGCAGCATCAGACCTTGGCGACGATCCGCATGAAGGCCGGCATGTCGTCGCCGAAGCCGACGGTCGCGTCATTGTCTTCCTGTCGCTGGCGGGCAGGGCGCTCGCGCTGCGGCCTGGTGTCGCCCCGTTCCGGCGCGCGCCTTTCGTTGCGATCCGGCGAAGCCTTCCGTTCAGGTGAAGCCTGGCGTTCGCTGTTTTCCGACCGGATCGCGTCCTTGCGGGTACGCCGCTCGTCGATGTCGGCGACCGCGGCTTCGGCCACGACCGGCTGTTCCTCGCTAACTGCTTCCGGCGCTGCTTCTTCGCTGCGCTTGGCGTGGCGTTCACGCGGTTTGCGCTCGCCCCTGTCCTTGGCGTCGTCCTTGCGGCCGGCACGGCGTGGCGCACCGCGGCCACGGCGCGGGGCCTCATCCTCGCCGCCTTCGCTGGCAACGACCGTCGACAAATCGCCGTCATGCCACTCGATCTTCGTGCCGATCAGCCGCTCGATGGCGTCGATGTATTTGGTGTCCGACTTGGTCGCGATGGTGAAGGATTTGCCCGAGCGCCCGGCGCGGCCGGTACGGCCGATGCGGTGGACGTAATCCTCCGCGTGGATCGGCACGTCGTAATTGAAGACATGGCTGACATCGGGAATGTCGAGGCCGCGCGCCGCGACATCCGAAGCAACGAGGTAGCGCAGCTTGCCGTCACGGAAATTGGCCAGCATCTGCATGCGCGCGCGCTGGTCCATGTCGCCGTGCAGAGCGCCGGCGTCGAAATCATATTTCAGCAGCGAGCGGAACAGCTCCGATACCTCGATCTTGCGGTTGCAGAAGATGATGGCGTTCTTCAGCTCGGCATCCTCGGCTTTCATCAGATTGCGCAGCGTCTCGCGCTTGTCCCAGGGTTTCGGGCCGGATTTCACCAGCCGCTGGGTGATGTTGGTGGCGGCCGATGCTGCCTTCGACACTTCGACGCGCACCGGTGCGTGCAGGAATTTCTCGGTGAGCTTGGTGATTTCCGGCGGCATCGTCGCCGAGAAGAACAGCGTCTGCCTGGTGAACGGGATCATCTCGCAGATACGCTCGATGTCGGGGATGAAGCCCATGTCGAGCATGCGGTCGGCCTCGTCGATGACGAGGATCTCGACGCCGTTGAGCAGGAGCTTGCCGCGCTCGCGATGGTCGAGCAGGCGGCCGGGGGTCGCGATCAGCACATCGGCGCCGCGCTCGAGCTTCTTGTCCTGCTCGTCGAAGGACACGCCGCCGATCAGCAGTGCGATGTTGAGCTTGTGGTTCTTGCCGTATTTGACGAAGTTTTCCTCGACCTGCGCGGCGAGCTCGCGCGTCGGCTCGAGGATCAGCGTGCGCGGCATGCGGGCGCGGGCGCGGCCCTTTTCCAGCCGGGTGAGCATCGGCAGGACGAAGGACGCCGTCTTGCCGGTGCCGGTCTGGGCTATGCCCAGCACGTCCTTGCCGAGCAAGGCGTGAGGGATGGCGCCTGCCTGGATCGGCGTCGGCTCGGTGTAGCCGGCATCGGTAACTGCGGAAAGGACCTTCGGCGACAGGCCGAGGTCTGCGAAGGTCAACGCTTCTTGAGCGATCTGGGTGTCTGAGGACAAGTTTGGCTGTCTTTGGCTGGTTCGGGGGCGCAACATATGCAGTCGCGGCAAGCGCCGCGCGCCTGCAAGATTGGTATTGCAGGTAGGCGCAAGCCCACGATTTGTCAACACAAACGGGCGGCATTGGCGCGATTGTGAAGTCGTTACCTTAATCGCGATGCTTAATTTGCGCAGTGGCCGCTGCGCCGGCTCAATACCTGAACTGTTCGGCGAGAATGCGCTCGTTCCACGAATGGTTGGGATCGAACAGCAGCGTCGCCGTCGCCGTCGGTGATTCCCTCACCGTGACCGTCGTCACCGCCTTGACCTCGGTGTGGTCGGCCGCGGCATTCACCGGCCGCTTTTCCGGCTCCAGAATGTCGAAACGCACGATCGCCTTGTTGGAGAGCAGCGCGCCGCGCCAGCGGCGCGGACGAAACGGGCTGACCGGGGTCAGCGCCAGCAGCGGAGCGTCGAGCGGCAGGATCGGCCCGTGCGCCGACAGATTATATGCGGTCGAGCCGGCCGGCGTCGCAATCATCACGCCGTCGCAGTGCAATTCCTCCAGCCGCTCCTGCCCATCCACGGTGATGCGGATCTTGGCCGTCTGGTACGACTGGCGCCAAAGCGCGACCTCGTTGATCGCGAGCGCCGAAATCGTCTCGCCTTCGGCCGTCACCGCCTGCATCTCCAGCGGACGGATCGTTTCGGCAACGGCCGCCGCGATGCGCCCCGTCAAACCGCTGGCGCGGTATTCGTTCATCAGGAAACCGATGGTGCCACGGTTCATGCCGTAGACCTTCTTTCCCGTGCTCATCGTCTCACGCAGGGTCTGCAGCAGAAAGCCGTCGCCGCCGAGCGCCACGACGATCCCGGCTTCTTCGACGGATGCCTGGCCGTAACGTGCAGAGAGGCTTTCCAGCGCTGCATTGGCGTCGGCTGTACCGGATGAGACGAAGGCGAAACGGCTGGCGGTTTTGCTCATGGCTCTCAACGACAACCGATTGGCGACGACCGTCTGGCGACCGATTGGCGGCGACCGGTTGCTGGGCCGCGCCAGCGCCGGGTTAGCATGGGTGGGCATTTCTGCAAAGGGAGGGAGGTGCCTGGAGATGGCGACCAAACAAGCCGCACTCGCGCATCATGTCGGAGGACAAAATGATGTGATGGTTAAGACTCGCCTTAAACTCTCGTAAAGCCGGATCGATCATGTTAGCCGGCAGCGGACGGGCGGCGTGGGGGCTAACCAGTCGAGGCCGATCTATTGCCGCTGGCACGCTTGATTATTGTCTTCCTGATGCTGGCAAGTTTTGCCCTGGCTTTCGCGGAACTGGTGCGCCAGTCGGAGGAAAAGAGCTTTAGACCCGAGCCCACGGCCTCACGCTGCGGCGACGCGGCGGGGACACCCTGTCCGCAAAGGGCGCTTTGACGCCACAGCGCCAGTGCTTATCGGGCTTGCAACAGATGGCAGCCGGCCTGGCGCTTTTGCGCGAGGTACTCGTCGACAAGCTGGCGATAGCGGACTTTGCCGAAGCTCGGGAAATGGCCGCCGTGCACGACCGAGACATCGAGATCGCGCATGCGCAGCAGCGTTTCGACATAATCGTCGATATCGGAGTGATAGACGTCGTCGATCAGCGGGCCGTCATAGATGATGTCGCCGGAAAACAGGATGCCCGTCCTGTTTTCGTAGAGCGCAATGCCGCCGGGTGAATGGCCGGGCGTGTGGATCACCTCGAAGGCACGGTCGCCGAGATCGACGATGTCGCCTTGCTCGAGCAACCGGCCGGCTGGTGCGGGCAGGATCTGGTAGCGCTTCGCGTCCCAACCTTGCGGCATGCCGTCGAACATCTCGTCAGTGGCATAGCGGTCGGCAACCGTCGATTCGTTGCGTGGATCGGCGAGGATTTCGGCCTCGGCAGGGTGCACGCAGCGGTCGGGAAATTCGTGATGGCAGCCGATATGATCGAAATGCGTGTGGCTGGCCACGCAGGTGAGCTTGCGCTCCGTGACCAGCGGCACGTGGCGGCGCAGGCTGAAATGGCCGAGGCCGGTGTCGAACAGAAGATCGCGGTCGCGGCCGCGCACATGCCAGATGTTGCAGCGGAAGAACGGCTTGATCCACGGCTCGTGGATCAGCGTCACGCCATCGCCCATGCGGATGGTTTCGTACCAGTGGCCGGCGTCGATGGTTGGAAGCGTGCTCATGTTCAGTCCGCAAGCAGGATGATGTCGCCAGCATCGCACGATACCCCGACCACGTCGCCCGGCTGGACGGCCGATGCCGAGGGAACCTTGGCGATGAAATGCAGCGCCGGGTCGGTCGTGGAGGTCCCCAGCACACGCTTGAAGCTGCCCTGGAAGACGACGTCGCTGACCTTGGCCGTACCGAGCGCCACAGCACCGCCGGCAGCGCCGAGGACAAGATGCTCCGGCCGGACGGCCAGCGCAACGGTCGAGCCGGCCGGCAATGTGCCAGGCACGGAGAGCGACCCAAGCTTCGTGGTGACGATGATTTTGCCGCTCTTCGCCTTGGTCACCGTTCCCGATAACAGCGTGCTTTCGCCCATGAAGGTCGCGGAAAAGCGCGTCGCCGGCCGTGCATAGACGCGCTCGGGCGGTCCTTCGTCCTCGATGCGCCCGTCATTCATCACCACGCAATGGTCGGCCAGCGCCATCGCCTCTTCCTGGTCGTGGGTGACGTGGATGAAGGCGGTGCCGACGCGTTTCTGGATCGCCTTCAATTCATCCTGCATCTGCCGGCGCAATTTCAGGTCGAGCGCGCCGAGCGGCTCGTCGAGCAACAGCACCGCCGGCTCGACCACCAGGGCGCGCGCCAGCGCCACGCGCTGCCGCTGACCGCCCGAAAGCTGATGCGGCTTCTTGTCGAAGGCAGTGGCCAGCCCAACCAGCGCCAGCGCCTCGCGCGCCCTTGCTGCCCGGGTTGCGCCATCGACACCCTGCATGCGCAGACCGAAGCCGACATTGCTGCCGACGCTCATATGCGGGAACAGCGCATAGTCTTGGAACACGGTCGTCGTCGGCCGCTTCGCCGGTGGCACGGCCGTGCAGTCCTCGCCGCGGATCAGCACCTTGCCCTCGCTCGGCGTAACGAAGCCTCCGAGGATGGACAGAAGCGTCGTCTTGCCGGAGCCGGACGGCCCGAGCAGGATCGTGTAGCTGCCAGGCTCGATCGTCAGCGAGACATTCTTCAGCACGGTGTGCTGGCCGAAGCGATGCGAGACGGAGCTTATATCGACCAGTGGCGCACTCATGCCGGCTTCCTCCGCAACAGCATCAGCTCGAACAATACCACCAGTACGATGGAGACGGCGAAGACCAGCGAGCCGACGGCGTTGGTCTTGGGATTGAGGCCGGAGCGGAGCAGGTTCCAGATCTCGACCGGCAGCGTCGTGTCGAAGCGCGTCAACAGGAACGAGATGACGAACTCGTCCCAGGAGAAGGTCATCGACAGGAAGAAGCCGGCGAAGATGGCCGGCGCCATGACAGGCACGGTTATCAGCAGCAGCACCTTCCATTCGGGCGCGCCGAGGTCGCGCGCGGCGCGCTCGATGTTGATCTGGTGATCGCCCATCTGGCTGTAGACGATGGCAAAGCAGAGCGGCAGGTTGATCACGACATGGCCGATGCCTGCGGCAAGTAGAGACTTCGGTACGCCGGTCCAGTTGAACAGCACCAGCAGCCCCATGCCGATGATGAGATAGCTGACGGTCAAGGGCAAGGTGATCAGCCCGCGCATCAGGCCCGAGCCCGGCAAGGCGAAGCGCGCAAAACCCCAGGCGGAGAGAAAGCCCAACGTGACGGCGGCAGCCGAGGAGACGACCGCCACCAGCAGCGAATTGACCAGCGCCGAAGTCAGCCGCGTGTCGGCGAGCACGGCCTCGTACCAGCGCAGCGACGGCCCGGTGAAGGGCGGGATCGGAAACGACGTCGCCTGCAGCGAAAACAGCACCAGCACCACCACCGGCAGGAAGATGAAGCCATAGATGGCGATGGCATAAAGGCCGGAGACGAGGCGGATGAGCGCGCGCATGGTCAGGCCCGCTCGATCTTCAGCCAGCGGGAGCAGGCGAGGTAGGCGATGGTGACCACCGCCATCAGGATGATCGACAGCGCCGAGGCGAGCGGAAAGTCGCCGCGCCGGCCGATCTGCATCATGACGAGTTGCGGCATCAACAGCTCGTTGTTGCCGCCGAGGATCTGCGGCGTGATGTAGTCGCCGATGCATAGCACGAAGGTGAGGAAGGCGCCGACCATGATGCCAGGCAGCGTCAGCGGCAGAACGACATGCAGGAATGTGCGCATCGGCCCGGCGCCGAGGTCGGCGGCGGCCTTGCGGTAGCTGGGGCTGAGCTGCTTCAGATTGGCAAAGATCGTCAGCGTCAGCAGCATGACGAAGAAATGCACGAAGCCGGTGACCGTCGCTAGCCGCGTATTGGCGAGCTGCAGCGGTTCGCCGAACAGGCCGGAGCCGGTCAACGCGCGGTTAACGACGCCGTTTTGCGCCAGCACCAGCAGCCACGAATAGGAGCGCACGACATAGGAGGTCCAGAAGGGCAGCACCGCCAGCATCAGCGCCAGCCGCTGCCAGCGCTCCGGCACCTGCTCGGCCAGGATCCAGGCAAAGGGATAGGCGAGCAGCACCGAAATCACGGTGACGATCGCCGTGACCTGCAGCGAGTTCACCATCGCCTGCCAGTAGGACGGATTGGCAAAGAATTGGCTGTAGTTGGACAGCGTGAAGCCGCCGCCTTCATGCGCCGTCAGGCTGGATACCGCCATGGCGACGAAGGGCAGCACGAAGAACAGCAATGTCCAGCCGAGCGCCGGCGTGACCAGCGCCCAGGGCAGGGCACGCCCGCTGTTGACGGCGTTCACGACCGGCAGCCGGTTATTGCGCCTGCAGCATTTCGGTCCAGACGTCCTGCATCTTCTTGTCGAGATCGGCATTCGGCGCCGGATAGGACTGGGCGCGGGCGAGGAATTCCGGCTGCTCGTCGAAGCGCAGGATCTTCTTCTGCTCATCACTCAGCGCCGCCTTGCTGTTGGCCGGCATGCCCCAATAGCAGGACGAGGTGGCGAGCCGCGCCTGGCCTTCGGGGCTCATAATGTACTGGATGAATTTAAGCGCCAGCTCCTTGTTCTTGGAATCCTTGAACATTGCCAGCGACTGCGACCACAGCACGGCGCCTTCTTTCGGGATAGAGAAGTCGAGGGCAGGGTTTTCCTTGGCCAGCCCCGCCGTCACCCATTCGCCGCCGCCGACCAGAATGTCGACCTCGCCGGTCGCCAGCGCCGTCTGGCTGGCGGTCACTTCGCCGACCAGCTTGGCGTTGGCCTTCATTTTGAGCAGCTCTTCCTTGATGGCGGGAAGGTCGGCCTCGGTCAGTTCCGCAGTCTTCTTGCCGATCGCCAGTGCGGCCATGCCGATGACCGGCAGGTAATAATCGTAGATGGCGATCTTGCCCTTGTATTTGTCGCCGGTCAGCGCCGCCATCGACTGCATGTCGGCCGGGTCGACCTTGGTCTTGTTGTAGCCGATCGTGTTGTAGCCGAACTTTTCGGTGATGCCGTAACGCTTGCCGTCGACGACGGTGGAGCTATCCATCTTCACCTGCGGAAACAGGTCGGCCAGCGGCAGCTTGTCTTCCGGTAGCGGCTCGAACAGGCCTTTTTCGACGCCGCGCGGTACGTCGATGCTGTCGATCACCATCACGTCCCAGTCGCCCGGCTGTGATTGATCGACGATGGCTAGGCCGGCGCCGGTGCCCTCGAACTCCTTGACATTGACCTTGACGCCATTGGCCTCCTCGAAAGGCTGCAGCAGCGCCGGATCGGCGTGATCGCACCAGATCAGCGCGTTGAGGTCCTGCGCCTGAGCGAGGCTGCCCGTCGCCAGCAGCAGTGCTGCCGCGGCACAGGCGCCTTGGAGATGGCTCTTCAGAACGGAAAGCGGATTCCTGACGGTTGGATTGGGGGTCTTCAGCTTGGTGTACATCGAGTGTTCTCCCTTGCCTTTTTGGCTTGTAGGAAAAAATTGAACCAATTCTAAAATTGAGTCAATTCTGTTTTTGTGGCAAACAGCCGCTATGAGCGGATTGCGGGCAAGGCAGAAGGCGGATCGGCACCGCCGCATCATCGAGGCAGCGGCGGCGCTTTTCCGCGATGCCGGTTATGAAGGCGCCAAGATCGAGACCATCGCGGCGCAGGCCGAAGTCTCGGTCGGCACCATCTACAATTACTACCAGAACAAGGGCGACATCCTCGGCGCCATCGTCTCGATGGAGGTCAACGAGGTGCTGAATGCCGGGCGCGGCGTCGTCGCCAACCCGCCAGCCAATGTCGGCGACGCTCTCGATACGCTGCTCGGCATCTATATCGAGCACTCGCTGCATTATCTCAGCAAGGAGATGTGGCGGCAGGCGATGGCGATCTCGACGCAACTGCCCGACAGCCCGTTCGGCCAGGCCTATACCGCGCTAGACCGCGCCCTGACCGAGCAGATCCGCGCGCTGATCGTCCGCCTGCAGGCGCTCGGCCTGGTGCGCCGCGACATCGACGGGCCGGCGCTCGGCGAACTCATCTTCAACAACATGAACATGATGTTCATCGAATTCGTGAAGCGCGAGGAGGCGAGGATTGCCGAACTGCGCACGGCGATACGCAGGCAGAACAGGATATTGGTGGCGGCGATCGGAGTTTGAACGGAGGATCTCAAAACCGGAATTTTCGGTGTCTTAGACAGAATTCTCAAGAAGAATTTCCGCGCATGGCATCTACGAGTTTCTTTTCCCTCCCGGCTAGTTCGTTCGGTTATTGACTGACCTCGATAACTAGCCGCCACATCTGCAGAGCCATCCATCCTTCGTTTTCTTGAGTTCAGAACTTGCCAGCGGTTTCGGCCTGATGATGTAATCAACCTCCGATTTTTGTATGAGTGAAAAGCACATCGAGTATTTGTTTATGTACGCGAGCATAATCTCGCGCCCGGTTCGCCCGCGAACTAGGGAATACTCGCACACCCAGACGTCCTTGAACGCGGGCGGGTCGAAGGAAAATGTGCTCTTCAACTCATCCGCTTGCACTCTTTCGAGGAGCGTCGGCATCGGGTTCGCATAGCCGGCCGCGTTTGTGTACACTTCGAGTGCCGTAGGAGGTGGATCCCTTAGATACCAGTCCCAAAAATAAGCGCCAATGAATGAGACTACCGCGCCTACAAGAATGGCGCGGAAGTCCGCTCCATCCGCCCAGAACCAGCCCCACACGCGCCGCGCGTAGCGTTTGATTTTATGAATGTTCATTTGATCGGTAGGTATACCGACAAGGTGGCGGCATTTTTCCTGGCTTCGAGGAGGAAATCACCGGCTTCGGTTCTGCCACATGACACGTCCTTCCCATTGTAGAATTTGTCATCCTTCCAGAGCGTTTCAAATGAACATTTCTCTATCTCATTGGAATTATCTGCGATCGCCTTCATCCATTGTGCCCTTTCGTCCGCTCCCACATCCGGGCTCAGCAACGGAATCGCCAACGCTTCAATCGCGGAGGGGACGAATTTTCCCTGCACTATAGAAAACGCTTTGGCAGCGTCCGACGTATTTTTTAGTTCATCCCAAGTGTCGAAGACAGCTTTGAATTTTCCCATCGGCGCTATTGATACGAAGAACTTACATGTCTGCGTTGCTGGGTCCTTCAGCACATTAACAGCGAGCTGAGGATCGACATTAACTTCGGCCATCTGGCGTACTGCATCACAGGTATAGCGCACCTGTGCCTCCGCCTGATGGGAACTCAGCAGGATTCCCGAAGTGATGGCCAAACCAATTCTATTGATCGTCATTTCGCCCTATCCCCGCTACAACCGATTGGCACTTGTTACCCTACGATCATTTGCCGCTAAAAGACCATGGGTTCAAAACGACGCTCGACAGCCTGGGGTGTTAGGCGAAGGCCACTCCAAGCCCCCGCTGTTCTTCGATCCTGGGGTGCGCCGCCACATCCTTCAACATCATCGAGGCATATGAGCTTGGGCGGTGATTTACACGTGGTATGATCCGCATTCGAAGCCGCCCGCTACTCAAGATTTCATGGACGCGGTATTACTGGGTCGGGGTCACTCAATTTAGGGCAACAGACCGATGGCGAAGCTTCCAAGCGCGATTGAAATTTATCTGACGGAAATGCAACGGCCTAAGCTGCTGTTCTCAAAATTCCTGCAGCCGGGGGGCAGATGTCCCCACTGTTCGATACCCAATCCTGGATATGCGGAATGGTGGACGAGTGGCGGCTTGGTTCCAAGGGCAACCCCTGGTTTCACCGCAAAATGGGGTACCTATTTTTGTACAGCCTGCGGCGGAGGGGTACTGGCAAAAGGTGTTTGGGGTGATGCTAAAGATAATGCAGAAATTGCGTCATTGATCCCAACGGCACGGTCTGTTCATGACGATGTGCCTGAGCCCGTGCGAACCTTTCTTCAACAGGCTATAGATACTCAGCACGCACCCGACGCAGCGGCCGTCATGGCAGGCTCGGCTGTGGACTCCATGTTGAAAGTCTTAGGCTACGAAGACGGCAGCGTGTATGCGCGCATTAACAAGGCCGTCGAAGAACACAAAATTACGGAAAGTATGGGGGAATGGGCACACGCGGTGCGGCTGGAGGCCAATAACCCGAGGCATGCCGACAAAGCTAAACCTCACGTATCCTCTGCTGAGGCGGCACAGTCTGTGGAATTTGCGGAAGCCCTCGCATTTTTCTTGTTTGTGCTCACGGAAAGAATAAAGCGCGGGAAAACAGCGGCCGAGGAAGCATCGTTGCCGAGTTGAAAACCTGCTGGTACGCCGCGACATTGACGGGCCGGCGCTCGGCGAACTCATCTTCAACAACATGAACATGATGTTCATCGAGTTCGTGAAGCGCGAGGAGGCGAGGATTGCCGAACTGCGCACGGCGATACGCAGGCAGAACAGGATATTGGTGGCGGCGATCGGAGTGTGAGAAGATCAAAGGCGAGTAGGGCCTGGAACACAAATCGCCGCAGCCGGAGCATCGCCTAACGGTTGATCAGCCATAGAATCGCCGAGAGCACGATGCTGACCAGTATCCCCGTGGTGATAGGGACATAAAGCCTGAAGTTCTCACGCTCGATCACGATATCGCCGGGCAGCCTGCCAAGGCCGGTCCGAGCCAACCAAGGCCACAGCAGGCCTATGGCAACTATGCTGAGACCAACGACGATCAGAGTTCGCGACATGGCAGCATCCTGCCGATAAAAATGCCGGGCGCCTGGTATGGACCCGGATCACCCAGCCGTTAGGCCTGCTCGAGCGAGGATTTCAGGAGCCGGCATGACATGCCCGTGCGGCTTGCAGTAGACGGGGTCGATCGCGTGATAGCCAAGCAGATGGCCGAGTGGCGCCAGGATCCCCAGCGCCACTCGCTGAATCGCAGGTGGCGGGTGCGTGAAGACGATCACGTCGGCAAATTCTCTGGCGATGACTGCTGCCTGAAGCGGCGAAGGTCTACCTTTTCTGTCTACCTTGCCGGCATTGGCCAGGCCGAAGAGCATGCCGATCAGCAGCTCGAAACGGTTCGGGTCGACATTGTCCGCACCTGGCGCCCGGTCGACTTCGACCAGGACATGCGCTTCTTCGGTTTTGCTGCTGTTCCACCAATCATGTGCGACGCCTGCTTCGACCGTGGCGGATTGGCCAGGCCCCAGGGACAAAGTGCTCCCGGCGATGCAAGCGTCGAGACGGCCACGGAGGACGGTAAACCGTTCCGTCAGATTCGGGTGGAAGTGCTCGCCCACCACTGCGGCTCCCGGCCGGGCGGTCAGATGAGCGATGCCAGGTCCCTGGCCGCGGTCTTCGGTACCACGCAGGATGACCGCATATTCGCCGGTCACCTTGTTCTCGTAGACATCTCCACAGCGTGACATGGATCGGCTCCGGAGTTTCAGAGCACCACTGCCCGGCAACTCTATCGTCAAAGACTTGGTCGTTCAACGACGCTCCAACGGGCGATTGCGGAAACACCAGTTGCCGGCTCTTCGTCAACGCGGGCGATCAGCGCTCTACCGAACATGCTTAGGCGGCCGCGCTCGCGGAAACGGCACGACCGTCAGTGGCGCCTTGCGGAATTCCGCGATGGCTATTTCTTCAATCAGCGCGTCGAGGGCCTCGTTGACGCGTCGGCTCGTTTCATCCGCGCCGCAGAGGCGGTTTTGTGCGCACTCCAAAAGCTCGCGCGCCGCGGCGAAATCACTTCGCATGACAACACCCTTTGGTTTTTGGCCCGCCGCACCGACATTGTCGGCGCGCTTAATTGAGCGAGTGCTAATATACACAGGAGCAATTTAATCGAATGGTACGAGATGGCCGAGGCCGGGAGAGAGGGCCGAAATGACGGCTCTGCAACCGCGAAGTCACGCCCTGGCTCAGCGTCTCTAGATATGAGATGCTAACTCGTTGTCTGGCGACAGATTTTGCCAGCAATTTCACGGAAGTTTCTGGTGACCCGACGAGGACGGTCCCGACACGTACGCCCCTAATACGATCTTGGGCGGCTTATATATTCTCTGGCGGCGGCAATCTGGCGCCGGTGCTCGCGGAGGAAGGCTGCGCCGAAACAAATGGCGAAGGCCAGTACTGAAAGGCTTGTCGTTGCTCTTGATGTTGGATCGGGATCGGGACTTAGCAGGAAACGGAAACCGAACGCGAAGGCGAAGACGATAAATCCGCCAAATATGCCGTTGATGAAGGGGGCGGTCGTGCGTTTCTGCTCCAACGAAGACTCCTAGGTTTTCCGCTAGGGAACTATGGTTTCCGCTAGGGAATATATGCGTTGAAGCTGATGTGCTACCGATCCTGACGGCCCCGGCCTGTGGATATCGGGGATGAGCAGATATCAAGCGCCCCGGAGGTCTCAAGAAGCCCGTACTGGTGCCCCCGGACGGAATCGAACCGCCGACCTTCGGTTTACAAAACCGCTGCTCTACCAGCTGAGCTACAAGGGCACGGCGCTCCGGTTACCATATTTGCCGCGCCAGTAAAGACAAAACTCCGTTTTCGGCCGCCGCGAACGCGCCGGTTCTGCCGCCAAAGCGTCCTGAAAACGGCCAATTCGCTTCCTATATTGATCGAAGGTGCAATTGCATCAGCGAGGCAGTCGCATGATCAGGTTTGTCATCATTCTCCCGCTCGTCGTCGTGGCCTGGGTTCTCCTGGTGAAGCTCGTCAAGGACCTGAAGCACGCCAATATCGACTGGACCGGCGTCACCACCATCATCGGCTTCATCGCGCTCGCCTTCTGGCTTCGCCATATCACCGGCATGGGCTGAGGCCTGCCGGTTGTTCCGGTGAACTGTCGACGGCGCGACCGTTCGTGGTCGCGCATCAGACCGCGCGATTTCTCCCTTCGAAAAAAATCCAAAAGGACCTTCGAACCTTTTTCCTTGTTGCGACGACTGATGGTCAAGAGGCGGTTGGATCGCCTCCCACAACAAGGAGATCGTCATGTTCAAGCGCACCATCGTTTCCGGCCTCGTCGCCACCACTGTCGCCGCCGCCATGCTGGTCGGCACCGTTCAGCCGTCGGCCGCCCATCACAAGCACAAGCACCTCGGCATCGGCATTGCCGCAGGTGTCGGCGGCTTCCTGCTCGGCAGCGCGCTGGCCCAGCCGCGCACCCTCTATATCGAGGAAGGCGGCGGCTCGTGGCACGTCCGGCGCTGCCTCAATCGCTACCAGAGCTACGACCCGTACTCGGACACCTATGTCGGCTACGACGGCTATCGCCATCGCTGCTGGCTTTGAGGGCCACTATGCCAGCTTGGGAGGAGGTGACCGTTTCAGGCAACCGGAAGAAGGGGCACCCCACTGCCCCTTTTTCTGCGCGTCTGAGTGGCAGGGCAGAGGGGTTGTTCCTCCGACCTCTTGGGACCTGGGTTCCTCGCCCGCCGCGAAGCGGGGGAGAGGTGGCCGCCCACGGGTCTTGCCTTCGGCAAGCCCGAGGACAGGCTCCGCGGCCGGAGAGGGGGTCTTCGTAGGGCGCGGTCCCCTCTCCGTCGCGGCTTCGCCGCGCCACCTCTCCCCACTTCCGTGGGGCGAGGAACCCAAGCTGGAATAAAGCCGCGCTCCGTCAGCCTCTCTGTCCTGTCGAACATCGCCCACTTAAGACGAGATCGGATGCCGCTTCAGCATTCGCCAACACTCTTGCCGATGTACAGCGATTTCCCAACAGCCTAATCTGCACCGATACCGAAACAGGGGAGAGGGCGCTTGGGCGAGCAAGATCCGAACGAAGAGCCGATCGAGACAATTTTCCGCAACGGCACAATCACCACCGTCGGCATCCTGCTGGCGTTCTCGCTGGGCTTCATCACGCATTGGGCCGCCAACCCGATACCATGGGAAATCTATCACCTGGCCGCCGTCGCGCCGATTTTGATCGGCATTGCCCTGCAGATACGAGCGCTGCGGTTGCTGCTCGACATAACGTCTCTACAACGGCGCGTTTATGAACGCGCCAATCGTATCTTCATTGCCGGCCTCATCTTCACCGCCTGCGGAGTTGGGCTGGCGATGCTGCTTGATTTCTACGACCTATCGACCAAGAGCGCGGTGCCCGGGGCCTAGCTCTGGCCATCCTGGCAGATGTCGCACCATTCCGCGCCGGTCAGCGCTGCCATGCGCTCGGCTCGCTGCCAAGGCCGGGAGGGGTCGGCAGCCCGCCGATCATCCTCGTCACCTCCGCCGCCGCATCGTGCACCAGCGGGCCGATCTCGGCCAGCCGTTCCGGCGTGACCCGTACTGTCGGCCCGGAGACCGAAACGCCGCCGATCGGCTCGCCGAATTCATTGAAGATGGCGGCGGCAACGCAGCGCATGCCGGGATGCCGCTCCTCGTCGTCTACCGACCAGCCGCGCAGCTTGATCGTCACCAGGTCGCGGGCGAGCGCCGAGATGTCGGACAGCGTATTTTCGGTGAAGCGCTCCAACCCGGCCCGGCGCAGGATGGTGGCGACGCGCTCCGGCTCGAGATGCGCCAGCACCGCCTTGCCGATGCCCGAGGCATGGAAGGAGCTGCGCGTGCCCGGCCGGAAAAAGGCGCGGATCGCCTGGTGCGTCTCGACCTGACTGACGAAGACGACGCAATCGTCCTCGGCGACGCCGAGATTGGCGGTCTCGCCGGTCTTCTCCATCAGTTCCTGCATGACGATACGGGCGCGGTCGACCAGCTTGCGGCGGCGCAGGAACGCCGCGCCCATGCGATAGGTCTCGACGCCGATCGACCACAGCTGGTCAGGGCCGTCGAACTCGACCATGCCGTGGTTTTCCAGCGTCGTCAGCATGCGGTAGGCGGTGGATGCCGGCAGACCGGAACTGGCGGCGATCTCGCTCAGCGACAGGCCACTGCCATCGGCGACGATTGCCAGGATGCGCAGCGCCCGGTCCAGCGACTGCACCGAGGCGGCCTCGGCCGGCCCGTTGAAGGCGCGCGGCCGGCCGCGCTGGCGTTTTTCGGTGGTCTCCATCGGGCCATTCTTCGCTCTGTTCGCCCAACAAGCAATGAAAAAGTTTTTCACCGATTTGCCAAGCGAATTCGTGGAAAACAGAAAGTCAAATCAATTCAACTCACAAGAGCCGTTTTCTAGAAATGAAAAAATATTCTGAAAAAATTGAAAAATCATTGGTGCGCTGGCATCATAGGCTATCAACAATTCCGTGGAGGCTGACATGGCCAGGATGCGCGCAGTCGACGCAGCGGTTCTCGTTCTCGAAAAGGAAGGCATCTCCTGTGCCTTCGGCGTGCCGGGTGCTGCGATCAACCCGCTCTATTCGGCACTGAAGGCGAGGGGCAGTATCCGCCACATCCTTGCGCGTCACGTCGAGGCGGCCTCGCATATGGCCGAAGGGTTTACCCGCGCCAGATCGGGCAATATCGGTCTGTGCATCGGCACTTCGGGTCCCGCCGGCACCGACATGATCACCGGCCTCTATTCGGCCGCTGCCGATTCAATTCCCATCCTCTGCATCACCGGGCAGGCGCCGCGCGCGCGTCTCAACAAGGAGGATTTTCAGGCCGTCGACATTGCGGCGATCGCCGCACCCGTCGCCAAATGGGCTGTTACCGTCATGGAACCCTATCTGGTGCCGATGGCGCTGCAGAAAGCGTTCCATCTGATGCGCTCGTCGCGGCCGGGGCCGGTGCTGATCGATTTGCCTGTCGATGTGCAACTGACCGAGATCGAGTTCGACATCGATGCCTACGAGCCGCTGGTGCCGTTCAAGCCGGCAATGTCGCGCGCCCAGGCCGAGAAGGCGTTGACGATGCTGAACGCGGCGGAAAAGCCTGTCATCGTCGCCGGCGGCGGCATCATCAACGCCGATGCGTCCGATCTGCTGATCGAGTTCGCCGAGGTCACCGGCGTGCCTGTCATCCCGACGCTGATGGGCTGGGGCGCGATCCCCGACGACCACCGCCTGATGGCCGGCATGTGCGGGCTGCAGACCTCGCACCGCTATGGCAATGCGACGATGCTCGAAGCCGATTTCGTTTTCGGCATCGGCAACCGCTGGGCCAACCGCCACACCGGTTCGGTCGACGTCTATACCAAGGGCAAGAAATTCATCCACGTCGACATCGAGCCGACGCAGATCGGCCGCGTCTTCGCGCCGGACCTCGGCGTCGTCTCGGACGCCGGTGCGGCGCTTAAGATGCTGCTCGACGTCGCCACCGAGTGGAGGACGGCCGGAAAATTGCGCGACTGGTCGGGCTGGGCCGGCGAATGCCGGCAGCGCAAGAAGACAATGAAGCGCAAGACGCATTTCGACCAGGTGCCGCTGAAGCCGCAGCGCGTCTACGAGGAGATGAACAAGGCGTTCGGCCGCGACACCACCTATGTCACCACGATCGGCCTGTCCCAGATCGCCGGGGCGCAATTCCTGCATGTCTACAAGCCGCGCAACTGGATCAATTGCGGCCAGGCCGGCCCGCTCGGCTGGACATTGCCGGCAGCACTTGGCGTTCGCGCCGCCGATCCGGACCGCACCATCGTGGCGCTGTCCGGCGACTATGATTTCCAGTTCATGATCGAGGAGTTGGCAGCCGGTGCGCAGCACAGATTGCCCTACATCCATGTCGTCGTGAACAATGCCTATCTCGGCCTGATCCGCCAGGCGCAGCGCGGCTTTTCGATGGACTTCGAAGTCAGCTTGGCCTTCGAGAACGTCAACCGACAGGGCGATCCCGAGGCGGGCTACGGCGTCGACCACGTCGCCGTTGCCGAGGCGATGGGCTGCAAGGCGGTCCGGGTGCGCCGGCCGGGGGAATTCGCCGGTGCCTTCGAAGAGGCAAAGCGCCTGATGAACGAGCACCAGGTTCCGGTGGTGCTCGAATTCATCCTCGAGCGCGTCACCAACGTTTCGATGGGTACCGAAATCGACAAGATCACCGAATTCGAGGAGCTAGCCGAACATCACGAAGATGCCCCCACGGCGATCGTCATGCTCGATTAAGCCGCATATGAGGAACTACTGCCATGCCACGGTTTTCAGCCAATCTTTCGATGCTCTTTGGCGAGCATGACTTCCTCGACCGCTTCGATGCCGCCGCCCGCGCCGGCTTCAAGGGCGTCGAGTATATCGGCCCCTATGACCATGCGCCGGATGTCGTCGCGGCCAGGTTGAAGAAGAACGGGCTGACGCAGGTCCTGTTCAACCTGCCTGCCGGCGACTGGGCCAAGGGCGAGCGCGGCATCGCGATCCTGCCCGACCGCATCCCGGAGTTCCGGCAGGGCATTGCCAAGGTCGTCACCTATGCCCATGCGCTCGGCTGCGAGCAGGTCAACTGCCTCGCCGGCATCGCGCCGCAAGGCGTCGATCGCTCCGTGCTGGAAGACGTCTTCGCCGAAAATCTGGCTTTCGCGGCCGAAAAGCTGGAGCAGGCCGGCATCAGGCTGCTGATCGAGCCGATCAACACCCGCGACATTCCGGGCTTCTTCCTGAATTA
The DNA here is from genome assembly GCF_040320645.1 of Mesorhizobium sp. M0633. Lineage (NCBI taxonomy): Bacteria > Pseudomonadati > Pseudomonadota > Alphaproteobacteria > Hyphomicrobiales > Phyllobacteriaceae > Mesorhizobium > Mesorhizobium sp. M0633. The sequence goes on from NZ_JAMYQC010000025.1 coordinate 97,282, forward strand.
CTCGGACCAGGCTCTGGCCCTGATCGACCGCGTCGGATCGAAGAACCTGTTCCTGCAATACGACATCTATCACATGCAGATCATGGAGGGGGATCTCGCCCGTACCATAGAGGCAAACCTCAACCGCATCGCGCATATCCAGCTTGCGGACAATCCCGGCCGTCATGAGCCGGGGACGGGCGAGATCAATTTTCCTTTTCTGTACAACCACATCGACCGCATCGGCTATGCCGGCTGGATTGGCGCGGAGTATAAGCCGAAGGCGGGGACGGATGCCGGACTGGGGTGGTTCCGGGACCTGGCCGGGCAGGGCAGCGCGGCGGCGTAGCGGGCAAGAGAGGCCCCCTCATCCGGCCGCTGCGCGGCCACCTTCTGCCCGCTGGGGAGAAGAGGCTGGCACCGGCGTTCGCGATCTCTTCTCCCCTCGGGGAGAAGGTGGCCCGAAGGGCCGGATGAGGGGGCGTTTCACATAGTCACTTGGAGAAAAACATGGAAACCATCGGCTTCATCGGCCTCGGCATCATGGGCGCGCCGATGGCGGGGCATCTGCTAGACGCCGGTTATCAGGTCGTCGCCAGCGACCACCGCTCGAAGCCGCCGGCCGATCTCGTCGCCAAGGGCCTGAAGACAGTCACCGGCCATGATGCCGTCGCGCGCGCGGCCGACATCGTCATCACCATGGTTCCCGACACACCGCAGGTCGCCGATGTGCTGTTCGGCCAAAACGGCGTCGCGTCCGGCCTAACAAGAGGCAAGCTGGTCATCGACATGAGCTCGATCTCGCCGATCGAGACCAAGGAATTCGCAAGAAAGATCAACGATCTCGGCTGCGACTATCTCGACGCGCCGGTGTCGGGCGGCGAGGTCGGCGCCAAGGCGGCTTCGCTGACCATCATGGTCGGCGGTGAGGAAAAAGCCTTCGAACGCGCCAGGCCCATCTTCGAGAAGCTTGGCAAGAACATCACTCTGGTCGGACCGAACGGCGTCGGCCAGACCACCAAGGTCGCCAACCAGATCGTCGTCGCGCTGACCATTGAGGCCGTCGCCGAAGCGCTTGTTTTTGCATCGAAAGCCGGCGCCGACCCGGCCAAGGTCAGGCAGGCGCTGATGGGCGGGCTCGCAAACTCGCGTATCCTGGAAGTGCATGGCGAGCGCATGATCAAGCGCAGCTTCGCGCCGGGCTTTCGCGTCGAACTCCACCAGAAGGATCTCAATCTGGCGCTGGAAGGCGCGAAGGCGCTTGGGGTAGCACTACCCAACACCTCGATGACGCAGCAATTGTTCAACTCTTGCGCGGCGAACGGTGGAGCAAAGGAAGACCATTCGGCACTGGTCAGGGCACTGGAGCGGATGGCTGGTCACGAGGTTGGGTGAGAGTGAAGTGAATTAGTCTGCAATACCTTCGATGGGCCGACTTCGTTCGACCGCATAGCGTATGAGATCGGCAAAACGTTTCAGAAAATCTTTGGATTCCTCCGACATTCCTTCAGTTCGCACAAGTGCCTCAACTTGCTTGGTCAAGGAAGGTAGGGATTCGATCGGAAGAGTGACGTCCTCATAGAAATCTTCGAATTTCAGTATGAGTTCAAACGCGTTTTGGTTTGCGATTGACACGATTTCATGATGCGCAGAGGGACCTACCGATACGCATCGATCGATATGTCCATCTGGATTGAGAACGGCAAAATCCAATGACATGCATTGCGCCCTATTTGCCGCGCGCGAACCACCGCCTCGCCGCATAAAGGCTCACCGCCGCGGCATTCGAGACGTTGAGCGAACGAATGGCGCCCGGCATGTCGAGGCGGGCCAGCGTCGTCACCGTCTCGCGCGTCTTCTGGCGCAGGCCTTTGCCCTCGGCGCCCAGCACCAATGCGATCTTCTCTCCCGAAAAGCTCGTTTCGAGCTCCGCCGGACCGTCCGAATCCAGCCCGATGGTCTGGAAGCCGGCCTCGTGCAGCTGCTCCAGCGCATCGGCGAGGTTCTTCACCTCGATCTGGTCGATATGCTCGAGCGCGCCGGAGGCCGACTTCGCCAGTACGCCGGATTCCTGCGGGCTGTGGCGCGCCGTGGTGATCAATGCACCGGCGCCGAAAGCCACCGCCGAGCGCAGGATCGCACCGACATTGTGCGGATCGGTGATCTGGTCGAGCACCAGCACCAGCCTGGTGTCGCCGAGCGCATCGAGGCGTTTCGGTTTCAGCGGCTCGGCCTCGATCAGCACGCCCTGGTGCACGGCATCCGAGCCGGTGACCTTGTCGATGTCCCTGGGTTCGACCAACTCCGCCTTGAAGGGCAAAGCGCCAAGGTCGGCGATTGCCAGCCGCTCGGCAGCGTTGCGCGTCACCAGCATCTTCTTGATTTTTCGGCGCGGATTGTCGAGTGCGGCCCGCACCGTGTGCAGCCCGTAGAGCCGCACCAGCCCATCCGCCGGGTTCTCGCCGGGCGGCACCGGCTGGCGTGGCCTGAATGCAGGCGCGCCACCGCTCTTCTCGTCGCGATGCGCGCGGCGCAGCTTGGCGTAGTGGGTGTCTTTAGGGGTCTTGGATTTGTTATCGTTGCTCATGGCCGGCTTCTATAGCTGTGTCGTCCGGCCATGGATACAGCCGCATAAGCTGCTTGTCGGGCGAGGCGTGAGATTCAGCGCTTTTTGCCGGACTGTTGCGGTTGACAGTTTTGGGCGCTGCCGCCATAAGGCGCTTCGCGGAAGGGCTGCTTTGGCAGCCGCGACGCGTCGATGCCTCGTTGCATGGCTCCGGCGGCAGACTGGAGAGGTGCCCGAGTGGTTAAAGGGGACGGACTGTAAATCCGTTGGCTATGCCTACGTTGGTTCAAATCCAACCCTCTCCACCACTGCCGGCCCGGAAGCCCTGAAACGCAGAGCGAGCGTCGGAGCGGATCCGATGCTTGACTGAAAGGCGCGGGTATAGCTCAGTGGTAGAGCAGCAGCCTTCCAAGCTGAATATGCGGGTTCGATTCCCGCTACCCGCTCCAGATTTCCCCCAAGCCGCGGCGCACCTCGCGCACGATGCCGAAGCAGGCAGCCCCAAGCGAAGCGCTTTTGCCGATAGTTCAAAGTATTCGTTGCGCGTCCAGACGGACGCGCATCTTAATCTGTGTTATCGTTGTCCCGAACCGCAGGCGGCGTTGGGCGACAGGCGTCAGCTCGCGAATTTGCTGAATATGGACGCGAGCTGGTTCTGCTGCGGCACTTGCCCGTTCGGCGTCAGCTGGTCGACAAGCCCGGGCAAGGCCGCGGACAATTGCTTGAGCAGATCCTGCTGGTTCAGGCCCGTCCTTTGCGCGATCTCCTGAATGATTTGTGGCCCGAGAGCACTGCCCAGATCGCTGGGGTTGATCGGCTGGTTCTGACCGGTACCGACCCACGAATTGGCAACGTTGCCGTGGCCGGCGTCCTTCAGTTTGTCGAGCAGGCCGCCCAGACCGCCGAGCAGGCCGCCATCGGCGGATGCGGTTGTATCAGGCGGGACGGGGGCAGGGCTTTGCGCTGCCTCCGTCTGGGCGGAACTTCCACCGCTCAGCATTTTTCCCACCAAAAGTGCGCCGAGCGCGATCATCAGCGGCTTGGCGACGTTGCCGCCGGGAACGGCATTGTCAAACAGTCCCATTGTGGATCTCCATGTCAAATTGCCCGTCCATCTCCAACAATGACGCATCCATGGCGAATTTCAAGCCGGTTTGAGCTTTCCGTAATCATGATTTTCAAGTTGGCTTGAGCTTTGCTTAATAATGTGGAAGTAATCGGGTGCGGGGAACGGAGAGGAAAAATGTCAATATTAAGCTGGATTATTCTCGGCGTCATCGCCGGCTTCATAGGCAGCAAGATCGTCAATAAAAGCGGGCAAGGCCTTGTGCTCGACATCGTGCTCGGGATTGTCGGTGCCATCGTCGGCGGGCTCATCTTCAGCGCCTTTGGCGCGTCGGGCGTTACCGGGCTCAACATCTATAGCCTGATCGTAGCCGTGGTCGGTGCGGTGGTTGTCCTGTGGGCCTATCACCAGTTCAGCGGCAAGAGGGCTCTGTAGAAGCCGTCCGGCAGTTGCGTCGGCATTCGGGTGAATGCCGACCGCCTATCTGATCCTTTTGAGGATTTCGCGGATCAGCGTGTTGAGGCCGGCTTCCAGCCCTCTCACCATGATCGGCCATAATTCCTCGAGCAGTCGCTGCCATGCGGCATCGCGCCCAATCCTAACCGGCAGATTTGGCATCGCGCCAATTGCCGCCGTCACGTCCCGGCGCAGCCGCTCGCCACAGGCGCTTGCGCCGCTGATCGTCGGATCGAAGGGCAGCCGGGTGAAATCCCATTTTCCGCGCTGCTCGATGCCGAGATTGCTCTCGACTTCGGCATGCGACAGCACCGTTTTGGGCGTGACCTTGATGCGGTAGTATTTGCAGAGTTCGGCGACGACGGCGGCCATCGCGTCCCACTGCGCCCTGGTCATCGGATAGCGGCCGGCATCGAACGGCCTTTCCTCCGCCCCGGCCATGCAGCAGAGCGAAACCCCGATCGAGCCGCCGTTGCAGTTGAGCGTGTGCGCGGCATATCCCGGTTTTACCCGGCTCGAATTGAGCGCGATCGAAGGCCGGCCCCTGACCAGGCGGCCATTCCCCTCGACCAGTATGTGATACGCATCCCTGTCGGTATCGCCGGCCGAATGCGAGCCGGCCGTCCAGTGGCAAATGACGCGCCTCATCGCACCATTGGGCAACCAGTCGGGCGGCAATGCCACAGAAATCTCCGCGACATAGGTTCAGTGACGGAGCACAGTATAGTTTCCTTGGCGGCGGACGCGAAAACGAAACGATAATTTGGTTGAGCGTTTTCTAACGGTCAGCTATTCGCCGGCATCTCCGGCGACCGCGTGTTCTCTGTATTGCGGCAGATCGTCGGTGATCGTGAACCGCTTCGCCTTGGAGCCGACGAAGATGTGCTGCGTCGGCCGGATGGTCGGCTCGTCGACGAGACTTCCCATGGCGACATGCACGAAGGCACCGTCGCGGACCACCGAATAGAGCAACGAGCCGCAAGTCTTGCAGTGCGCGTCATGGCCGGTGTCGTCGCCGAAGATCATGAGATTGTCCTCGCCCCTCGCCAGGCTCAGCCTGTCGCGCTCGATGCCGGCGAATGGCTTGAAGGCCGAGCCGGTGGTGCGCCGGCAGTTCGAGCAGTGGCAGTTCGCGGCATAGACGAACGCGTCCGCCACCGCGTACTGAACGGCGCCGCACAGGCACTTTCCGATAAGCCTGCGGTTGCGTGAATTCTGGTTGTCATCCGGGCTTGCCACGCGCTCCTCCTATTGTGCAGGCCGATTTCAGTTTCAAGCGACGACGGTCAACCGGCGCTTGCGCTCGTCGAGCGAGACGATGGTCAACCCGCTGGCCACCACCAGCAGGATGCCGCAGATGGCCAGCGCATTCGGGAGCTGCCGGAAAACCACCAGGCCTGAAGTCACCGCCCAGACGGTAAAGCAATAGTAGAACGGCGCTACCACGCTGGTCGGCCCGACGCGATAGGCCATGAAGATGAAGAAGTGGCCGAAGATCAGGAACAGTCCGGCGCCGCCCATCAGCAGCAGGTGACGGATTTCAGGCACCACCCACTGCTCGGAAAGCAAATGAGCTGCCCCGGCCCCCGCGAGCACGACAATCACCGCGGACATAGCGACGACCATTCCCGGCACGTCGGCGGCGACCTTGCGTCCGGCCAGATCGCGCGCCGCGGACAGGGCTGCATTGCCTAGCGCCAGCAGGGCATAGACCGAAATCCCCTGCATCGTCGGTTGTGCCACCATCACCGCGCCGATAAAACCAAGGCCGATCAGCGCCAGGCGCACCCCGCCGATCCGTTCGCCAAACAGCATCGAGGAGCCGACCAGCATCAGCAAGGGCGTGATCTGTCCGAGCGCGGTCGAATCGGCGATCTGCATGTTGGCGAGCGCCACCACGTAGCAAAGGATCGCACCCAGTTCGAGCAGGTTCCTGCGCAAAACCTTGGCGTCGAGGATCAGCGGGATCTGCTTGCCATAGCCCAGCATGAACAGCAGCGGAATGCCCCACAATGTTGCCGCAGCGCCGCGCAGGAACAGCACCTCATAGGGCGGCAGTCCCGCGGTTGCGAGTTTCATCATCGTGTCGTTGACGATGTAGGACCCGGTCGAAACGACCATGAACAGCGGGCCTCGTATGGCAGTCGGGATGAAATGCATCGGCCCACGAAATCAGACCGGCGCCAGGGCGGCAATGGGCCAGATCCGGCTGTAAATCCGGCAAAGCCGTCAGCCGCCGCCGTAACCATTCCATTTGCCCTTGTTCGTTCCTATATCCGCGCCACATTCTCCGAAACCGGATCACGCGTTCGGGCCGGGCGAGCGCGCTCGGCGACAAGGCACTTGTGTTTTTCGGCCTTAGTCGCTAATCGCCCCGCATTCGACTGAACTGAAGGTCCAGGCCGTCCCCAGGCCGTCCAAGGAAAGAGACTATGGCAAAAGGTAAATTCGAGCGCACTAAGCCTCATGTGAACATTGGCACGATTGGTCACGTCGATCATGGCAAGACGTCGCTGACGGCGGCGATCACCAAGTATTTTGGCGAATACAAGCGCTACGACCAGATCGATGCGGCGCCCGAAGAGAAGGCGCGCGGCATCACCATTTCGACGGCGCACGTCGAATACGAAACCGCCAACCGCCACTATGCCCATGTCGACTGCCCCGGCCACGCCGACTATGTGAAGAACATGATCACCGGTGCTGCGCAGATGGACGGCGCGATCCTGGTGGTGTCGGCCGCCGACGGCCCGATGCCGCAGACGCGCGAGCACATCCTGCTCGCCCGCCAGGTCGGCGTGCCCTCGATCGTGGTGTTCTTGAACAAGGTCGACCAGGTCGACGACGCCGAGCTGCTCGAGCTGGTCGAGCTCGAGGTGCGTGAGCTTTTGACCAAGAACGAGTTCCCCGGCGACGACATTCCGATCGTCAAGGGTTCGGCGCTTGCCGCACTTGAAGATAGCGACAAGAAGATCGGCGAGGACGCCATCCGCGAACTGATGGCTGCGGTCGATGCCTACATCCCGACGCCGGTGCGTCCGCTCGACAAGCCGTTCCTGATGCCG